>CAZXRL010000058.1:0-13536 GCA_964643275.1 uncultured Candidatus Brevefilum sp.
GGTCACGCGCGGCATATCGAAACCGCCCTGGCACCGCCCGGTGCCCAGCCAGGTGCGGCGTTTGAGCGCATCGTAGGTATCCGCTGGGATCGGCGCGTGGATCTCGGCCAGGATCTCCCCTTCAGTCACCATCTCACAGCGGCAGACGATTCGGCCGTAAGCCGGTTCTCTGGCGACCAAAGCCGCCTGCTCGTCCTTGTTCAGATGGCGGAAAACGGGTCGGGGTTCCCGGATCGGGTTCCAATCCGCTTTTTCTACAAGGCTTTCCCCTGCCTCCTCCAGAAGCTCAATAACCTTGAGCGCGAGGCCGGGGGCGGCAGTAAAGCCGGGTGACTCAATCCCGCCCAGATTGACCAGACCTTTCACTTCCCGGGGAATCTCGATGATGAAATCCTGATTATAGTTAATCTCCGGGTTGGGTGTGGGGGCGTTACCGGTTGCGCGTAATCCCGCAAATTCAGCGATGATGTGTTTGCGGTTGATGCCCGGGACAAGTTTCTTCCCGCCAGACCAGATCTCTTCAATTCCCTCTTTGGTGATGTCTTTATTGGTTTTATCGTCCACAAAATTAGCGTTTGGCCCGACAATCACATTGCCGTGCAAGGAGGACGCCACCACAATGCCCTTGCCTTTATCAGAAGGCGTGGGGAAGAGGATGGTGTTGCGGGTCAGCTGGAAATCAACTTTATCCAGGATCACATATTCCCCTCGGCGGGGGCGGATCATGAATTCAGGTCGGACGCCGGCTTTATGCATGACCTCATCAGCATACAGCCCGGCGGCATTGACCACCCAGCGGCAGGTAAAGTCGCCCCGGCTGGTGTGGATGCTGGTGATCCGGTTGCCGTCCATCAGAAAATCCTCAAAAGCCGTATCCCGTTTCAAGGTCACACCGTTCATCACGGCATTTTCAGCGGCGGCAATTGTCGCAGCAAAGGGATCGATAATCCCACCTGTGGGCGCCCAGAGCGCGCCGATCGTGTCAGGTCTGACCAGAGGTTCCCGCCTGCGCATTTCGTCGCCGTCAATGATCTCCAGCCCAGGGACGCGGTTGGCCTGCCCGCGTTCCAGCAGGAGGTTCAACATCTTCAGGTCTTCTTCGTCCACTGCAACCACATAATCGCCACAGCGCTCAAAGGGGATGCCGAGGTCCTGCGAAATCTCAGGCCACATTTCAGCGCCCATGACGTTGGTGAGCGCTTTGTTGGTGCCGGGCAGGGCATCGTATCCCGCGTGGACTGCGGCTGAATTGGCAGAGCTGGTGCCCATGCCGACATCACTCTCTTTTTCGATTAATAAGATATCTAGTTTGTATTTGGATAAGAATCGCGCCACCATGCTGCCAACGATCCCCGCGCCGATGATGATGACATCGTAATTTTCCGACATGCAGACCTCCGATTTCGACGACATTTACCTTGTAAGGCAACGCTCCCCATTATACCTTCACTCAAGGTGTTGTTGTTGCGGATGCAGAATCACAGGAGACTCGCCACCTGTCAATTATGATAATGTTCATTGATTTTTTGCAATCTAAAAGCGGGAATTAGGGGGTCAGAATCAGAGGGAGGCTGTCCAAAATGAGATTGGCGCGGAACTGCGTGCTTGTTTGCCGGACCACGAGGCGCGCATCCCGGCTGGTGGTGATGAAAGCATAAGAGAGGGTGACTTCAAATTCAAAGGGCTGACCTTCGCGGTGCTCTTCTGGAATGGATAATTGGGTTGTGCCAACCACGCCGCCGGAGTCTGTGATCAATTCGAACCGCACCAGGTTATTTGTGATCGGCGTGACGGAACCTTGAACAGTGAGATTGCCGCCGCTGATCAGGTCCTGCGGGCCTGGTGCTGTAATATCCAGCCAGGATTCACCCACCAGGTTGGGTTGGATCAGCGCTTCACCATCCTGACTAAGGGTGAGCGTCACGGTTCGCAAGCTCAGAGGCCGATGGTCCTCATCCTGCGTGGCCAGGGTCAACAGGGCTTCAGTGGGTCCGCCAGGGATTTCAAAGGGCAAGGATGTTGAAAACTCGATGGGATGATCGGGATCACCGGCGATCCGCAATAATTTCCGGGCGATAATGCTGCCGTTACGGTCCGTTAGCGTCACCCGGATCAGGCCGTCGCCTCCCGGCAGTACATCAGCGGAAATTGAGAGGGGTGATGTGACAACAGAGCCCTCGCCAGGCAAGAGGATCGTGATGGCGGGAGAAATCTGCGCCTTCCCTGATGATGGTGTCAGAAGTGCGAGCAGGAGCAATAAGCTCACCGCAGGGATTATTTTACGTAAACGCGGCATGGGATAATTATACGAGAAAATAAAGGGGGATGGCGGGTGAGAACCGGGTCTGCGGTTTAAATGACATCAGGCCGGTTCCCCGGCCTGATGAGGACTGTAGATGGTCGTTCTTAGAAATTATAGATCTCACCATACTTGGTTTTGAGATACTGAATATACGGCTCCGGGGTGATCTTGCTGCCGGTGGCTTTGAGCATAATCTCCTGAGGCTCGAACTTGCTGCCGTACTGGTGCACTTTTTCCCGCATCCAGCCGAGGATGGTGTCGAATTTCCCCTGGGCGATTTCATCCGGCACATTGGGATTTTCTTCCAGCATCTTATCCCACAGTTGGACGGATGCCAGGTTGCCGAGCGCGTACGTGGGGAAGTATCCAATCATGCCGCCGGACCAGTGGACATCCTGGAGGACGCCCTGAGAATCATCCGGAGGGGTGATCCCGAGGTAGTCTTCCATCCTGCTGTTCCAGATCTCCGGCAGATCCTTGACCTCAAAAGTACCTTCCATCAGCCCCATCTCAATTTCAAGACGGAGCATGATGTGCAGGTTATAAGTTGCCTCATCCGCTTCCACCCGGATCAGGGAGGGTTCCACTTTATTGATCCCGCGATAGAAGTCTTCCCGGCTGACATTACCGAGATATTCCGGGAAGAGCATTTGCAGCGAGGGGTAGAAGAAAGACCAGAACTCTTTGCTCCGGCCGACAAGGTTTTCCCAAAGCCGTGATTGGGATTCGTGGATGGCAAGGGAGGCCGCGCCGCTGAGGGGATGGCGGCGGTATTTATCCGGCACGCCCTGGCCGTACATGGCGTGTCCGGCTTCGTGCATGGTGCTGAACAACGCTGAACCGGCATCGTCCTTCAGGTAGCGGGTGGTGATCCGTACGTCGCCCTGCCCGAATTCTGTTGTGAAGGGGTGCGGTGCAAGATCGAGCCGGCCTCGGTTCCAATCGTATCCAAACCGGGTGATGACATAACGGCCGATGATTTCCTGATATTCTTCTTTGTAATATTGTTTGATAAAGTTGTTATCCGGCGGTTCTTTTTCGGAGATTATCCTGATGATCTCAACCTGCTGGGGGCGAAGTTTATCGAAGATCTCTTTAACATCCGCTGTTTTCATCCCGGGTTCATAGTCATCCAGCAACGGATCGTAAATATGATCATAAGGTTTGAAGAGACCGGCATACTGCTTGCGGAGGTCAACAATCTTTTCAAGATGGGGCTCGAAGATGGAAAAATCGGATTGGGTTTTGGCATCCAGCCAGGCTTCGTGGGCCATGGTGGTTGTCTGGATGAATTCCATCAGCATGGGCAGGGGGACCTTGGTTTGTTTGTCATACTGGCGCTTGGCCACTTTAACCATCCGGGCTTCGTCGGTTTCGGCTTTGAGGTCGCCCACTTCCTTTTCAAGGTCAGCGATAAGTTGACCGACTTCATCGGAGGTGAATTTTTCATGCATGATTTGCCCGAGGATGGCAGATTGGAGACCGCGTTCCTGGGCCCCGCCCCGCGGCATGTTAACCTGCTGGTCCCACCCGAGGACGGCTTCAATATGACCAAGATCCTCGAGTTCTGCTGCCAGATCAACGAGTTGCTGCATTTTTGGTGAGTATTCAGTTTTCTTTGACATGGTGAATTCCTTTAGATTAATTCAGGCGGTATTTACAAGGTTAGCGGTCAAAAGTCTGTTGATGATGTCAGACGATTTTCCAACGCAAAGGTTTTTCTTCCAGGGCGGCGACAACCTCCGAAAGGATATCGTGTCCGGCTCGTAATTGGGCTTCCTTTGTCTGAGCGCCGATGTGAGGCGTGCTGATCACGTTGGGGTGGAGGGTCAGAGGTGTAGCGCCTGGAGGTTCGTTTTCATAGACATCCAGTGCGGCACCGGCAACTTTGCCGCTTTCAAGCGCAGCCAGCAATGCGCTTTCGTCAATCACCCCACCCCGGGCTGCACAGATGATCAGGGCGCCGTTTTTCATCAGTTTAAAGGCTCCCTCATCAAGGAGATAGTGCGTGGTGTCGTTATAGGGGATATGGAGAGCGATCAGATCGGCCCGTCGGAATAATTCTTTATACTCGACAAGTTCAGTCCCAAGGGCGCGAACTTCCTTAACCTGTGGATTTGTGTCGTAAACGATCACGTTCATTTCAAAAGCCAGTGCGCGTTTGGCGACCGCCTGACCAATATTCCCAAAACCTATGATCCCCAGGGTTTTTTGATAGAGTTCGGTCCCGACTAGCTCTTTTTTGAGCCATTCACCGACTTTTATCCCGGCATTAGCCTGTGGGATCCCTCGGATCAAACTCAACATAAGCCCAAGGGTCAGTTCAGCCACAGAAACGGTTGTCGCAACCGGCGCGTTCACAACGGTGATACCACGGTCCCTGGCAGCGTTCAGATCAATATTATCAACCCCAACGCCCATCCGTCCGACAACTTTGAGGTTTTTTGCAGCATCGAGAACGGCTTCTGTGACCTTTGTGCGGCCGCGGACGATCAAGGCGTCATACTCCCCGATAATGTCCAGCAGTTCCTCTGCGGAAATCCCTTTGCGGTCCGCCAGATTAACTGAAGCCAGCAGGTTCTGGTCTGAGATTGGTGCAAGCCCGTCAGTCAGTAAAATTTTCCATTGCATGGGTTGGATAGCTCCTCCTCTGAAGAATTAATTGCGCAGTACTGGAGTATTTTACCGCAGATTCCGAAGCCGTCCCTGGAGGTTATTTTATAGCGATTTTTTTGGAGAAATGGTCAGGATCTACGTCTGAGAATTCGGTTGTCGCCTTTGCGGATTGTGACGCCGGTCTGGTCCAGGTATTCCAACAAGGCAACGGCATATTTGCGGCTGGTGTCGAATTTATCCCGGAGTTCAGCCAGGGAGATTTCCCCATGGTCCCGGATATGTTCGATCACGGCCTCCCGCATCTCAAGGTACGCCCCGGATCGAAACAACACATCCTCGCTGATTTGGATGAGCTGGCCCGTCTCGATCAGCGCGTTCAGTAGTTCCTCGCCAATTTCAGCGAGGCTCTGTTTGACCGAGGGGGGGGAATAGGGCTGCCCGTCAAACTGCTTGAGAAGGTTTTCGATCTGGCCTTGCTGCTTATCTGTGAAGGCAATCACATGTTCCATCAGACGCAATTTAGCGTCAAAGGCGGCCAGTTTTCCAGAATCAGTTAATTGAAGCACAAGCGCATCGAAAACATCAGCGTTCAGGTTGGTTTCGGACTTTAACTGCTCCCGGGGCATCCCCAAACGAAGGGGAAATCTCCGGTGATAAGCCGTGATCTTCATTAGGATTTTATCTGTAAACTGTTGCTGTAGGGTGGAAGTGATTAAGATTTTTTTCCCTTTCAGCTCTTGGATAACCCCTTTATCCACAAGTAATTTCAAAGCTTCATCTGCCTCTTTGGCTTCCAATCCGGAACCTTTTATCAGGTACTGGGCTGATGCCGCGCCTAATTTTTGGGCTGTCTGAAGCAGGATCTCTTGCGGCGTCCCCACCAGCAGGCTTTCCAATTCTTCTATCCGGTTGCTGTTGAAGCGTTTATGCCGGTGCTGGGGATGCGGATCAATCACCTGGCCGCCGCCAATGGTTGCGGCTGGTGAGGGGCGGCGAATGATAAAACGATCCTGGCGGAGTGCCACGACCGGCTCTTTCAACATCAATTGCAGGAAGGCCTCCCCGCCGGGCTCCAATTGCTGGACGCCAAGCAGGCGTACCCTGGCCATGACCTCTGCTGCACCGAGGAAGAGTTTGACTTCGGTATTGTGATTTAGGGGGGCATCTGCATCTTTAAGAAGTGTACACCAGACATCCATCATATTTGTCGCTTGGTATGTCTCGGGGTGAACAACGACATCCCCGCGTTGGACCTGATCCACACTGATGCCGGTGATATTGACAGCCGTGCGGCTTCCCGGCTGGGCTTTCTCCTCTTTTTGCTTGTGGGTTTGCAGGCCGCGGATTCGCCCTTCCAGCTTGCGCGGGAGGATTTCCACGGCATCTCCGACGGCAAGCTGGCCATCCATCAAGGTGCCGGTCACAACCGTACCAAAACCGGGCAGGGTGAAGACACGGTCAACGGGCAGCCGGGGCCTGCCCAAATCGGGCCGGTGCGGATGCTGTGTGAGGACATCCTGCAGGGCCTGGGTGATTTCGTCAATCCCGGTTCCCGTGCGGGCGCTGACACGGACGATGGGGGCATCCTTCAGGATGGTATCGGCCAGGGTCTCACTCAGGTCCGCTTCAACCAGATCCAGCCATTCTGATTCCCTGACCAGGTCAACCTTTGTCAGCGCGACCACACCCGCCGGGATTTGGAGCAGGTCCAGTATGGCGAGGTGTTCCCTTGTTTGCGGCATGACGCCCTCATCTGCGGCAACAACAAAGAGGGCCGCATCAATGCCGCCGATGCCTGCCAGCATATTCTCAATGAAATCTCGGTGTCCGGGTACATCCACAATGCCCACTTCTTGATCGTTGGGCAATTTAAACCAGGCAAAACCCAGTTCGATGCTCATCTCCCGGTCCTGTTCCTCTTTGAGACGGTCGGGATTGATTCCCGTCAGGCGGTTGATGAGAGTTGACTTTCCGTGGTCAACGTGTCCGGCAGTGCCGATGACTTGCAAGGGGTGTTTCCTATCTGTGTTTATTCATTGAACAAGCTGTTGTAAATTTCAATGGATTCCCTGAGCGAGTTTATAAGATATGTCATCCGTTTGACATCATCTTTTCCAATTTGCTGAAATTGATCCTGAATGTTTTCGAGTTTGTCTTCAAGGGTGGTAATCCGGTTGCTCAGATTTTCGATAGCCCGGCTCATTTCCCGATGCTGCTCCTCCTGAGCCAGGGTGTAGTTGGTCCAGCGTTTCTGGTCATCCGATTTAAATGTCGTCCATTCCTGTCGGAAGCGGTCTTCATTCAGGCGCTGGATCTCTGTGATCTCGTTGATCCGGCGGTCGAAGCGCTGGGTGACTTCATCAAGGGCTGCCTGGGATTGTTTGATGGAGCGATGGGTGTTTTCGATATCCTTGAGTTCTTTTTCTAATCCGGTTGTAATACGTTCAACTTCGTCAAAGCGTCCTGACCACTCTTTGAAGGTCCGGTCCCTTTCCACATTGGCCAGCTCCATTTTCTCTGTGAAGGCGGTTTGGGATTCCCTGCGCTCCGATTCTGCTTCATGAAGGTCTTTGATCCGGCTTTCAAGTTTTCGCATGCTGTCGCCCACCAGGTCCTGTTTCCCGCGTGTTTCGTCCTGGCGTTTACGCATGGCTGCCATCTCACCCTGGAGATCGGTCAAACGTTTGGCATCCTGGCGGCGGTCTTCCTCCACAAGACGCATTGAACGTTTAAAGTCTTCTTGCAAGTTCTCGCTTTCGGTGACCTTGGTAGTCAGTTGATCTATGAATTTATGAAGACGGATCTCTTCATCTTTCCGGCGGGACAGATCGCTTTCAAGAGCATCAAGATTTTGGATCTTTTTCCGCATCTCCAGCATTTTTTCGTTGATGCTTTCAATATTCTGATAATGCTTTTCTGTCTGGAGGGCGTTTTCTTTCAGCGTTTCATCAAAACCCGCTAACTCCCGTCCGGTATCCGTTCGAACTTCAGCAATACTCGTCTCATATTGCTCCAACCGCGCCATCAGTGTGTTCAGTCGCGTGATCTCACTATCCATATCTGCCAGACGCAGGCGCAGGGCGGCATTTTCAGTATCAACGCTGTCCAATTTGGATTGCAGGGCGGCGATGATGGTTTTGTCATTCCGGCGCTCGTTGTCCAGCCATTCCACGCGTTTTTCAAGCTGTTCCAGTCCAACTGTGTTATCCATGGATTTCACCTATCATAATTGGGGTCAAGAAAACCCCACAAAAAAGGGGGTTACCTTATTCATTTTCTGACTGAATTATACACAGAATCGACCCGATTTACCCGCTTGTCACCAGGGGTGGGTTTTCGGGAGTATTGGGGGGAATCTTACTGCAATTGACCAAAGGCCGTCAAGGTTTTGAGGATATTGCCCAGGAAAGTGTGGGGAAAGAGGCCCAATAGCAACAAAACCAGGAGCGTGATGAGTATAGGAATGTATTCATGTTTCTCTTCAGAGAGGAACCAGCGAGTCGGAAGTTCCGCTATCTCTGGGGCCACTAGATATGCCAGTATTCGGACTGTGAAGAGAAATAGCCCAAGATTGCCAATGAAACTCCACAGACAAATGTGCGTATTGATCTCAAACGCAGCGGTGAGTAGGGAGATTTTGACCGGGAATCCTGCCAACAGGGGCAACCCTGCAATGCTTAATTGGGCTAATAACAGGCCAATGGAAAGGATTGGATACCGCCGGGCGAAACCCTTGACATACTGGATCTCTAATGATCCGGTTTTCCCTTCGATCAAGGCCAGGACAAATCCCCATAACCAGAACCCGAGAGCTCTCGCTGGAAACAGCATCAATAACCAGCTCAAGCCATTTTGGGCGGCCAGCCCCATGGCAAGCAGCGCAAAACCTGTTTCGGTAAGGGCTGAGAGACCCAAGGCGCGTTTTAAATTATCCTGAATCGCAGTCCAGACGCCGCCGATCACGATCATGAGCGTCCCGATGATCCGCAGAGTGTTATACAACACCTCCGCTTCCCTGAGGAAAGAATACCGGTTGATAAAGTTCAGACTGAAGAGAAGGATAGTTACAGGCAGAATGAACAACAGAAAACTCGTCACCAAGGGGTTGCTGCGTTCCGATACCATCGGCACCCAGCTGTGGAACGGGAAAACTGCCAGCCAGACCGCAAAACCGAGACCCAGGATCAATGCAGATTGCATGACCAGGGGGCTTTCCGGAGGCAGGATTTCCACGCCCGTCAGCAACCGCCCGGCCAGCAAAATTAATGGCAGTGCCAGGGTTTGCAGGGCGAGGTACCGCAGCATGCCGGGATGGGGTTCATCGCTCATCGGGGAAAGCATCGGGATGGATGCCAGGATGGCGATTTCGATGAATAAGGCCGCATAAAGGAAAGGGTTAACGCCTAATGAGGCTGTCAGTAACCCAGTCATCAGCAGACTAATGGGGCGGAAGAGTCTTGGAACGCCGTCGATATTGCTCACCAACGTCCAAAGCCCATTCATGAAGAAAATGAAGGAGATGAAGGGGAGCATTTCATAGGCGACAATGATCTCACGCCCCAGGATTCCCAGACTTTCATCAAAGATCAGGTTGAAAGGCCCAATTGATAGAGCCATGGATTCAGGGAAGATCATGGCGAACAGGGACAGCAGGAAAGCGCAAGCACTGGTAAGAACCACACCGAATACTCGCCGATGATTAAAGATAACGGCAATGAGGGCGATAACAAGAGGAAGGATAACCCACAGGATTGGGGTGCTGAGTCTCATGCGTCATCCCTCGCGGATATGGTTTCAGGTTCGTCTTTGGTCCTTGTGATGAAGTAAACACCGACCAGAGCGAGGCCCAAATTGACAATGACCAGAAGACCGGTGAGGAGCGTGGACAGCTCCAACCCGGCATGGATGATCTCAAACCCGGAGAGAAAGCTGAGCAGGCTGATGACCGTCAGATAGGGATTGGAATTGGTGCCCAATTGCATCAGAGCCATTCCAATCAGCATCAGGCCGCCTTGAACGATGACCAGGTCCAATCTGGAAAAGATGTTCGCCCTGAGGTCTGGTGCGAGGATGAAAATGACCAGGATCACTACCAGCCCAGCCAAGGCCCGGAAGATCAGGCTCGCTGTGGTTTCTGAAGGGAATTCAGGTTCCGGCTGGCGCAGGAAGGTCAATGAAAGGGCGGCGGTAGCCATCCAGCCAACGATGAGCTTGATAACGGCCATCCCGATTGGCCAGGAGAAGGTGACCAGGGTGAAAGCGGCCAGATACTGGAGCGCAAGAGCCCCGGCGATAATGCGCCAATCGCGGAAAACCAGGATCACCATGGCAGTGGTGACAATTACGATAAAGGCAAGCGTGGGTAAAACCGTCATTTATGAAGCGCCTCCTCCGACCAGCAGGGTGATCAACAAGACCAGCAGAAGGATGGTCCAGAGGATCCCGCCCTCACCTTCCAGAATTATGGAAATGGCTTTGATAATGTTCCCAATGAAATCATATACCCGCCACATCAGGCGATAGAACCACTCCAGACGAAAAAGGGGTTCAATCCGGGGCAGAAGCCAGTTAAGCGCTCTGGCCAGAAAACTACTGGAGGGGAGCTTGAGATAAGGCGGGGTGATTCCAAGGCGGCGGATAAGGATGATGGCGCCGAGGATTAGGATTGAACTGACCAAGGGGAGCCACCATATGCCCAGGGTCAGGGAACCCGGCCAGCCGATCAAGCCAAAAGTGGCAATAGCCTGGATGATGATGATGAATCCCAGAGGATAAACGATCCGCGCCCAGGATTCGAGTGCGCCGGCCTCGCCGCCGGGTTGAAGGACCTGGTTCAAATAGCCAAAAACCAAGACTGCATGGGCGATCAGAAAAAGAAAGGTCCAGAGAGTCACCCCGGTTCCAACCAGGCCGGCCCAGCCGCTGGCAAGGGGCGTAAAGGGGAGGCCGGTCAGACCGATGAAACCGAAAAAGAAAAGGAAATTCATGCGTTGGATGCGCGGGTAATAGAGAAATAAAAGGCTGCCCGGGAGGACCAGCGCTAATCCGAAGGGTATGCTTGCCCTTGGCCGTCCATTGAGGACGCATACCATTGCCAGGGCTGCCCAGGCGACAATCCAGAAAGGCCGGCCTGTGATGGCTTCATCAACGGAGAGCCAGCGGAAAGCGGCATAGAGCGCCGCGACAGCCAGCAGGGCATAGAAAAGCCATGCCAACCAGCCCAGCGACTGCGGCAGAACGTTTACCGGGAGCCGTGCCAGCAGCACCAGACTGGAGGTGACCGGTGCAAGGCGGATGATGTTCCCGGCGCCTCGGCGCATCCCCGGCTCCTGGAGGAACGGCATGTTCAACGGGAAAACACCCAGCCGCAGGCCAGCGGCAATCAGGAACAGGAAACCGGCGTTTTGGGGGATCTGGCTGATGTTGAAATTCGGAAAGTCTGCCCAGCCGCGCAGGGTCGCAAGGATTAAGATCAGGATGGAGGCCGTCCGGACGCCATAGGAAATGATGATTCGCAGGTTGAACTGGGTCGCATCCTTCAGGCGGAGGAGATAGAAAAGCTCGAGGAGGTCCACCAGCACCCAGGAGACCATCAACGTCAGGCTGCTCCCGGATTGGAGCGAGAGGAGGCTGAGTGCTGTGATCATCAGGCTGGCTGCCCATGAGCGGGGTGTGCTGTCATACCGGGTGCGTGCCGCGCCGGTCAGGATCACAGCCAGGAGGACGGTGATCAGAGCAAGAACATAGGGCCAGGACTCATAATCGAGCAGGAGCGAGAAATGCCCCAATAAGGGAAGATCGGAATTACTCCACGAGAGGATTTCCAATGATGTTGGCAATCGCAGCCTGAAGATAAACGCGACCAGCCAGGCTGTCACGCCTGACAAAGCGGCAATCAGCCAGCTGGTGCCGAAATGCGGCCGCACACGGTCCAGGATCGTGATGGCCAGAGCGGCGGCCAGAAGCAGTCCGATGGGGAGGAGGATTAACATGATTCAGGGGGAGTCCTTCAACTCAGGATATCACCTTCTTGGCGGTGCACATAGCGTCCCATGCCCGGTCTGCCATGCCATTGGGTGCCATCCACGATCATCTGACCGCGCAGGAAGGTCATTATCGGGAAACCCTTGAGCTGCCAGCCTTCGTAAAGGTTGTAGTCGGTGCGGTGTTGGGCAACCGTCACGCTGTATTGAAGCTCCTGATTGGGGTCCCAGATGGCAATATCGGCATCAGCCCCAGGGGCGAGGGTACCCTTTTGCGGATAGAGGCCGAAGATTCTCGCGGGGTTGGTACAGTGCAGGGCAACGAACTCATTGGGCGTTAGCCGCCCGCTCCCCACGCCGGCAGTCCAAAGGATGGGCATCCGGTCGCCCAGGCCGGGCAGCCCGTTGGGGATTTTGGTAAAATCACTCTTCCCAAGTTCCTTGCCGGGGATGGCGACGAGTTCACCTTCATAGTTGATGGGCGTGGTGCCGTCATAAAAGAACGGACAGTGGTCCGTGGACAAAACCTGGATTATTCCCTTCTCAAGGCCTTCCCACAGGCGATCATTATCGGCGCGCGTCCGCATGGGCGGAGAGCAGATCCATTTCGCGCCGTCCTCCCGCTGCAGGTCCTCTTCGGTGAAAAAAAGGTATTGCGGGCAGGTCTCGCCCATCATCTTCAGCCCGTGTTCCCGGGCATACTGAAGCTGGTCTACTTCCCCGGCGGTGTTCATGTGGACGAGGTAGAGCGGCGCATCACCGGCCTGAGCTGCCAGGGCAGCCACCCTGAGGGCAGCTTCCACGGCCCCCCAGGCAGGGCGGGTTTTGGCATGGTAGATTGGGTTGGTATTCCCGGCTTTGAGTGCCTCATCCACCAGAATATCGATCACATCGCCGTTTTCAGCGTGGACGAGGGTCAGGATGCCTGCGGCTTTTGCCACCCGCATCACTCGGAAGATCTCTCCGTCCGAAAGACGCAAACGGTCGTTATAGGCTGTGAACACTTTAAGGCTGGTGATCCCGAGGTCCGGCAGGGTAAAGATCTCCTTGGCGACTTCCTTGTCGAACCGGGAGATGTTCATGTGGAACCCAAAATCAACCGATGCCTGCACGTCCGCTTTGGCATGCCAGCGGTCGATGTTTTCCTTCAGGGTGCCTTTATCCTGCGGGACGAAGTCGATTACAGTGGTTGTTCCGCCGAAAGCCGCTGCCTTGCCGCCGGTGTAGTGATTGTCCGAGGAGACGGTGTCGAACATCGGCAGGTCCAGGTGGACATGAACGTCAATCCCGCCGGGCAGGATGTATTTCCCTGACGCATCAATCACGTCCGCGTTGGGGTGGGAAAGCGCTTTGCCGATGAGGGTGATCTTTTCGCCCTCAATCAGGATATCAGCGGGGAAGGTCTCGCTGGCGGTGATCAGGGTGCCATTTTTAATTAAGGTTGTCATGGGCCACTCTCCGGGTATAGAGTAGATAAGGTCAGGTTATCCTGTTTGTTTAATTTTAGCAGATAATGACAGCGCCTAACTAATAGGTTGAAAGGCCAGGAATTAAGGCATAAGGTAATTATACAAAATCAGGAGACCGTTGAATAATTCCAATAAATGAGAACATTGAACCAAATTGGCCGAAAAA
>CAZXRL010000059.1:0-5692 GCA_964643275.1 uncultured Candidatus Brevefilum sp.
CTCCTTGCTCAGCCACCATTAAGTGTTCAGCGGTAAAGGTGCCTGGAAGAGCCCTCATTCTCACAGGGTTTTCCTGTGGGGTGTGAGGTCCTTTTTACTCTAATTCTATGAAGATTACCACAAATTTATTAACAAAGGGTATACAACTGAGGCTCCAGTGCGGTCAGTGCGGATCGTATCCTGAGAGGTTCGCCAGCTGATTGACCAGGACGGCCGCCATGGCGGCCGTGCCCGTCAGCAGGCAGCGTTCATCCACATCGAAATCCGGGGTGTGGAGCAGGGCGTATTTCCCCTGGCCGGGGTCGGCCGCGCCGAGCCAGAACATCGCACCGGGAATGATCTCCGAAAAGAAAGCAAAATCCTCGCAGTTGAACGGGAACGCGGCCTCAAGCTTAATCAGCGCCTGTTTGCCAAGCGCGGCCTCAAGCGCAGGCACGGCGTGATGGACGAGGCCGGCGTCATTGCGCATATCGGGCATGGTACCCATGGGTTCCAGCCGGTATTCCGTCTGAGAGGCCCGGCAGAGGGTATTCAAGGTGGCTTTGATGCGGCCGATCGCCGTTCCGCGCAGGTGCGGGTTGGCGGCTTTGATGCCGAGTCCGAATTGACCGGGCCAGGCGGCGGGGTTTTCCGGGTCCAAACTGGCGTCGTAAACGATAAAGTGGCGCAAGGCGTGGGGGCCGGCCTGCATCTGATCCCAGAAGGCCTGCATCTCAGGCCAGGTCTCAGGAAGCTCCCAGGCGTTGAACCTCAGAATGGCCTGAACACAGCGGGCAGCGATGGCGTTAATGCGACCGGCCGTCATCAGCGTGCCTTCTTTCGGGGTGAGGGTGCAGAGGAAGTGGTCGAAACCCGCCAGGAAGAGACCGTCCGTCCAGGCGATCTGCCCCGCAGGGAGCGGGGCGACATGCAGGCCGAAGATGGCCTCCGGGACGGGATCGCGCAAAGCGCCGGCCCGGATCATGCGGAGTGCACCGGTGACTTCTTCCTCTTCGGGCTGGAACAGGAAGCGGACGTTGCCCCGCAGGTGGTCCTTCAGGTGGGTGAGGACGGCGGCCGTACCAACCCCGATGGCGCTGTGAACGTCATGGCCGCAGGCGTGCATCACGCCGGGAACCTGTGACCGGTAGGGGGCTTCGTTGGTCTCCTGGATGGGAAGGGCGTCCATATCCACCCGCAGGGCGACAGTCGGTGCGGCAGGGTTGGTGACCAGGTCGGCCACGATGCCGTGCCCGCCCACGCCGGTGCGGACGGCAAGCCCCAGCTGAGTGAGTTCTTCTGCGAGAAGGGCGGCCGTCCATGACTCCTGGCCGGATAATTCGGGGTGCTGGTGGAGGGCGCGGCGGAGCGAGACGAGGGAATCAAAATACTTGGCTGCCTGCTGGCGAATGATTTTTAGGATATCTGACGAAAGGGGCATAGACCTGATGATACCATCCAGCGCTTAAAATTCGGGGAGAATTTAGGCGAGATTATGTTGTGACTGTCAGGGTTTAGTAGATTTCCGGCACGAAGGTCTGCTCCTCGAAAGGCGGGCGGATGTAGCCTTCGTTTTCCTGGCGGGGCAGGAGCGCATGAATTCCCAGTATTCATCCTCGGTGCAAAACCCCATGACGCGCTCCACCCCGGCGCGGTTATACCAGGACCGGTCAAAGAGGACGATCTCGCTGGCAGCGGGAAGGTAGGGGACGTAGCGCTGGAAATACCATTGGGTTTTCTCACGCTCGGTCGGGACGCCCAGGGCGACCACCCGCGCAAAGCGGGGGTTGAGGCATTGCATGATGCGCTTGATCACACCGCCTTTACCTGCGGCGTCACGGCCCTCGAAGACGACAACGACCTTCAGCCCCTTGGCCTTGACCCATTCCTGAAGCTTGACCAGTTCCACCTGGAGCCGGCGGAGCTCCTTCTCATAATCTTTATTGGAGAGCTTCTTTTGTTTTTGGCCGGGGTGCGGGGGTGCCGTGTCGTTGAGAGAGGAGGGGTCCGCTTCTTTAGGCGGCGGATCTTCCGGTGTGTTTACGGATGAGGGGTCCTCAGACCCCTCATTTGAAGCCTAGTCCGAAGACTCCTTCTTTTTGTCTTTCTTCCCCTTTTTTTCCTTCTTGTCTTTCTTGTCCTTCTTTACTTTCGATTTGTCCTTGCCCATCATAGCCTCCATGATTTGACGAATAGAAAAACAACAATAAAAGTATTATATCCAAAAATGGAGAGTATTGAAACAATACCAGGGGATGTCATCCAGACCCGCCGCCATCCAGGCCTTTCTTGACGCAGGCAGGAGCCTTTGATAAGATGATGCTATAATGCCCTCTGGCAGCCGGTTGTTTAAATCGATTTTGGCCTCTTTGAGGAGATAATTATCAAAAGAATGAAGCGTTTACTGCTGGTCTGTTTATGGGTGACTTTGATCTGTTCCGCCTGTCAGCCTGCCCCATTGATCCTGGCGGAAGAGGAGGGGGCAGAATCGGGTGCTGCAACATCAGAGCAGGCCGGACTTGATTCTACCCGGTTGGCTGAAACGCCTGAGGAAGTGCTCCCGACCCTGAACGCCAGCACGCCCACGCCGGACTCGGTAGCTTTTGAAGAGATATCACCGCAGATCTATTGGGCGGACAAACTGGCTTCTTCCAGCCAGGCATTTATCGCGCTGGCACCGGAAGACGCCGATCTGCTTGCCCGCCAGATTGCCTTTTTAGGTGGAAACGGCGAATCCGCCAGCAATTCCTGCGGCCCCCTAACGGCTGCGATCCTGCAGGAAGCCGGGCTACTTCCCCGGTGTCTGAGCAACCACTTTCTTTGGCTCTTGAATTTGAGGGGGGAAGAAAGCCAGATCCGGGTATTGACGGAATATTATTTCCCACCCCAGGCGTATGACTACTTCTGGCATGAGGAATCAATCCGGGATTATGATTTCACGGCTGATCCCTTGATGCCGGGGGATTGGATGTTCCTGTTCACTGCGGGTAACGGGTATGACCATATGCTGGTTGTGACGAGGGTTGACGCTGACGGCGCCGTGTATTCGGTGACGAACTTTGACAGGGGGGAGGGGTTTATCATTTCGGAAGAACTGCTCTACGATCCCAACGCCCCGGGTGAGGGTTTGTTTTATGAGCTGACCGATCTGGTTGGGAGGCGGCTGCTGGGGCTCACAGGTTCGGGCGGGTTTTTGCTGGTCAGGAGAAAAGGCGGGCTTGCAGCCATCCCGCAATGGAACGATCGGTTATGCAACGGCCTGACCACCGAGGCGGACTGGCATATCTATCTCAAAAACCTCACGACGGGCAGGGTCCTTTTTGAGAACCTGCCCAATCATCCCTTTCATCCCGCCAGCATGATCAAAGTCCCCCTGGTGATGGTCGCTTTGGATATTCTCCATCAACAGGATATCGGGGTTGCCGATTTCACTGAAAAGGGATTTGGCGGCAGGACTTTTGATCAATTGTTTACTGCGACCATCGTTCAAAGCGAAGAACTTGCTGCCGAGGCTCTTTGGAATTTTATCAATGCCAATGGCGGCGCAGCCGGCCTTCTCACGGAATGGGGGATTGACAACACCTGGTTTGAACCGCGGCGAACCACTGCTTATGACCTGGCGGCTGTCCTGGAAGGCCTCTATGAGGTCGAGTTCCTGCAACCGGAATACAATGCGTATTTACTTGACCTGATGCGCGTTGAGACGGAGAGCGATGCCGAATACGCAGGTGTTATTACCGGGTTGTTGCCTGGCGCAGCTTACGCCAATAAGCGAGGCCTGCTGGTCAGCCCTGTGATCGTGAGTGATATGGGGATCCTGACTTATGACGAACAGGCCTATTTGATCATCATCCATGGTTCCCTCAAAGCTGATGGGGGGGCAAGATATGAAGACCTGCAGGAAGGTGTTGAATCATTTGCCCGGGATGTCGGTGACCTATTGTTGGAAGATATCGAATTTTAGAAGTGATCAGCGTGTAATCTTCAGGTTGAGTTTGGGGGTGTCCTGATTGATAAGTATTAACAATTATCCAAGCAGATCCACAATTTCCGAAAGCGTCTCAAGGTGCGGACTCCCCGCGTGGCGATGCCGGCCCACTGAGATCGTCCCCATCCCGAAAGCCTGCGCGGTGGCCAGGTTGACCGGGGAATCATCAATGAGCAGGCAGCGGGTGGGCGCTTCATTAATGATCTTGAGGGCCACCTGAAAGGCCTCAGGCTGGGGCTTGCAATGCGGGAACATGGCATGGACGTCAATGATGTCCGTAAATTGGTCGGCCACTTTCAAGTGATTCAAGACCCGGCAGGCATGGGCTGAGTCTGCATTGGTGAAGATGATCTTGCGCTGGGGCAGGGAAGAAAGACAATCTGCCAGGCGGGGGTTGGGCGGCAAAAGGTCCGTCAGGGGGATATCGTGGACATAAGCCAGGTAGGCTTCCATATCCACATGAAATTCAACTTGCAGCCCGCGCAGGGTGGTGCCATACTGCTGCCAGAGCCTGTGACGGAGGGCGGGGACATCGTCACTAGGGAAACCCAGTTGGTCAATTAAAAAGCTGTTGATGCGTTCCCCGATCAGGTCCCAAATTCCGGTGGTAAAAGGGTAGAGGGTGTCGTCAAGGTCAATCAGGAGCGTTTTGAAGTTGTTGAAGGACATGGAATGTACTTAGTCTGAACTTTTATTATCTCGGAGTTGTTTTAATAAATGAAAGTACAGGATGGCACAGGGGGCAAACAGCACGATCAGCACCCCATAGGCCACCGGGTGCGCCGCCCAGGCACCGCTGGGAAAGGTTCCTGCGGCGAAGACGATTGCACCAGTGATGAAGATCGTGAGGGAGAGCGTACCCAGACGGGTATTGAACTTATCTTCAAAGACAAATTGTGCGGTAAACAGGATCCCAAGAACGATACCAATGATGTCCGTGAATGCAAGACCGTAAAGGAAAGCCATAACCTGATTCGTCCAGCCGCCGGGCGGCGGGGGGATGGGAAAGGGTGCGGGCTTGCCGCGTAAAATAATAAGGCCGGCCCAGGCAAGAGCGCCGAGATGGAGGGCCTGAAGGAGGCCGTAGTAGGGGATGAGCAAACGGAGGATGCGAGGGGTGCGTTTTTGCATGGTTTTATTTGCACGCTAGTGAGATCTGCCTTAATGGTACCAGATAAACCTGGACTGCTGGGGGAAGCTCAAGGCAATTACATGAAAAACTTATCTCATGTTGATTGAACCACCTCCTCAACCCTGAACTACCCAAAAGCCGCCACGCATTGTCTCTCACCAGATTCCGGGTATTAATCTAAAGCGGACTTCCCTGGCGTAGTCCTGATAACCCTCAAGTTTCTGCTGTAAGGTGCGGTCCTCCAGGGAAGTGCGCACGACCATTACGACCAGCAGGAAGGCGAATGGAAGGAATGTCCACACCGAATCCAGGAAGAATGGGGTTGCGATATAGGCGAGCAATCCCCCGCTGTATCCGGGGTGACGCATCCAGCGGTAAGGGCCTGAGCGGATCACTTTTTGGCCCCGGTCATTTTGAATGCGCACCATACCGGAAAAATAGCTGTTGGCGATCAACGCCCAGGAGGCCAGGACCATGCCGCCCAGGAATAGGGCGATGGCCAGGAGATGAACCCAAAGGGGGAAAGACACCGATGGGGCGAACCGCGCCTCCAGCCCGGCAGTCAGCGGGAGCAGCCCGCCGCCCAGCGCCAG
>CAZXRL010000059.1:5792-13526 GCA_964643275.1 uncultured Candidatus Brevefilum sp.
CGAACCGCGCCTCCAGCCCGGCAGTCAGCGGGAGCAGCCCGCCGCCCAGCGCCAGAAGCGGTGCGAGGATTTTATCAAAGGGTTCAGTATTGGCATGTTTTAAGAACTTCCCTCTTTCTGCAAGTAAGCCGGGGTTGCGCCGGCCAGCCAGGTAGCGGCTGATGACAAATCCAAGGATATTGCCCAGGGCATAGACCCAGGCCTGCCACCAGTCCCACCGCCAG
The DNA here is from genome assembly GCA_964643275.1 of uncultured Candidatus Brevefilum sp. Classification (GTDB taxonomy): domain Bacteria; phylum Chloroflexota; class Anaerolineae; order Anaerolineales; family Anaerolineaceae; genus Brevifilum. The sequence continues at coordinate 6,017 of CAZXRL010000059.1, forward strand.
GAGATCAGCAGGGGGAGCATGGGAATCAATCCAATAAAGACCAATAATTGCACAACCATGCTGATGGATAAGACTCTCTCTTTTTCAGTCATGCCACACCTCCTTTTTGTAATTAGTATTAACTAATGTACGAATATTGTATGCCTAATTTGATGTCTTGGATAGGGTCAATTCAATTACAATCCATTATTGGGGAGGATAGGAGTGTTTTTACTGATTTTGTTTGGAATCTTCGTTGGTGGGCTTCTTTGCCACGATCACCAAAGACAGCCCTGGCCAGGGCAGGATCGGGTCGATCAATCTGAACAGCGGCACCAGCACATTGAAGGCTTTCAACCCAAGCCGCCCAATGGCCTTTTGTTTGGCAACCTTCCCCCGCCACCACCAACCCAGCACGCCGATCTTATTCAGCGTGAAGCATTCCTCTACCTTGTAACCCAGGACTTCAAATAACCCCCTCAGCCGGTCTTTGTCATAGCGGCGGTAATGCCCGATAGCCGAATCAAGACTGGAGTATAACCTTTCGCCCCGCGGCACGATGAAGATCAACCGGCCGCCGGGCCTGAGGGCCTGATCCGCATTGGCGATCAATCCGCGGTCGTCCTCGATATGTTCCAGAACATTGGAACACAGGATCGAGTCCGGCTGGGGAAGGTCGGCTGGGGGCGGCTCTGTGGCGTCCCACACATGCACGTCCACGCCGGGGGTGTTCAGATAAGCGTTGCGCAGCACCTCCAGATAGACCGGGTCCACCTCGGTGGCGATCACATCCGCATATTGCATCAGGATCCGGACGTTATTGCCGATCCCCGAGCCGATTTCCAAAACACGGTCGCCTACATAAGGGCGGGTGCGCGCCAGGGTCCACTCGGTGTATTTCGGCGCTGCTTCCATATCAATCAGGTCCTTGTGTCCGTAATCTCCCTGGAACATATCATCGATCACCCAGTATTTAATGATCGTCCAGAGCGCTTCAAATCCATCAGACCAGGTGATCTTCTTCCCTTCAGCATAAGTCCGGCCGTGATAGCTGATGGGCACCTCAAAGATCCGCAGCTTGCGCTTGGCGAATTTCGCGGTCAGTTCAGGCTCGATCCCGAAACCTTTGGAGCGGATCGGGATCGTCTTGGCGACCTGCAAACGGAAAGCCTTATAGCAGGTTTCCATATCCGTCAGGTTCAGATCGGTGAACCAGTTGCTGACAAAGGTCAGGAAGCGGTTGGCAAGGGTATGCCGGAAATACAACACCCGCCTCTGTTCCCGGTCCGCAAACCGGGAGCCATAGACCACGTCCGCCTCGCCATCCAGGATCGGCCGTAGTACGGTGGCATAATCCACCGGGTCATATTCCAGATCGGCGTCCTGCACGATGGCGAGGTCGCCGGTGGCGGCCTGGATGGCGGTGGTGATGGCTGTGCCCTTGCCCTGGTTATGATCGAGCAGGATCGGGTGGATGATGGCGGGGTGTTCTCCATGCAGTTCCCTGATGATATCGGGGGAGCTGTCTGTTGAGCCGTCATCCACGATCACTATTTCGAGCTCATCCACCCCGTCTATCTCCTGGGCCAGCACGCGTTCCACGATCTCACGGAGCGTGCGCCTTTCGTTATAGACGGGGATCAATACGGATAATCTCATGGGGTTGATTATAACATTCACACATCCATCTTTTTTCCCGTTTATAATAAGAACTGCTTTTTGGGATTGCAGACATTTGGAGGACTTTATGTCCCCGGCTTTGATAATACTGCTTGGCATCCTTGGACTGGCCCTGATCTGGTTGGTTTTCACCCTGATTTGGGGGAAGCCATTTTCAATCAACCTGGAGGTGGAACGCCTTAGCCTGAGGATGATCTTAATTGATCCGGAGATGCTGACCTATCTTGGCCTGGTTGAGAACACGATCCTGGATTTTCACAGCGGCAGCCTGACCGATGCTCCGCCGCGCTATATGCGACAGCTCCAACAGCTTGACCGGGATGGCTATGCTTTGATGAGCCGTTATGATCCGGACTCCCTGACTGGACAGCAAAAGATCACGCACGCCATCATGTGCTGGTACTACGAACAGAATTTGCGCGGCCATCGTTTTGGTTACCACTGGGTGAGCGATCCCGTCTTCATGGGGCCATATCCGGTCAACCACGTTTTTGGCGTTCAGGTGGACCTGATCAATTTCCTCTCCACCTACCACAGGATCAAAGGTGCCCGCAGCATCCGGCGCTACCTGAAACGTCTGGAACTGGTCAGCTGGAAGATGACCGGACTGCGGGAAAGCCTCCATTTCCGGCTTGAACAGGGTGTTATCCCTCCAAAGTTTGTGCTGGAAAAAACACTGAAACAGATTGACGATTTTCTTGCCAGATCGATCTCGGAAAACCCGCTCTTAACCAGCTTTATGGTAGGCATGTCTGATATGGGAAAGATATCCAAAAAGGCTCAGGCCCGCTGGGGAGAAAAAGTCCAGACGCTGATTGATCGGGAAGTCTTGCCGGCCTACCGCGACCTGCGTTCCTATCTGGAAGGGCTGCTGGAACAGGCAGGAGAGGAAGACGGCGTTTGGCGGTTCCCTGACGGGCAGGCGTATTACGCGTTCCTGTTACGGACCCACACCACAACCGAGCTTTCACCACAGGAGGTCCACCAGTTAGGCCTCACCGAGGTTGAGCGGTTGACTGAATCCATCAAGCAGGTGTTGGAAGAGATGGGGCTGCCTTCCGATGACCCAGGCGCACAAATGAAAGCGCTGATGGCGGCCCCACAATATCATTACGAGACAGAAGGGGACAGCCGTCAGCAGATCATTGCCGATTACCAGGCCATTCTGGATGAGGTCAACAACCGGACAAAGGAAGTCTTTCACTACGGCCCGTTGGATGAGATTGTCGTCAAGCGGCTGCCGGAATATCGGGAACCGGATTCACCCATTGCCTATGCCCAGCCACCCTCTCTGGATGGGAGCCGGCCCGGAACGCTGTGGCTCAACCTGCGCGATCCAGGGAATGTGTATCGGTGGGGGATGCGTACACTGGCGTATCACGAGGGCATCCCAGGGCATGTTTATCAAATGGCTCAGGCGCAGAAGATCAAAGGACTTCCCACCTTTCGGCGAAATTTCTTTTTCAATGCTTATGTTGAAGGGTGGGCGCTGTATGCCGAACAACTCGGTTGGGAATTGGGTTTGGAAGACGCCGCCAGCAACCTGGGACGCCTGCAGGCTTTACTCTGGAGAGCGGTTCGCCTGGTCGTGGATACCGGCATCCATGTGATGCAGTGGGCCAGGCAGGAAGCTGCAGATTACATGATGGCAATGACCGGTCTGCCAGAGCGGGACGTGATCACTGAAATTGAGCGCTACATTGTCATGCCTGGGCAGGCGTGTGCTTATTATCTGGGATACCTCAAGCTGGTTGCACTGCGGAAAAAAGCCCAATCAAGCCTGGGCGAACGTTTCGACTTCAAAGAATTCCATGATGTGGTCATCAATAATGGGGGATTGCCGTTGTCTATCCTGGAAATTGTGGTGGATGATTATGTGGACCGGACAGCCGGGATGGCCTCGGTCACACCAGAAGGACCAGCTTACCATTTGAAGTGAGGGTTGTCAGGCCGAATGGGAGCCTGGCTGGATTGGCGGTATTGCAGGCTGCCGGCCAGGACAGCTTTTTCGCAGGCCGCTCTGAAGGGCTTCCCATGCAGGACTTCCGCACAAAGCACAGCCAGCACCTGATCGCCGCAGCCGGTGGATTCCCCATCGCGCGGCAAGGGAAGGTTTGGCGCGGGAACATGGAATCCCTCTGAACCAGAGAACCCATACGCGCCTTGTTCTCCATGGGTGATCAATACCTGCTGTGCCCCCCATTTTGAAAAGATGGCCGCAGCCTGTTCCGCGCTTTTGAAATCGGACACTTTGACCCCGGTCAGCCTTTCAGCTTCCAATGCGTTGGGTTTGATCACGTCCAAAGGGTGGGTAAAGAGAGGCGAGAAGTCAATCTCCTTCTCGGGCGGCTGGCCGCCCGGGTCCAGCATCACCCGCAGACCGAGACTGCTTGCAATCTTCAGCGCATAGGCTGCTGTTTCAACCGGCATTTCAAGCGTCAGCAGGAGGATGCCACGGTTTTCGGCGAGTTGAACAAACAGCGGCTGGAAGGTGTCGATATCTTCCCGTGTGAGGGATTCGTTCCGGCCGGGGAGGTAGTAGCTGGCACGCTGCCCGTTCTGTGTGTTGAGGAAGATGGAGAAGGTGGGCAGGTCATCCGGTCTTTCCCGTTCCAACAGGATAACGTCCGTCCGGACGCCGGCATCAGCAAGGGATTCGAGCGGGATGCGGTAAAGCCCACGACGGTCAACAGGCAGTTTCCCCGCCATGTTGACCTCACCCGGCCCCATCCAGGCGGCCAGCATGGATGCTATATTGCGCCCTTTCCCGCCCGGCGAGACCAGCAGGGATTCGCCATTGACCTGTTCTCCGGGATCAGCAAAATGCGGTAAGCCCTGGATGATGAGATCAAGATTGAGCGCGCCGATCACGGCTGCTTTGGGGAAAGGTTCCATGATGAAAGACCGAATCTATCTTTGCCTTCGTTTGCGACTCAGGGTCACGACCACGGCAATCAGGGCGGTGACGATAATGATGGCCAGGCAGGGCAATATCACACCTGCGGCGATAATCATGGTATCTGCATACCCGTTCATACCAGCACTCCCTTCTCCCTGGAGGACTTGGCTAAATTATTAATCCCATACCCCATTTGGACGGCGTTTTTGGGGAATGGGAGATGATTTTTAGTCGATCCCGGTCGCTTTCCGGGCTGCCATGAGATAAGGTTTGCCCATCTCCCGCGCCTTTGCCGCGCCCTCGAGCAGGATCCTGTCAAGATAAGCCCTGTCGGCGATCAGATCCTCAAACTTCACTCTTGCTTCAGCAAAATGTTCGAGGATCAGGTCAGCCAATTCTTTCTTCAAGGAACCATAGGCTGCGCCGCCGTGCACATAGAGCTGGCGGATTTCTTCCAGCCGACCCGGACTGGCAAAAAATTGCAGCAGCGAAAACAGGTTATCCTCTTCGGGGTCTTTGGGGTCTTCCGGACGTTTGCTATCGGTCACAATCCGCATGACCTGTTTGCGGAGTTCCTTCTCCGGCGCAAAGATCGGGATGGTGTTGTCATAGCTTTTGCTCATCTTTCGTCCGTCTATCCCCGGGACTTTCATGACGGATTCCTGGATCAGGCCTTCCGGCACTTTGAGGATGTCGCCATAGGTGCGGTTGAATGCCTCTGCGATGTCGCGGGTGATCTCGATGTGTTGTTTCTGGTCCAGTCCCACGGGAACCACATCCGAACCATAGAGGAGGATGTCGGCTGCCATCAGGACAGGGTAATAGAATAATCCGGCGTTGATCCCTTCGTCCGGGTCGCGGCCAAGCTCAAGGTTTTCATCCAGAGCGGCTTTATAGGCATGCGCCCGGTTGAGCAGGCCTTTGGACGTGAAGCAGGAGAGAATCCAGGTGAATTCCGGAATCTCAGGGATATCGGATTGGCGGAAAAAGATAGCCTGGTCGGGGTCAAGTCCCAAGGCCAGCCAGCTTGCCGCCACTTCATAGACCAGACTCTGGAGCAGGTCCGGGTCATGCATGGAGGTCAGGGCGTGATAATCGGCGACAAAATACATCCCGAGGTAGTTTTCCATTAGGTCAAGCGCAGGACGGTACATCCCGAGGTAATTGCCGATATGCGGTTTGCCGGTGGGTTTGATGCCGGTCAGAGCGATGGGCTTCATGCTTTTTCCTTCCGTTCCAAAAATTGCGGTATCATATTTTATAGGATTTCTTATTATAAACGAATAACCTTACTGGATCTTCGACCCGGACTCTTCTTTTCAATGATATTTGGCAAAACAGGACCATCCTTTGTTATGTTTGCAAATTATTTATCGCATATGTTTCATCCTTAATTATAGGATACCTAATCACATCTTCAAAATGGTATATTTACTTTCTAAAAAGTCAGGTTTATTGGGTCTAAATTGTTTTTGTAAAAGTGAGATCAAGGACGCCGTGAGTGTGAAGTGAATAAAAAATTATTGCAGGTGAAATGTTTCCTAATGGATATGGATGGCACCCTCTATTTGGGAAACCGCCTGCTTCCGGGTGCAAAGGACTGGCTGGCTCTGCTTGAGGCGCGCGGGCTGGCCTATTATTTCCTGACGAATAATTCCTCAAGATCAGGGATTGAATACGCGGAAAAATTTCAGCGGCTGGGGCTGGATGTCACGGAGGAAAAGATCTTCACCTCCGGAGAGGCAACAGCCATATATCTCCAGCGGGAATACCCGGGAGCCAGTCTTTATATGGTAGGCACGCCCGCACTGACGAGGGAGTTTAAACGGTATGGATTTGTTCTGACGGAAGAGGACCCCGATGTGGCCGTGCTCGGTTTTGACACAACCCTCACTTATGACAAACTCTGGAAATTTTGCGACCTGGTGGTGGCCGGGAAACCTTTTATCGCCACCCATCCAGACATCAATTGCCCGACGGAAACGGGCTTCAAACCGGATATCGGCGCGATGATTGAACTGATTGCGGCCTCCACAGGGCGGCGGCCGGACGTGATCGTGGGGAAGCCTCATGCCCCCATCGTCAAAGCTCTGGCTGAGAAGACCGGCTTTCCGGTTGAAGCGCACTGCATGGTGGGAGACCGGCTTTACACGGATATCGCCCTTGGCAGGTGGGGGATCACTACTGCTTTGGTCCTCAGTGGCGAGACAAAGAAAGAAGACCTCCGGGACTCGGAATTTATACCTGATATTGTGGTGCGAGATATCGCTAAGATGGCGAAAATCTTCGACAACCTTTAATGGGTTAATTTTAATCCGGTGACGATCCGCTTCTGATTAACTTTTATTATTTTCTCAACCAATCCAGATCATGATACCTAACAATCCGAATGCGATGACAAGTCCAAGCCCTGCAATTATTTTCATCACCTGATAAGAGTGTTCGACATCATGGACAGGGTGATTATCAGCGTTCCTGGGGTGTTGACTGGTGAAAATAAAGGCAGGGATCAGCAAGGAGAATCTTAATACGGTTAATAAGGTAAACTGCGAGGGTACAAGCTCTGCAATCATACCCAAACCGACGGATACGAGGTATTGCAGACCCCAGAATAAGCTGATCACAGCATTTGGATGTAGAAAGAGTGAAGTTCGTACTAGTTTTTCGGAATAATCCCAGCGTGAGTAATCTGCACAAAGCGGTAATTTGTGAAGAAGAAGTGAAAGCAGCCACAGGATACCTTGAGCTGTGGATCCCATTACTGAACCCCATTGCAGGTACCATGGCACATGAAATCCGAGTAAGATGATGGTGGCTGTAAAAAAGGCCAGGCTACCCCATTCCAGCCAGCTTGGCTTGTTATATACCAGCCGGTATAGCACCAGGATTATTAATAAGCCAAGTGGTAATCCTCCTCGCAGCCAAAGGTTATCTGTCAGGTTAAACAGTGCC
>CAZXRL010000060.1:0-13444 GCA_964643275.1 uncultured Candidatus Brevefilum sp.
GATCCTGCTGGTCGTATCCCTGTTCGCCCTGCTTGTCTCGCCCCTGGCCGCCCTGGCAGCGCGCTCTTTTGTCAAGCTGGAAGCCGACCGGGGTGAGCGTGGCGAGATCCAGCGCGGGCTCACCCTCGATTACTATCGTGAACTGGGATTCAACCGCCGCGGCTCGCTTTTTTATGTTCCCCCCATCGCTGCCGCCTGGAACTCCCTGATGTTTGCCGGCATCACCATCCTCATAACCCTTTTTCTGGGTCTCCTTGTCGCCTATGGCCTGCGCCAGAGCACGGCACTCAACGCAATCCTTGACCCTCTCCTCATGCTTCCCCTCGGCGCTTCCGCCATTACTCTCGGCCTGGGGTTCATAATCGTTTTCAACCGCCCCCCATTCAGCAATTTCCGCTTCCCTATCCTCCTTCCCATTGCCCATAGCCTGGTTGCGCTGCCTTTTGTCGTCCGCACGCTTGGTCCAGCGCTTCAAAACATCCCTGTCTCTCTCCGGAACGCCGCCCGCGTCCTCGGCGCTTCGCCGGGGCGTGTCTGGCGAGAGATTGATCTTCCCCTGCTCGCGCCGGCAATCCTGGTTGGTGGAATTTTCGCCCTGACTATTTCTCTCGGCGAGTTTGGTGCCACCACCTTTCTCACCCGGCCGGAATATCCCACCCTGCCGGTTGCCATCTTCCGTTATATCTCCCAGCCCGGCGCGCTGAATTACGGCCAGGCGCTTGCCATGTCCACGATCCTGATGACCGTAAGCGCCGCCGGCATCCTCCTGATTGAACACCTCCATTTACCCGGGAAGGACCTCTTCTAATGCTCACTGTCCATAACATAGAAAAAACCTATGAAGGTAAACCGCTTCTCCGAAAAGTATCCTTTGATGTGGCCCGGGATGAAACGATTTGTCTCCTCGGCCCCTCGGGCAGCGGCAAGTCCACGCTTCTGCGAATCATCGCCGGTCTGGAAAACGCCGAAGCCGGCCAGATCCTGTGGGCTGGTCAGGACCTGGCTCGCGTTCCCGCCCACGAACGCGGTTTCGGCTTGATGTTCCAGGATTACGCTCTCTTCCCGCACCGCACCGTTGCTGAGAACATCGCCTTCGGACTGCGGATGCAAAACCGGCCCAAAGCGGAAATTCAGGCCAGGGTGAAAACCGCCCTCGAGACCATCACGATGACGGCCTTCGCGGATCGTAAAGTGACAGAACTCTCCGGCGGGGAGCAGCAAAGGGTTGCCCTCGCCCGAGCGCTTGCCCCGGAGCCCCGCTTGCTGATGCTGGACGAACCCCTGGGTGCGCTTGACCGCACCCTTCGGGAACAGCTTGGCAGAGAATTGCGCCGGATCTTGCGTGAAACACGGATTCCCGCCATTTACGTCACCCATGACCAGGAAGAAGCCTATGCCATTGCCGATCGCCTTCTGCTCCTGCACCATGGTGTGATCCTGCAAAGCGGAGAACCTCACGAGTTCTACCATCACCCCCGCAATGCCTGGGTAGCCCGGTTTTTTGGCTTGGGCAACCTAATCGAAGGGACTGTGACCGGCAAAGCACCTTTAACAGTTGATACGCCCCTGGGCCTCATCCAGGGCTATTGTGAATCACAGCCCCTGAGCAGAGGGCAAAAGATCACCCTGCTCTTCCGTCCTGCTCAGGCTGTTCAGGACACAGACAACAGCCCAAACCGCATCACCGGCAAAGTGATCGACCAGGTCTTCCAGGGCGAACATTATCGGGTCACCCTCCACATCAACGAGGAAGCCATGTACTTTCATGTAATGCTTCAGAAACCGGTGCGGATCGATGAGGCAATCACGGTCGGGTACGATCCGGATGATGTTCTATGCCTGGAAAATGAGGAGGAAATGGAATGAGGACTGTTGAGGATAAAGTCGTGGTGGTCAAGCTGAACATCGACCGGGTTGAGACCTGGCGGTATGAAGGCCTGATCCTTGAACGCAATGACCACACTTTGCTGATTGAAGCCCGCTTCAACCGTCCTGACCTGCCTTTCCACGGCATCACCTTCCGGGAAAACGACCGGTTCCTCGAACGTTATTTCACAGACCGCTGGTACAACATCTTCGAGATCCATGACCGGGAAAACGACAACCTCAAAGCCTGGTATTGCAACGTCACGACCCCCGCCGAGTTCGCGCCCGGCCGGATCGCCTATGTGGACCTGGCCCTCGATCTGCTGGTCTATCCGGATGGGGAATATCGGGTCCTGGACCAGGATGAATTTGACGACCTCCCCCTTGACCCGGAGACTCGGGACCAGGCCAAACACGCGCTGAAGGAGCTGATCCATCTTGCGGAGTCAGATCAGCTTGCGCGCTGTCCATGATCCCACAGGTTTTCAGATCTCTTAAACAACAAGAGACGCCTGGATCGCGTCTCCTGTCTTAGTTGATGAATAATTATTATGCCAGAGGTAACAATCCCGGCATGAAATAATAATAATTATAGGTATCAAAAGCCCCTGTTGCTGCAGCAATGATCACCCCAACAACGACAACCAGGCAGCAGCATAGGATCACCGCCGCGACTACTGCCAGGATGATCCAAAGGGTTTTGTTCTTTTTCTTCACCGGATCGTTTCCAAATTCTGAGACTTCCGGTACTTCATACACATTATCTGACATCCCATCCTCCTTATATTAATTTGAATAAATCAATCCTTCTTAGTAATTAAACCCATTAGCAAAAGGAATAAAGCACAAAGGCAGTGAAATAGCGCCAGCAAATACCAACACTGCGAAACAGATGCTGATCAGGCCGATCCCAATATTGATCCAGCCAAGGATCATACCCCAATTCGCCATCCCCATGCCCGTAATCCGCCCCCCGCTCTGCCGGATTTCTTTTTTTGCCATACTGCCGGTAATGACTGCGGCAATCGCGCCAATCACAGGCAGAAATATAAAACTTGCAATGCCCGCAATCAGGCTGACCACAGCCATTGAAGAAGATTGTTGCCCATAGCCGGGTGGCAGGTTTCGATCATAATCCTGATAAGTCATAGATTGTCTCCTTTTCTAATAAATGTGGATCATTCCTATTGTATACGATAAACAATTTCAACGTCAAAGCTTTAAGACTCAGGCAGGGCCGCGTCGGAGAGACACCGCCTATGCTCCACCATGCTTTCGCATGGACCGGCTGGTCAGCCACCAGATGATCCAGATCGCCAGGATCAACAGAACAATGCCCACCACAATCGGCAGCACCACCGATAAAACGGACAGCACGGTGGAGATAACATCCTCCATAATGCTTACGGGCACATCCCCCAGACCGCCTGTGGTCGCCGTCACTGCCGGGCGGACCGCGACAGATTTGACCACATGGACGGTGCCGGCGATCAGCAGACCTGCGGCAATCGAAAGTATGGGGTGGATGTCCGTGACGACATTTGCGCTCGCGGCAAACAGGATCGCGCCTGCCGTGGGCCGGATAAAGGTCTGGATAATGTCATTGATATGATTGACAGCCGGGACCTTATCCGCAAAAAATTCCACCAGGGACAGCACGGCCAGTATACCGATAATCCACCAGCTTTCCAACGCCGACCAGGGCTCTGATAGATTGATCAGGTTTGTGAACCGTGCCAGAAGTGAAACAACCAGCATGGGAATATAAGCGTTCAACCCTGCGCTGGCGCTCAACCCAAAAGCAGCTAAAATATCCATGTTAATCATCCTTCCTGTAAAACAACCTGTTTCCTGATAAATTCCTCAATTTCCAATAATCAAAATTAAACAATTTATAATCACATTCGGCTGGCAAACCGGCGACATTCTCTGCACTACAACCCAAACCCGCTCCAGGTCCCCGTCCACAGGTACCGCAGCAGATCAATCGCACCGATCTGAGTCAGAGCCACAATATACCCGCCGATCAGCGGAATATAAAGCTCGCTGAACCTCGTGTATCTGTTTTCCTTCTTGAACAGCATCACCAGCACCATGCTGTAGACCATAATGAGCAGGACCACCACCCCCGCCGACCCGATCAGGGCAAGGGGGAACAGGATCCAGGGAATTTCCATCAGGATCAGCAGGTCCATCAGGGCCGCCAGTCCCAACAAACCAAGCACCTGTTTCCAGTTGCCTAACGCCGATTCTTCCTGCCAGTCTCGATACATCGTCTGGATGAACGAGGGCCGCAGCACAGCCAAGATCGCCATTCCCATGCCCGTCCCGGTCACCAGCCGAGTCCAGTTCTGAGTCCGGTACACCGAGGTTATGCCCGGCACCAGCATCAAAAATGAATTGCTTCCGTCCAATGCCCAGGCAAATGCCATTACGCCAAACAACACCAGAACCAGAGTCGGCGGCATCCTGCCCTTGCGTCCCTGAGCGGCCTGGTAAACCAGCCCCAGCATCGCGCCCAGGAACATACCGGAACACCGTGCGCAAAGCGGCAATGGCCGGTTATGGATGTGAAACGATCGGACGTCTATCCTGTGACAGACAGCGTACCCGATTGCATCCGCTTTCCCAAGCAGGCCGTCGGGCGTGAGGAACAGCCAGACCGCCGTCAGGATCACAGCCAGACCCAACAGGATCCAGCCCCAGACCTTGCGACGAGGTTTCAGTGGTGCTTCCATGGTTTCCATAATTATAAGTTTATCATCCAATGACAGCAAGCCGGCACCATTGGGTCTACCATAATCTACGTAAAAGAGAGGGAAAAGTTGCTCAAATAAGATCAAACCCCCGAGTGTGGTGCAACCCGGGGGCAATCTTCTGATGATTGGTTCAGGTTTCTATTTGTTCTGGACCGCCATCTGTTCATGGGCTTTTGCAAGCCACTCAATGATCTCGATATGCTGCGGGCAGGCCTCTTCACATTCGCCACATTCAATACAATTATCCGCCAGCTGTTCCGGGCGGAGCTGGTTTTCATAAGCCCATTTGGCATGACCCCAATCGTCATAGGTCACGGCATCGTTGTAAAGATCAAAAATGGTGGGGATAGCCACCCCGCTAGGGCAGGGGAGACAATACTCACATTGCGTGCAGGGGATCGGTGCCAGCGATTCGTAAGCTTTTGAAGCCTCGCGGATCAACGCGTGGTCCTGATCAGTCAGGATTCCGGCATCCGTTTCAGACGCGGTTTTTAAGTTCTCCTCCACCTGGGCCATGGTCGACATGCCGCTCAAAGCCGTCGAGACCTCGGCCTGATCCCAGACCCAGTTCAAAGCCCATGCGGCAGGGGTCCAGTCTCGGCCGCTCTTCGCCCAGACCTCGGCAACCGACTCCGGTGCCGGGTTTTTGGCCAGACGTCCCCCGCGGACCGGTTCCATCACCACCACGGCCAGACCCCGGTCAGCCGCCAGCTTGAGCCCTTTCCTGCCGGCCTGATAGTCAACATCCATGTAATTGTATTGAATCTGTGCCAAAGCCCAGTTGTCATAACCGGTCACAATCGATTCAAAAACCGGATACTCATCATGAAACGAGAAGCCCAAATGGCCAAAAACGCCTTCCGATATCCGTTTCTCCGCCCAGCTGAAGACATCCAGGTCCTGATAGATCTGCCAGTATTTTGCGTTCAAAGTGTGTAAAAGATAGAAATCAAGATAGCTCACGTCCAAACGCGTCATCTGCTCTTCCAGAAAACGGTCAAAATCGGATTCTTCCTTGACCAGCCAGGACGGCATCTTGGTGGCGAGACGCACCTTATCACGGTATCCATCCTTTAGAGCACGGCCGACAAGGGGCTCACTCTGGGAGTTATGATAGGTATAGGCGGTATCCACATAGTTGACGCCCGCGTCGATTGCGTGCCGGATCATCGCGGTCGCCTCTGGTTCATTGATCGTCCCATCCTCATTACCGGGCAGACGCATCGCACCAAACCCCAGAGCGGAGACTCCCCAATCCAGCGATCCAAATTTTCGATATTTCATTGCTCCATCTCTCCTCAAGCATTAAGATTAACAAACTCTATTATACCAGAACCGTCCATCTTCTCTTTCCCATGGGACCCTGCCAGATGGTTCATAACCTTTGATGTGTCTCAACCCCAGTATCCCGATCCTTAATGTTTAGACACCTTTATTGACAAACGCCATTTGATATGTGATACTATACGCACAATCCAGAAGCTGCTCCCGCTTCACAAGCGCAATCCCACGAAGTGAGGAGGTGGTGTACAATGATAGATAGTAGTAGTTACTTAACAACGGCTGCGGCACCCCTCCTCGAGGATCTTCGATAAGGGTGCTGTAGCCAACGATAGACAGCCGCCCGCTTGCCGGGCGGCTCTCCGTTAACCCTTTGCAATCCAGCCTTTTCCATCAGAAAATGTGTAAAATTAACCCAAGGAGGTCTCTTGACATATACCGCGATCTGGTGGGTCCGCCGCGATATCCGCCTGGATGGCAACGAAGCGCTGCAGGCTGCCCTGAACGGGTCTGACCGCTTTTTTGCTCTCTTCGTGATTGAGCCTGATCTCATGGCGTCCGCTGCCCCCAAACGGAGGGATTTTCTCGTACAGGCCCTCACGGACCTCGACCACCAGCTTCGCGCCCGCGGCAGCCGCCTGGTGATCCGTTCCGGCCCAGCAGGGGACGCGTTTCAGGCCCTTTCCGCTGAGTTAGGCACCGTCCGCATCTTTGCCCATCAGGATTTCAGCCCGTTCGCCTGCCAGAGGGATCAGGCAATCGCCCGGCAATTCGACCTCAGGCTCTATCCCGGCACCGTTCTCAGGCATCCGGATCAAGTCCTCAAAAATGACGGCAGCCCTTATACCGTCTTTACCCCCTATAAGAATAAATGGTACAGCCAGCCCCTCCCCACACCGGCGGATTGCCTTCCCGCGCCGGACCGGTTCCCCTCCCTACCCGAAAAGATCCCCTCAGAACCCCTGCCGGATTCACAGCCTGTTGCAGGCTTTCCCGCCACCAGTGAAGAAGCCCAGGCCCGGCTGGCGGCCTTCCTCCGGGACGGCATCCGGCACTACCGCAGCCGCCGGGACCGCCTTGACCTGGACGGCACCTCGGCCCTCTCACCCTACCTGCGGTTCGGACTGCTCTCCCCCAGGACTTGTTTCGCGGAAGCCCAAATCAAGCTCTTGCAGGCAACGGAGGACGAAAGAGACCAAATCCGCACCTGGATGGACGAACTCGTCTGGCGTGAATTCTATACCGCCATCCTTTACCACTTCCCTGAAGTCATGGACGGCCCTTTTCGAAAAGCCTATCAGAACATCCCCTGGCGGGACGCACCGGACGACCTGGCCGCCTGGCAGCAGGGCCGGACCGGGTACCCCATCGTGGATGCCTGCCTGCGCCAGCTTCTCGAGACCGGCTGGATGCACAACCGCGGCCGGATGATCGCCGCCTCGTTCCTGACCAAGGACCTGCTGATCAACTGGCAGGAGGGCGAAACCTGGTTCATGGCTAACCTGGTGGATGGCGATCCCGCCGCCAACAACGGCGGCTGGCAGTGGACTGCTGGCACCGGCACGGACGCCGCACCCTACTTCAGGATCTTCAACCCTGTCATCCAGGGTGAGAAGTTCGATCCGGAGGGCGCTTATATCGCCCGCTGGGTGCCGGAACTAAAAAACCTTCCTGTGAAATATCGCCACCAGCCCTGGAAGCTGCCTGACCGGGAAGCCCTCCAGGCCGGGTTCACGCTCGGGAAAGACTATCCCCACCCCCTTGTGGATCATGCCTTCGCCCGCCAGCGAACCCTGGCGGCCTATCAAGCCGCCAGAACAAAGCCCCCCGCCAGCACCCCATAAACCTGTTTTTCCCCTCAAATCCGCCTGTTTTGCAACTTTTCTCTCCTTTTTGCGTAGATTACCATGAAAGGAGAACGACAATGATAGGAATAATTGAAGGTTTGTTTGGCTTGATAATTGGCCTCGTGAAAGGTATTTTCGGGCTGGTGTTCGGCCTGGTTGGCGGCGCTTTGGGGCTTGTTTTTGGCATTCTGGGCGCGGTCTTCGGTTTGTTGATCCTGATCGGTATTTTTCTGGTCCTCCCAATTGTATTGCTGGCGGCGATTTTCTAAGAGCTCCCGTGAACCTCGCACGGGCTGGCGAAAATCATCCTCTCTCCCGCCAGTTGATACCCAATCGAGACGCTGGATCGAGTATTCAGCGTCTCGATGAAACTTCTGGGGGGGGGGATAAAAATGCAGCAAAGCAACCCACCGGAGAAACAAATGAACAAAGAGAACACCATTTATTCAATCGCCCTGATCCTTTGTCTGCTGATCATCGTGCTGACCAATCCCTGAGGCAGACCCCCAATAACATAAAAACTGCTGTTTTCAGACAGCAGTTTTATCCTTAATTAACGTCCGGTGACCGACGGAATCATCTCCCGGTCAATGATCATCCATCACGGAAGGTTAAAGTCAGCCAATTCCATCAGAGTCTCATGTTCGGCGCTCGCTATCCCTGACACGGAACTTTTCGTGTATCTTCTAACCAGACCCAGACATTCCACATACCAATCGGAACCGGTGGACTCGATATTGGCCAGCAGTTGGGAATAGGAGCCACTCGGGCCTGTGACCAGCAGGTTGTTCTCACCTGTCGTCTGGAAATCAATCCGCATGGCGGTAAAGGTCCCGGCGGGCAGGATGATGTCATATTCACCAACGACGGTATACTCAACATCCAGGACAATGGTGTTCCTGCTGTCAGCCCCTCCACTCTGGACACCGACAATGATGGTCACCGTGACGGGCCAGGTATCGCCGACGGAGAAACTTGAGGGGATGGGAACCCCTTCAACCTCAACTTCCGTATACCCGCCCGGTGTTTGGCGGATCATCTCAAGGACGGATTCATCGGCTCCCCACCCCACAATATCGCCGTCTTCACAGGAATACTGCGAGGTGAATTCGGTCCCGTCAGGGCTGGTCGTGGTGATGCTGAATCCATCCGCGCTCACAGCGCTTACGGTTTCAATCGTCTGCTGGTCACCCGATCCGTAGGTACGGGTAAAACCTTCCACGACCGGGAAATAACGGTTATGGCAGGCGCCACCCGCCAGCACCTGTCCGCACATCTGGGTCACATCCCTAGGTTCGGTTTTTCTCGTTTCGTCGTCATCGCCAAAGTCATACTCCAGCTCGCCATTCTCCCGGGAGCGTTCCTGGTCGGTGGAATCTCCCGAGTCCGAGCCTCGGTCACCGTCGGATGAATCTGCCCCGGAGATCGAATCGAGCAGGCCGCCGATGTCCATGCTGGACACGTTGTAAACCAGGATAATGAGGGTTGTATCAGAGGGGAGCGGTTCGGGCAGCTTCCCGGCCCCCTGCGCAATCCCGAGCCTGCCGGTGGCGGAATGAGCGGTCGAATCCAGCACTTCAACATCCAGGAGCGCGCTCTCCATCATCGGAACCGTTGCCTTGATGTCCGCCAGTTGTTCCGCGGTGGTTATGGAACTGTAAGGGTGATCGCTGGAAAGGACAAGGTACCGGTAACCGTTGAGCTCCGCATCCTGTTCAATTGAAAAATCAGGCAGGAGACCGATGTAAAAATCCGCCGTCTCGTCAACGCTGCTGGTGGCGGCATAGAAGCGCCACCGGATGACGTCATCAAAGGGGTCAATTTCGAAGAGGAACTCCGCCTCGGGATGGCGCAGCGGTTCGAAATCAATCCCTTCCCCCTCAACGGAACCCAATGCGCCTAGGATGTTTTCAACCATCCCGGAATCATCGAGGGCGTCCACCCCGGATTTAAACAACGATTCCAGGGTATTGCTGATCAGGTTGCAACTCAATGAGGTGATGGCAAGCACGGCAATCACCAGGATCCACGGCAGATAAGCGGTCTTTCGCCTGAGTTTCATAAGTATCTCCTTCTCTGTCTGGAAATTCGTCAATAATAAACGTAGCGGGGATTGATTCAGATGGCGTACATAATTCATTAACGCCATTATAGGGTTTAGTCCTGCGGTTATCCAGAGTCTACCAGTGACCCCAGGGGGTGTCAAATGTCAGGGCTCACATTTTCAGGAAAAGAGACCAAACTGACCTAACCGCCCCCAGCCACGACAGCGCCGATTGCCATAAAGGAGAAAATTGCGACATCCTGCCAGAAATGGATGAACCAGGGCCAGAAGAACCCCTGTGTTTCCACCATGGCCTTGCTTAACAGATACCCCAATAAGGTGGCCATCAGTACCCCAATGATTCCATAGGGTACGCCATAAAAATGACCCAAACCAAAGAACACTGCAGTCAGCAGGATGCTGTGGGTCTTGCCAACGACAGGATACAACGGCGCCAGTAAAGCCGCCCGGTAATTAAGCTCTTCACTAAAGGCATTCATCGCCGCCAGAACGAGAATTAACGGCAGAGAGGGCAGAACCCTGGCGAATTGGGAGAGGGTCGGTCTTCCGGCAAGAATCAGAAAGGCCAGGGTGCCTCCTGTTATGCACAGAGAGAGGATCCACCCCAAGTTTTTCCAGGAGGTTCCTTCGTCAATGATAAATGCAACCTTGCTGCTGGCCGCGTCCAGCTTACCTGGAACCAGAAAGAAACGGGCAGGGCGTTTATAGACGACAAGCAATGCGATCATCATCAGGACAGCCACCATGACACGAAGCAGCTGGATGCCGAACATGGATTGAATAAAAGAGGGGGAATGCGGGAACCAGCGTAGCCAGAAGGTCATTTTGCTAACAAGATCCAGTAGCTTTTCAACACCAAACAGGATCAGGACCAGCAGAAAATAGAACCGCAGTGGTTTTGCAGGTTTCCAAATAAAAGAAAGGATCAAAAGGAATGCCAGGAAGATGATTTTGGACCAGAACAAGGCCATGGTCGGCGTTCCAAAGAATTCCTGCCAAATGATGTTTGGCAGGGTTGAAAGGAGCAGGGTGGCCACCCAGGCGGTCACAATCTGATGGTTCTTTGATGCGGTCTTTTCCTGTGTCATGGTCATATCCTCCTTCGTATTATCTTGAATACGATAGGATTTTAACGCAAATTGGCTGAAAGCAGTGGGAATTAAAAGACTACCTGCGGCGGCGTTCCGGAATCATGCAGCAGCACCATCGGTCCACAGAGGTCCGCCAGCCGCGCCGTGATCAACAGGATAACCTCGTCCCATCCCCCCTCGAAATAGAACCGGTGCGGTTCGTGCTCATCGCCGGAATAATCCCGAACCGCCAGGCACGCCCAGGAAACGTCCTTTCGGCTCCTCACCGTCACCTGCCAGACTTTCGCCGTCCTCCGGTAGGCCGCCCGCATGCCGGGGATCGCGTCAATGACCTGCTCGATCTCCGCAGGGGTTGGATAGCGGCCCGAGGGCGTGATTCCAGGCAGGTTAATATCCGACTGCATCAGCCAGGCCACCGTTGCCGGGTCCTGCATGCACTCAAATAACGTGACCACCGAATACAATGCCGAATGTTCCATCCCGGACATTATATCCAATAAGAGCTGTTCCTGCAGGGTGAGGCCGCGGGCAGTAGGGCAATCGAAAAATCGAATGAATAAAATTTTAATGATAATTGTGATTTGTTAGCTCTTCCCTTGCATCCTCTGGACGCACTACTTGGTTATTGGGAGGAATAGGTGTATCAGAATTTTCGCTGAGAACCCAGCAAATACTCATAAAGGAGTTCTAGTTTAGCTGCAAAGTAGACTGATGAGGTAAAAGTGAGGCTATCAGCCACCTCATCCGGCGCTGCGCGCCACCTTCTCCTCAAGGAGAAGGCTTACTAAATTGAGTGTGTGAAGAGAAGTGATGGCTCTATGTCTATGATAAGTAATCAGTACTACATAAGGTCGTTCTGTGAGAAAATGATGGGACAGCATAATCGCTGAGAACCGCTAAATTTCTTCTTTTTTAGGCTTCCCCTGGCACCCTACGGGTGTTCCGCTTTGCTCCAAGGGGAAGCTGTCTGCGAAGCAGATTGATGAGGTGAGGAAAAAAAATGATCTAAATGGCTTTGCGATTGCCCTACCCCGGCAGCCTAACCTGCAAGACAATATCAAAAGCTCAACAATAAACCTATTGGTTATCGAAGGAAGATGGGTAAAAAGGTATCATGCCGTGGCCCGTCTGTCAGCGCGAAACCATAGTCATGTGTCACACCAGCACCAGTTGGGATAATGACATCTTCCATCCGCGCGATCTCATACCAGAGTTTGCTGACGGAAATATCGTAGATTTCATCTGTGGCGATCGGGAATTCATATCTCCCCTGAGAATTCGTGGTGTTTGAGGCGTCTTTGTTTCCGTCCGCCTGCGCTTCAGCCAGGACGACCGCATTTGGGATTGGGTTACCGGTGGTGACGCTGGTTACCAGCCCTGTCAGGATAGCGCCATCCCGGGCCAGAACCACGGCCGCCAACGCGTCAATCTCACCCCAGCCGGTCGCGTAATTGGGGCTGCGGGGACCGCTGCCGGTCTGGTCGTTATACAAAATCGGGACGGCCGTATCCTGAATCAACGTCTCGGTGAGGGCATAGTTGTAGTTATCTTTCAGCCATGGCGCGGCCTCCCAAATCAGAGCGACCAGTCCCGCGACATGCGGCGCAGACATGGAGGTCCCAGTCTTATACGAATATGCCGAATCGCTGTCGCTATGAGCGGAAAGAATGGAAACACCCGGCGCGACCACCTGGGGTTTGAGGTCAGGATAACCGTTCGGGTTGAGGGTGTCAGGGTTGTCGGTCGGCCCCCAGTTGGAGTGCGTGGCATATGCGCCGTTATTATTGCCCGTCGAACCGACACCCGTCACATTGCCCGACCGGGCCGGGTTCCCAACCGTGTTCAGGCCCGGGGGATAGCCAAAATTACAAGGGGAACCAGCATTCCCATTCGCAAACACAGGATACATTCCCGCGGCCACCCAGGCGTCAATCACCCCGGCATACCAGCTGCTGTAAGTCCGGTCACAATTACCCCAGGAGTTATTGACAATATGTGCCCGCAAGTCGGGATTCGCATATTCTTTTGCCAGGTTCCACGGGGCCAGCATGAACTGGCCGCATTCAATCAGGTCAGCACCAGAGCCAGATCCACTGCTGCTCAATGCCTTACAGGCAATCCATGCCGCATCCGGCGCGACCCCGATCTGGTTGCCCTCGCCGTCAGCCCCGACCATAATCCCGGTCGTGTGCGTGCCGTGACTATGATCGTCAAAGGGATCAACTTGCCCTGATGGAGTGATAGCATCCCACCAGTTATAATTATGATCAAAGCTGCCCCCGCCGAGGTTGCCGCGGTATTGTCCGATCAGCATGTCGTGCGAATACCGTACCCCTGTGTCAATGCTCCCGACCACAATCCCTGCGCCCGTAAACCCAAGAGCCCAGGCGTCATCAGCGTTGATATGCGCCAGGTTGGTGGTTGTTGCCCGCTCAAAAGTCGTCTCAAAGGGCGTCACCGTCACCACGCTCTCATCCAGAAAGACCTGGGGGATCGTGGTCAAGGTATCAATTTCCCAGTAATCCAGCAGGCCGT
>CAZXRL010000061.1:0-4036 GCA_964643275.1 uncultured Candidatus Brevefilum sp.
TTATTGAAGGCTGAAAAGCATCATCTGACTAAAGAAGGGCTGCACACACGCGCAGCCCTTTTTGTTTTAAGATTGTCTTCCGTCTTAATCACCCCAACGGTGGCCTCTTGTGCTCAGGTTACCAGTTCCGAGCGCGGCCGCAGGGTGATCGCGCCGACCGGACAAACGGACTCGCAGAACCCGCAGCCCACACAGTCGCCGGGCGCGCGCAGATATGGATAAGCCTCCGAATGGTTTCTGCCGGCAGGGTCATCCAGGTCGAGACAGCTCACCGGGCAAATCGTGATACACAACCCGCAGGAAACACAGGCCCGCTGGTTGATCACCGGCGAGAGCCAGTCCGACCGCCTGACCCGGACCGCTGTCTCCCCGTCAGGTGTCTTTACAGCGGCATACGGGCAGACACGGCCGCAGGTGCCGCACTCGATGCAACGCTCAGGATGGATGACATGCACCTCATGCCGTTCGCCTGTGATCGCCTCGGTCGGGCAGCTCCGCACGCAGGCCCGGCATCCCTGACAGTCGGTTGTGATCGTGTAAGCCATATTATGCTCCCTTGCCCTTGACGATATCCGCCAGCCCCAGTTCGCTGAGGGTCGCCTCTGCGGGGACGCCCGTCTCCGGGTCCCAGCCGATCTCCGCCCAGTAATTCCGGCGCATCCGCTCAAGATCAATCCGGTTGCCTTTGTTGGGGCCGCTCTCCAGCGGGGGCATCCCCAGAGCACGGGGGCTGACCCGGATCTCCGCAGGCTTGATCCCGTGTTTGACGTTAAACATCTGGCGCAGGGTCTGGATCCGCCGGCCGATCTCCAGATAATCCTCCGAGGTCAGGTCCCAGCCCGTGGCAGCGTTCGCCCATTCAAACAAAGGCAGCCGCCCTACGCCGAGGAAAGCGCCGAACATGCAGACACCCAATGCATTGTAAAAATTTGTGAAACTGGACATCGCCACTGATTTCCGGGCCGCTTCCAGCGTGGGCTTGAACGCCTTCTTCTTGTTGTAAAACAAGGGGGGCTTCGGAAGGTCAGGCAGACGCGTCCATAATTGATAAAGGTCGTAATAGATGAACGCGCCGGTAGTGTGGCGGCCAGGCGCGGGTTCCACAGCGGCGTGCAGCCCAAATCCGGGATCCAGCCGCGGGTCGTGCATCGCGATCTCCACACCGCCAGCCGTGACCGCCGCTTCCCGGTCCTGGATCTTGAGTTTCTGCCTTGCCACATTGACGCCGTCAGCAAGCAAGTCCCCAAAACCCTCCCGCGCGACCATCTTCCTCACCAGGGCGATGATGGCTTCGGTGTTCCCCCAGGTCAGCGCCAGCCCGTTCGTATCCTTTTCGGTGATGAGCCCATTTTCATACCACTCAATGACGGCGGCCACCGTGCCACCGGCTGAGATGCTGTCCATCCCCGCCCGGTTGAGCAGGTCGTTGATCAGCATCACGGAATCCCAATCGCTGTTCAACAGCAGACCGGAAAAAGCCAGGGTGGTCTCATACTCCGGCTTGTGGCTGACGGGGACCTCTCCATTGGGTTTCATCATGCCGCCGCAGCCCAGCGGGCAGGCCAGACAATGGTATTTTTGCGCCTCCCAATGGGAGATGACCCCCGGAGAGATCTGCCTCGACTCCTCCCCGGGAAAATCCTCGTGGGTCCCGGCCCAGTTCCTGATCGGCGAATCACCCCATTCTATCGAGGTCTGGTTAAGGCCTACCGTGCCCCACCTGCGCAGGATGCCCAGATAGAGCACGCCGTCCATCCGCATCGTGACCCAGGGATTGCCCAAGACTTTGCCCATCAGGGCCATCGCCCAGGCGGGCAGAGGGATCCGGAAGCGAGCCTGTTTGGCGGGTTTCTTTGCCAGGTGGTGCATGGTAACCGGGTCAAAAGGCCTGACGGGGTGCGCGCCGGTCAGCACGAGGGCTTTGAGTCCCTTGCTCCCCATCACGGCGCCCAGCCCAGAACGCGCCGCCATCCGGCCGTGGTCGTGGCTGATGCCCGCAATCCGTGAGAGGTTCTCCCCGGCCGGCCCGATACAGGCAACACCGGGGATGCGGTGCTGACCATGCCGTTCACGCAAGATCGTTTCCGTCTCAGCCGTATCCAAACCCCAGATATCTTCGGCATCCCTTAATTCGGGTCCGCCCGGACCGATCAGAAGGTAAACCGGTTTTTCTGATTTTCCTGAGAAGAAGATACCGTCATACCCGCATTTCTTGATTGAGAGTGAGAAATATCCGCCGCAGTTCGCGTCTCCCCAGGTGCCTGTCAACGGAGACTTCCCCACCGCCATCCAGCGCCCGCTGAAAAGGCTGGGCGTTCCGGTCAGAAGTCCGGAGACAAAGCCAAGGATGTTTTCCGGCCCCAGCGGGTCAGCACCAGCCGGGATGCGTTCATACAGGTAGTATGCCGCAAGCCCCATGCCGGAGAGATATTTCCGATACACCTGATCGGGAACAACTTCATCTGTGATTTTCTTTGCGCTCAGGTCAACCCAAAGCACTTTTCCCATCATTGCAGCCATGTTGGATCCTCTCGTGACCGGATGATTATAATGTGGTTCATTCAAAAACGGCTTCCTTCGGGTGGGACACCGAACGCCCATCCTCAGTCGCCAGCATCAATCACACAAAAACGCCCTCCGGCAGATGGATCGCAAAGCGGCAGACCGGATCCCCCTCCAAAACATTCTGCAAAACCTCCGCCTGAACAGGTTGATCGAAGATGACTTCATAGGGCCGTTTATGGAACCCGGCGGAACACTGACACCAGGTCGGGGTCACTGTGAGCGCCCCATTCCGAAGGGACTCCTTGGCCCACGGGCAGTGGCAATAATGATAGCGTTTCTTTTGGGAGTCAGTCTCCTCCAGATAGGCTCTGGTGTTATAGGGTATCTTTGTTTCATAGATAATATTTCCTACCCTGACCCCGCCGCCGATCTCCGGGTTTGCTTCGACAAAAGCGATAACCTCATCAGTGATCTCCTGGCCAAAGAACAATGCCTTACGGGCCTGATGATCCCTCAGCGTATCCGCGAATTTCCGCCCTTGCAAAGCGAGATAACGGTCCAGATCGCCATCGCAGGTCTCGTAATAATCCTTTCTTACATCAGCATAATACGCATCCGGCAGGTCTCGAAGGCAATCCTTCAGGAGTTCCCGGCAGGTTGACTTCCCAAAGACTTCTTCCATCCTGCGCATGATTCGGCAGGTGTAATGCGATTTCTCCCGCAAGCACAAACCCAAAGGCGGCAGGGGCAGTTCTTCAAAGATGCAATCCCTCAATTCTTCTCCCACCTCCTCCCCCAGTTTGCGATAGAGATTCTCCATCGCTTCACAGCCATCGAGCAGCTGAAAGACCAAAACGAACATCTCATCATTCTTAATCAACCAGGCATAACGAACCAGTGCCTGTAAGTTTTTGATGGTATTCTCTCCCCGATCGATCATGCCATCAACAACTTCCTGGACGCAGGCCCGGTTAAGATCTTCAAAAGTCCACCTCGGGCCTTTCTCCGCCAAACGTCGTTCTGCCGCAGCGATAAAATCAACCTGAGAATTGATGGTCTCCTGAGAAAACTGTCTTGATTTTAGATAATCGCGGAATGCCTGTTCTTTCATCTGACCACCACCATATCCTCCATCGATGAAGATTTCGCTATCTCCAGCATACAATATTTTGGAGAATTTTTCATTAATCCCGTGAAATCAAAGGGTGGTTAATGACAAAGACAAAGGTAGTTTTCAGTATCTTATTCAGTTGAACACACCGGATCGCGCCAATATCTCAGGCGCCATCAGGGGGAACAGCCCCAGCTCCCAGAATAAGTCCAGTACGGTATAGCGCGGGCGGTAATGCGATCCATAAAGCAAAGCCTGCACCGCGTCCTCATCTGAGCGGTCCAGATCTGCAAGCCTGGTCGGTGCGCCAGCAGCTTCCAGCACTGCTCTGATCGCGCTCGAAGGCATCAAGTAGGGATCCAGATCTGCCCAAAGACCGTCCCACGAGTCGATAATGCCTTTGATATAAGGTCGGTATTC
>CAZXRL010000061.1:4046-7248 GCA_964643275.1 uncultured Candidatus Brevefilum sp.
TCGGTATTCCAGGTCAGGGATCCGTTTTTTGGCCGCCACTTCATCAAAACCCCGACCATGCTCACCAAAGACCCGTTGATGATCCAGGACAATGGCTGTTTGCGACAATCTGCGCCGTTCCAGATCATCCAGATCAAAGCCGGCCGGGTCACATTCGCGAAGCATTTCATAAGCCGTGCTCATCATCACTGTCCCAATCCCGACCTGGGTGCCGTGAAAGTTTTTAGAAAGACCGAAGACCTCATGCTGAAAATCAAAGAAATGTGAGATAACGTGTTCAGACCCTGATGAGGGCGACGTCTCCCCATCCAAAACCGTCATCGAATAGCCGGACACCAGGACACCTTCGGCAAAGATGGCCAGTGCGCCGGATTCGTTCCGTCCCAAATTACTTGCCAGAGGCAGATAGGCTTGCTGATACTTCTCCATCATCCGGAAAGACACCGGGCAGAAATAGGTGCCGCGCAGCTTTTCCGAAAGTTTCCAATCCGCATTGGCGACATTCCGGGCCAGCAGGTCAGCAATCCCGGAGCAGGTCATCTTTTCAGGCGCTGAAGCCAGTAATTGTGCATCCAGCAGAACAGCGTCTGCCGGGTTGAGCCATCTGGAGGTTTTGACCTCATTCTCGGTCATGGTTGCAGTGATCGAGGTAAAACCGTTCATGGAGCCTGCCGTGCCGACCAGCAGGAATGGCAGGTCCCCTTTGGTGGCGATCCACTTGGTCAGATCGCTGATCACGCCTGAACCGACGCCTATCAGAAAATCGATCTCGTCTGGCAGGCCGGCTGCCGTTTCATCGCCCAACTGGGTGGTCGAATCCAGCAGAAACCCCGGCCTGCCCAGGGGAATCCGGATATAGGGCAGGTTGAGACCTTCAAACGTGATGAAAAATAAACGCTCCAGTTTTTCTTCAATCTGGCGATCATAGATCACCCCAATTTTTTCAGGAAGCTGACCTATAAGGTCGATGAGAATTTCGGGTATCTCCGTGAGTTGTTCTTTGCCCGAACGGACAATTTTAAAAGGAATTTTATGATCCCGACCGCAAACCGGGCAGTGCAGCACGGTGTCCGCAAGCTGGGAGGGCGATAATGATAGATAAGCATCGAGATCTGAGTATTCGCGCATTGAGTTCCTTTCAAGTTAAAGGCATCAGAGGATCATCGGCTCAATTTTACCTTAAGCCCTAACCGGGACACGATCTATATCGTTGACTATACGCAATCGTTTGGAAATTATTGTTTCTGGACCAGCCTGACGCCGATCCCCGGTCGCTCCGGCATCCGGACCATGCAGGTCTCATCCAGCCGCATTCCCTCGAAGGGGTCATTGGTGATCAGGAGCGAGGCATCGAGGTCAAGCCAGTCCGCCAGACCGCTCAGATGCGCCATGGCTGTCGTGCCGAGAGAGGTCTCGATCATGCAGCCAAGCATCACACCCAGCCCCAATGCCCTCGCCCGGCGGATCATCTCAAGAGCGGGCCCCAGCCCGCCCACCTTCATCAGCTTGATGTTGACCCCGCCCAAACCGGCCGCAGCAAGCGCTTCAACATCCGCCAACGATTGGACGGATTCGTCCGCCACAACTGCAATGGACGTCTTCGATTGCAATTGACCCATCCCTGAAAAATCAACTTTTGACAAGGGCTGCTCGAGCAGCTCAACCCGCAGATCTTCCAGCGCAGGCAGGTATTGCAATGCGCTATCCAGATCCCATCCAGCATTGGCATCCACCCACAGCCGCACATCCGGCCGGGCTGCCCTGACAGCATCCAGCCGCTCCAGGTCCCGGTCGTCCCCACCCAGTTTGACCTTAATGATCGGGTATTTACCCACTTCCAATGCAATCTCGCCCATCCTAACCGGCGTATCCAGCGCGATGGTGACCGAACTGGGTTTCGGCTCGGGG
Organism: uncultured Candidatus Brevefilum sp.; assembly: GCA_964643275.1. GTDB lineage: Bacteria > Chloroflexota > Anaerolineae > Anaerolineales > Anaerolineaceae > Brevifilum. The sequence continues at coordinate 5,955 of CAZXRL010000061.1, forward strand.
TCTGGCAGACCAAGGTAAGCATAGAGAGGAAGAGCGGCTGATTTCGCAAGGTGGTCGTGCATCGCCAGGTCAATGGCACATCTGGCAGGTGCCGGACCATCTTTTCCCATCCAGGCTGGGATCTCGTCAACCGTTTCCGGAAGAGGCGTGGTTAGGCGAGACAGTCCCCGCCAATAATCCTCCATAGTTTTCGCTTCAACCCCGTAATACGGCGGGATCGTTCCCTCCCCCCACCCTGCATCACCGGGCAGTTGAAGCCAGAAAGCCTGCCGTTCTTCGCTGGTCCCATAGGAGAGCCTAAAAGGGTTTCTCAGCCGGAGGGTAATCTTCTCCCAGTTCAGGCCACTATTGACCATTGGGTTTTGCGAAATGGCAGGCAACATAGTGATCAGGTTCCAGCTCCACATAAGCGGGTTCTTCAACAAAGCATCGTTCTTGTGCAATCGGACAGCGCGTGTTGAAGTTACATCCATGCGGCGGGTTCAATGGGCTCGGGATATCCCCTTCGAGAATGATTCGCTCTTTCCGTTTGGCTTTCTCCGGGTTGGGAATCGGCACTGCGGACATCAGCGCTCGGGTATAGGGATGCAGCGGCCGGAGGTAAATCTCGTTCCGGTCGGCCAGTTCCATGATCTTACCGAGATACATGACGACCATCCGGTCGCTGATGTGGCGGACCATGCTAAGGTCATGGGCGATAAACAGGTAAGTTAATCCCAGCCGCTCCTGTAATTCCTCCAGCAAGTTGACAACCTGGGCCTGGATGGAAACATCCAGGGACGAGATCGGCTCATCACAGATCACCAGATCGGGGTTCACAGCCAATGCCCGCGCAATCCCGATCCGCTGCCTCTGTCCGCCTGAGAATTCATGGGGGTAACGGTTGACAAAATCGGCGTTCAGCCCCACAATCTCCAGCAATTCCTGGACACGCTCACGCTTCTCTTTTCTTTTCATGGAAGTATGCACATCCAGCGGGGCGGAAATGATCGAACCAACCGTCATCCGGGGGTTAAGAGAGGCATATGGGTCCTGAAAGATCATCTGCATCCGTTGCCGGATCCGGCGGAGGTCGTTCTCATACATACCGGAGAGGTCAACACCATCAAAGATGATCTTTCCCGAAGTGGGCTTATAGAGATGTAAAATCGTCCGCCCAACAGTGGTCTTGCCGCAGCCTGTTTCTCCGACCAGGCCAAGGGTCTCGCCTTTGCGGATTTCAAAGCTGACATCATCCACCGCTTTGACATCTTTAACATACCGGCTGACGATCAAGCCCTGATAGACAGGGAAA
>CAZXRL010000061.1:7258-13432 GCA_964643275.1 uncultured Candidatus Brevefilum sp.
TTGCATTGTCTGCTGTTATGTGTACAGTACCATTCAATGTTACATTCTTGCCATGGCACACACAAGTATTTGATTCATATGATTTCAATAATTCATCGGCGTCCATATAGTATTTATCTTCTGTTTGAAATACTTTTTCAGGTTTTGGACCTGAACCAAAACTGAGGTTTCAGCGTTCATTTCGCACCTTCTGCATTGATTTCTTTCCAGCGCCAACAGGCAACGGTATGACCGTTGCCATTGACTTTTTCAAGGACAGGCCGCTCTTCCCGGCAACGGTCTTCCCGATAGGTGCACCGGGCATAAAACGGGCAGCCTTTGGGCAGTCTGACAAGATCCGGCGGGAGGCCAGGAACTGAAATGAGTTTCGTCCCGGGAGCCTCGTCAATACTCGGCAAGGATCCCAGCAATCCCATGGTATAGGGGTGGCGGGTTTCATTAAAAATATCGTTACCTTTTCCGCGCTCAATGATAAAGCCCGCATACATCACATTGATCGTTTGGGCCATCTCCGCGACGATCCCGAGATCATGGGTGATCCACATCACCGCCATGCCCAATTCGCCCTGAAGTTTGATCACCAGGTCAATAATTTGCGCCTGAATGGTCACATCCAGGGCCGTTGTCGGCTCGTCGGCAATCAGGAGTTTCGGTTCACAGGAAAGCGCCATGGCAATCATCGCCCGCTGGCGCATGCCGCCTGAGAACTGGTGGGGATAGTTATCGAGTCGTTTCACCGGTTCCGATATCCCGACCAGCGAGAGAAGCTCAGCTGCCTGTGTCCGGGCTGCTTTCTTACTCATCTTCTTGTGCAACCTAAGGGCTTCCACAATCTGAAAACCTACGGTATAGACTGGATTGAGAGAGGACATCGGGTCCTGAAATACCATGGCAATATCCCGCCCGCGCACCTGGCGGATCTCGGAATCGGATATCTTCAAGAGATCACGGTTTTCGAACCAGATTTCGCCGCCAGAGATTTCTCCAGGGGGAATCTGGATCAGCCGCATGATCGAAAGGGCATGGACACTCTTACCGCAACCGCTTTCGCCCACAACACCCAACACCTCACCTGAGTTCATATCATAAGAGACACCGTTGACAGCATTAACAACCCCGTCTTCGGTGGTAAACCGGGTCTCAAGGTCTTTGATTCGTAATAAGGGTTCCATAATTATTCACCTGATCGCTCTATCAAGATTTATCACCGTTAAACTCGGATCTTCGGGTCGAGAGCATCCCGCAACCCATCACCCAGGAGGTTGAATCCCAGCACACTTAACATGATGGCCAGGCCCGGGAAGAGGACCGCCCACCAGGCGCCGCTGGACAGGTATTTGTAACTGTCACCCAGCATAGCGCCCCACTCCGGTTCGGGCGGGATGGCGCCAAGGCCAAGGAAACCCAAAGCCGCAGCGGATAAGATCGCATTTGCCAGCCCCATGGTCGCCTGGACGATCAACGGCGAAAGGATATTGGGCATAATATGCCGGAATAAGATCCGGGCGTGAGATTCACCCACCGACTCCGATGCCAGAACATATTCCTTCTGGCTGACCGAAAGTACAGCCGAACGGGCAAGCCGGGCATAGACCGGGATGCCGACAACGCCGATCGCGATCATGCCTTTTTCAAGCCCGGGACCCAAAAAGGCGACAATTGCAATCGCCAGCAGGTAACTTGGAAAGGAGAGCAGCACATCCATGATGCGCATGATGAGGTTAGAAAATAATTTCCCGCCAACCGGCCGGGCGAGCAGCAATCCAATCCCCAAACCGAGGACACCGCAAACAAGACCCACCAGCGGGGCAACCGGCAATCCGGCACCACCGCCTAAAACGAAACCCAAGCCGCCAAAAATCAACAGGCGGGAAGTCTTTCCTAAACCGGCATAACGGTCAAGTACGACAGAACCAACCCCCAACAAGGCAAACAACAGGATCTGAAAGGTCTGCCTGGCAATCCACGCCGGTAACGCTCCAAGTGCCAGCCCCAGGATTGACATCAACGCAATCGATTCAGCAAAGTTCATTGTGATGCTTTCAAAGAACCCGGCAAAGAGACCCAGTAATGCGCCGACAGAAAGCGATATACCCACGGCAACCAGCCCCACCCTCAGGGAGTTCCACCCCCCATGGATCGTGCGCCGGAAAATATCCCGGCCAAGCTTATCAGTTCCAAAGACATGGATCTTCGCGCCGTCTTCCGTGGCCGTCCATTGCGGTGCGAGGAGTTTTGAGCTGTAATCCAGATCGGTTTTGGGATCATAATCCCAAAAAAAGTGGGCCAGAGAAGCTGTCAGGACAAATATCAGCACCACCACCAAACCAATCATAGCGGTACGGTTTGATATCAGCCTGCGCCAGGCATCCAACCATAAAGAGCGGTGTTCTCGAACGGCAAAATCCTCCGTGCCGTTTAGGCTAAGTCCAGTTTCTCCCATAGGTCGTTCCTCAATCGTAACTGATGCGCGGATCCAGAATGGCGTAGGAGAGATCCACGACTAAGTTGACTAGTAAGAAGATCAGGGCGATCAGCAGCGTCACGCCCTGCACAATCGGGTAATCCCGTCCAAGGATCGAGTCATAAACCCATTTGCCAATCCCAGGCCAGGAAAAGATCGTTTCCGTCAGTACTGCGCCTGCCAGCAAGGACCCCGCCTGAATCCCGATGATGGTGATCACCGGTAAGAACGCGTTCTTTAAGGCATGCCGATAGAGGACAACCCGTTCGGAAAGACCTTTGGCTGAGGCCGTGCGGATATAATCCTCCTGAAGGACATCCAGCATGCTGGATCGGGTCATCCGGGTGATGATGGCGGCAGGGATTGTCGCAAGTGCGATTGCCGGCATAATGATATGCCTGAGAGCGGCGATAAATCCCTGAAAATTACCGGTCAGCAGGCTGTCCAGCAGAAGCAGGTTGGTGATCGACGTGATTTGAACGCCGGTGCTCAACCGTCCGCCAGAGGGCAGCCATTTCAGGATCACAGAGAATAACATGATTTCCATGATCCCCAACCAGAAAATCGGCATTGAAACGCCAACCAGCGACCCGACCATGGTTACCCCATCCACGGCCGTGTTACGCCGTGACGCGGATATGATCCCTGCAGGAATGCCAATTACCAAAGCGATCCCCATCGACAGAATCGCCAGTTCAAGCGTTGCTGGAAAACGTTCCTTTAAGGAATCCACAATCGGAATCCTGCGATGGATGGATTCGCCCAGGTCAAAGTGGGCCAGCCGGTTAAAGTATCTAAAATACTGGCTGTCAAAAAAACCGCCCAGATCACCCTCAGCCAGGGCATCACGATCCAGGAAGGCGGGCCGGTTGAGCCCGAACTGCTCCCTGATCCGTTGAATACTATCCTCAGTGGCATGCTCGCCCAACATCGCAATGGCCGGATCACCGGGGATCAGTCGCTGAAACAAGAAAATAACCAGAGTCACACCAATCAACGTTGGAATGACGGATAATAACCTTCGAAATATATAGCGTCCCAAGATGTCCTCACTTCATGGGTATACACAGGGGGGCGGCCTGAAACCGCCCCCCAAAATTTACTTCTGGTGAACTTACTTTTGTTTAACTGACGAGTATAGCATCAAATCAGTCAACAAATTCAACAAACTCAAAGTAATCCGCACCAACAGGCTGGGCGCCATAGCCCTGGATAGCCGAGGAGAAGATCAATGGTGTGTTGTTGTGCGCGATCCAGATCCGGGTCACTTCATCGTGCATGATCTGTTCAGCCTCTTGATACATTGCCTCACGAGCCTCACGGTCGGGGGTGACGGCAGCTTCCTGGAGCAGTGCTGACAGCTCAGGATTGGCATACCAGCCTTCTTTCGCAAGCGGTTCTGCTGCCTGGCCGAAGAAGTAACCGGTGAAGTTGTCTGGGTCACCGTTGTCGCCGCCCCAGCCTAACATATAGAGACCAACCAGGGTGCCTGCACTACGGCCAGCCAAATAGGTGGGCCAGTCGCCTTCGAGGTAGAGCTCAACCCCAAAGCCAGCGGCGTTCAGGTTGGCGGCCATGGCTGTACCAATTTCCTCGGGTGAGGGATAGTAGAAGCGGGTTACGGGCATGTAGTACAGGCGCAAAGGAACCTTCTCGCCAGCCTCGTAAAGCACAGCACCTTCAACATTGACGATGTCTTCTGCAATGGTCACTTCACTCAGACCATCCGGGAAGCCGGCTTCAGCCAGCAGCTCGCGTGCGAGGTCGGGATCGTATTCGTAATCAACGATGTCGTCATTGTGACCCCAGATCAATGGCGGGAGGAAGTTTGTGGCTGCTTCACCGTATTTGCCATAGAAGTTAGCGATCAAACCTTCTTTGTCAATCGCGTGGGCTACAGCCTGCCGAACCAGAGGATCCTGGAATTCGACGATTTTATAGTTGAAGGCGAGGTAACCGGTGTTGAGCGCCGGGCGGGTGATGATATAGAGATCGTCAGAGGCCTCTGCCGTAGCAAGGTCTTCAACCACTGCCTGCTCTAAACCATGGATATCACCAGCCTGAAGGGCCAGGAAGCGGGCCGAATCGTCGGGGATGACCTTAAATACAACCTGGTCAACCTTTGGTGCGCCGCCCCAATAGTCTTCGTTAGCTTCAATAATGATCTCGGTGCCTTCCTGCCAGGACACGAACTTGAAGGGTCCCGTGCCAACCGCACCAACGGAAGGCGTGCCATAGGCTTCGCCCGCAGCTTCGACAGCGGCCGGGCTGTTGATGGCAAACATATCCATCGCCAGGTTGGCCAGGAAGGGTGCCAGGGGAGCACTGAGGGTAAATTGAACCGTGAGGTCATCAACCTTGGCGACTTCCGTGATCATGCTGTCATCATCGAATCCACCCCACATGTATTCATAATATTCGAAAGTCTGGCTCTCGAAATGGAGGGGATTGTCGGTGAAGCGCCAGCGCTCAAAATTGAATACCACGGCATCTGCATTGAAATCGGTGCCGTCATGGAATTTCACGCCTTCGCGGAGTGAGCAGGTCCAGACAGTAGCATCCTCATTCGCAACACATTCTTCAGCCAGGGCTGGGATAGGAACGGTGCTGCCAAGCTCGTATTGATAGAGTGGCTCCAGAACCTGACCGGTCACCCGGAAGGATTCGCCATCGGTCACGAGGGCGGGGTCCAATTGGACTGAATCCGCACCGCGGCCAAAGATGAAAATATCTCCGCCACCGGCTGAGGGTTCTTCAGCGGCTGGTTCCTCACCAGCGGGTTCCTCACCAGCGGGTGCTTCAGTCACATTCTGGGGGCCACAGGCTGCCAGCAGAATACTGATGGCAATCAGCAGTCCCAGGATCTTAAAGATAGACTTGTTATTCATGGTACTCCTCTTCTCTTTCTGTTAAATAGAAAAACCAAACTTGGGGTGAAAGAAGCTATCTCGATAGCACCTCCTTTACAGCAGGTATTTAAGGTTTAATTTTACAGTAAATTATGAAGGTTTGTATTATATCATGTTAATGATTAAATTAAGGTTAAGTTAAGGGGAGATTATCAAGGGTATGAAGTTTATTAATAAGAAGGGGCAGCGCGCGTAGCAGTCTGCGATAGGATGGCTTTGGTTTTAATGAAGCTCGACCGCACCAAGCCTTTCTCAAGCGATAGGCCGGACCTCCCGTTTAATATCTGAACCGGCTTCCATCCTGAGCTGGTCCAGATCGTAATGAGATTGCAGGTTCAGCCAAAACTCGGCCGACATCCCGAAATATGTCCCCAGCCGGAGGGCCGTATCGGCAGAGATCGCCCGCTTCCCGTGGACAATCTCATTGATGCGGCGCGGGTCCACCTGGATCTCCTTCGCCAGCCGGTACTGGGAGATCTGCATTGGGGTCAGGAACTCTTCCAAAAGGATTTCCCCGGGATGAATGGGGGTTAATTCTCGTGCAACCATTATTTCACTCCTTATTTATGCATGGTAATCAACGATCTCAACCTGGTATGCATCACCATTTTGCCAGATAAAGCAAATCCGCCATTGATCGTTGATCCGGATACTGTGCTGCCCCTCGCGGTCATGTTTCAACTTCTCCAATCGGTTTCCAGGAGGTACTCGCAATTCATCGATAACCGTTACCGCATTCAGGATCAAAAGTTTTCGGGCAGCCCGCCGCCGGTAATGTGTGCCATGCCGTGAAGGGTCAAT
>CAZXRL010000062.1:0-13328 GCA_964643275.1 uncultured Candidatus Brevefilum sp.
GTTCAGGTAGGTTTCGTGTTCGATATAAGTATTCAGAATCTCGAGGGCACGGTTATTGTCTCACTGGACGAGGAAGTATTTCGCAAACCTCAGAGTTTTAGGAATTGCAAGCGGCCGAACGGTCTCAGCTTCATCGATATCAACCTCAGCCTCATCTTGAAGCAAAGGTTCTTCCTGAGGCACTTTTTCCAGCACATCACTTTTGATGGCTGTGATATCAGCGCTATCCGAAACCTCAGCAGGAGTAATTTCCTCCAAAGGTTCAGGAACTGTTTCATCTGTTTCTTCAATCACTGTTTCCTGGTCGTCCAGGATGGGGATCGGGAGGGTGTCCGGTTCCAGTTCTATATGTTTCTGTTCTTCTGCTTCAATCACGTCAGCTTCATTTTTGATTTCGGAAACTGCAACCGGAGAGGTATCATGTTCCAAATGGAGTGTTTGTCCATCATCATTTGATGCAGGTTTTTCGATTGGAGTCTCCTGGGTGATATCAACAGGCTCGGTGGGCTGGTCAGGTTGTTTTTCCGGAGATTTGTCTTCCAAATCTGAAGGTGCTTCATCGGATGAGGGTGTTTCTTCCGCAATCATTTCATTGAGCCAGTCAGGTAAGGCCTCGTCCTCAGATACTAATGCCTCGTCACCGTCCGGGATAACCTCATGAGCAGCTTTTAGGTCTTCTTCGGTAATATCAATAAACGGATCCGGGTTTTCTTCAGAGTCATTTAATGCATCACCGAATTGTCGGACAGGAGGAGCCGGTTGTTCAATTGTCTGACTCTCCTCCTGGTTATGAGAAATCTCATTGAACCAGTCCGGCAATGTTTCATGAGTTTCTTCTTCAAGATCTGAAAAGACCTGGACCTCTTCTGTGTCTTCAGATAAGGGGTCTTCCATATCCTGATGCAGGGGATCGGATGATTGGGTTTCCGAATCAGCTGGTTTTTCTGGTTCACTTACCCAGCCCTCGCCGGATTCAGGATCAACGTTTTCAGCCGGCGAGGCCTCATCGTGGCTATCCTCAAGTCCCTGTAACCAGAGAGGAATCCTCTCATCAGGGTTAGGTTCATTATTCTTCTGGATATCGTCCGAATTATCAGGTTTATTTTCTTCCATAACAGAACCCATTTTGTTTCCGGTTGATGAATAATCTCATGTTATTTATTCTATGATACGATGTAAAACAAGGCTGGTCAAGATAACAAAGGGGTGACAGGTAATAAATAAAACCGCCTCACGGCAAGAGGCGGTTGAATCGAGATAACTCAGAAATATTTATTCGCCAAGGTAATCCCGCAATCTGCGCTTAACGGAGGGGTGGCGCAGCCGGCTGAGTGCCTGCGCTTCTATCTGCCGGACACGTTCCCGGGTGACACCCATCTTCCGGCCGACTTCTTCGAGGGTGTACGCCTGTCCATCTAAAAGCCCATAGCGAAGCTGGAGGATTCGGACTTCCCTTGGTGGGAGCGAATCCAGAACTGATCCGAGGTGTTCTTTCAGAAGGTTGTAGGTTGCGGTGTCATCAGGCGGGGGAGCTTCATCATCTTCGATAAAATCACCCAGCATCGAATCTTCCTCGTCATCCGTGGGTGTTTCCAGCGAAAGAGGGCGGCGTGCAACCTGGATCATGTGTTCCACCTTTTTGGGCGGCACTTCCAGAGTCTCAGCCAGTTCATCAACGGTAGGTTCGCGGCCAAGGCGTTGGGTCAATTGGTGCTGAATCCGCAGGAGTTTGTTGATCTGGTCTCCCATATGAACAGGGACCCGGATGGTTCGTCCCTGGTCAGCAATTGCGCGTGTCACGGCCTGGCGGATCCACCAGGTGGCATAAGTGCTGAACTTGTGGCCCCGGCGATATTCGAATTTCTTGGTCGCACGGATAAGACCGATATTGCCCTCCTGAATGAGGTCCAGGAAGGGGACTCCGCGTCCCATATATTTTTTGGCAACACTGATCACCAGACGTGAATTCGCAGTGATCAGGTGTTCTCGGGCAGCCCAGCCATCTTCGATCAAACGCCGCAATTCAATCCGCCGTCTAGATGAAACATTACCTCGAGCAAGCTCCTCCCGTGCCATCCTGCCGCTTTCGATTCTTTGGGCAAGTTCGACCTCCTCGGTTGCTGTCAGGAGCGGTACGCGGCTGACTTCTTTCAGGTAAAGACCAATTGTGTCGTCCGTATCAATGTTTGCCAAATCGTCTGATGGTTTTTGTTCTTCCTCTTCTTCTTTTACTGCTTCCTGAAGGTCTTCATCAGAAGGTTCTGAAAGCAAATCTGCATCTTCGATGTAGGGGATCCCAGCGGTGATCAATGCCGCAAAGGCTTCTTCCAGTTGTTCAACATCCTGTTCTGCATCCGGGAAATATTGAAGAATATCATTGATTGTCACAAATGATTTTTTACGCCCGAGTTGGATCAAACGGGCAATAGGTGTGACTTTTTTACCACCGTTCGATTTCACACTATTCTCTGTCTTTGTACCCATAGTATCCTTCTGATTTTGGGGAAAAAGCTTTTTTACCCCGAGAGGAAGGGTTGAGACCTTCCAAATCCTTTCCGTGGGTTATTTTCTGCCTTTCGTAGCCTTGAGAATACTATTTTTTAACTAAAAAATCAACAGGTTAGCTCAACATATTTCCTTTTTAAAGTGGATATTCATCATCTTTAGTAGAGTTTTGAGGTTTTGTTTTTTAGGAAACCAAAGGGTAAAATCGCAGCGACTATTGCAACTACATGAAAAAAGCCTTAATTGACCGGAATTGATCAGGCTGGTAGAATCTTCAAGGGATTAAACGATGAAAACACGCTATCGAAGAACAACAATTTCTCAATACCTTGTGGTAGGGATAGTCCTGGTTGCGGCTGTCGGGTTGGTCGCATTAAGTACCTTCATGATGAGTCGCATTTCATTCCAGGATGAATTTGTGATTCCCTGGGCGGCTGGCAGGGGATGGCTGCTGGAGGGGTTGAGTCCGTATTCTGAGCAGATCGGCCGGATTGCGAGTCAGGAAGCCGCTGAGTCGCCCTATCTTGTCACCCTGCCTGAGAACCGTCTGTTGATTGAGCCGGCGTTGAATTTATTTTTTTATCTACCGCTCAGTTTGATTCCCTATACCATCAGCAGAGCGCTCTGGACAGCGCTCATTGCCATTTGCCTGGGGGGAATTGGTTATTTCAGTCTGAAATTGTCCGGCTGGAAAGTTTCCATCTATGAAAGAATCGCTCTCATTGCGCTGACTGTCTTCTGGTTCCCCGGCGTGAAAGCCGTTATGACAGGGCAGCTTACGCCTGTTGTGATCCTGTTGGTTCTGGTTGGGATTGATGCAATTCTTCACGAAAGGGATACCCTGGCAGGCCTTGCCTTTGCATTGACCTTCGGTTCTATTTCAACTTCAATCCTGATTTTATTGTTTATTACCATCTGGAGTATTGCCCGTCGCCGCTGGACGATCATTGGCTCATTTTTTGCTGGGCTTGCGTTTATCTGGATTATTACACTGATGTTGTTGCCATCCTGGCCTGTTGAGTGGCTGGGAGTCTTGCTTAACACGTATGAGGATTGGACCTGGGTGCGAACACCTTTAATGGACCTGGCGGCTTTATTGCCAGGCATTGAGAATTATTTATCGATTGCGCTTCATGCCCTATTTGCCGTTTATATGATCACTTTATGGATCACCCTGACAAGGGCATCAGAACGTGAATTTGTCTGGAAAGTGCCAGCGTTACTGGTTGTCATCCATTTGGCCCACATTCAGTCATCGAACATCCTGATTTTACTGATTTTTCCTGCGCTTTTCGTGGTATTTCGGTTCTGGTCAGAACGCTGGAAAGTTATTGGACGGCTGACAGCATGGCTTCTGATCATAGCAGCTGCGGTTCATTCCTGGACTTCGGCCGCCCCCGATTTCAGTTTGGTCAGTGATCATAGAAATCTTCTTTTAATTGTTGGTTTACCGATTATTGTGTTTATTGGGATGATTTGGGTCCGCTGGTGGGCTTTTAGAATCCCAAGGTTGCCTTATGAAAGACAATGAGATTGCGGCAATAAGAGTGATGTCAAGGCAATAAATTTGCGGAGCGCCAGTGAAAAGTTGTGCTATACTTGGGAGGATTTGTGTCCTAATCCCTCGTTTTTGGATGGTCAAAATTAGCATTTGCTGATTAATTCATGATTATATGAAGGAGAAACATCGATGAAGAAACGGATTGGTGTTCTGACCGGCGGCGGTGATGTCCCAGGTCTGAATCCCGCAATGAAAGAGGTTGTCTTAAATGCATTGGATGCAGGGTATGAAGTGCTGGGAATCCGGCGGGGCTGGGGAGGCTTGCTCTGGTATAACCTGGATGAACCCTCCACGCACGATTACTACATTCAGCCCCTTGGACGGAATGACGTCCGCCGAATCGACCGTACCGGCGGCACTTTCCTTCACACTTCCCGAACCAACCCTCAAAAAGTAAAAGCCAGTGATGTTCCCGGGTTTCTGAAAGATTCTGAACTTGGGCACACCATTGATGATAAAGGCACGATGGACTACACCGATCATGTCCTGAATGTCCTGGATCATCTCGGGATTGATGTCCTTGTTCCCATTGGTGGTGATGATACCCTGAGCTATGGTGTACGTCTGAGCCGGGAAGGATTTCCTGTGGTCGCCCTCCCAAAGACGATGGATAACGACGTCTTTGGCACGGATTACTGCATCGGGTTCTCGACGGCAGTTACCCGTTCAGTTGATTTGATCACGCAGCTGCGCACCTCAGTAGGTTCCCATGAACGGATTGGTGTCTTTGAATTATTCGGCCGGAATTCCGGCGAAACCAGCCTGATCAGTGCTTATCTTGCTTATGTTGACCGGGCGATTATTTCTGAGGTGCCCTTCAATATGCAGAAGCTTGCTGATTTTCTATTAGAGGATAAACGGAACAATCCTTCGAACTATGCCATTGTGACTGTCTCTGAAGGCGCAATGATGGAAGGCGGCGAAGTGATCGAGTCTGGTCCTGCGGATGCCTACGGGCACAGAAAACTGGGTGGTATCGGAGAAATCATTGCCGGAAAAATTAAAGAATTAACCAATCAGCACATTATGTATCAGAAGTTTGCCTATGTGATGCGGTCAGGCGCTCCGGATTCGCTGGATCGAATGGTTGCGATGTCTTTTGGAAATCTGGCAATGCAGCTCATCCAGCGGGAAGAGTACGGTAAGCTCGTTGCGTTACAGGGTGGAAAATACACCACTGTACCGATCGAGATTGTTCTGACCGGGAAGAAAAAGGTGGATGTTGAAGCTTACTATGATAAGGAAAATTACCGGCCCAAAGTCAAGGATTTCCTGGGTGTGCCCATGTTCCTGACCTAAACCAGCAATCAAAGCCCGTGAAATGACTTCACGGGCTTTTTTCTATCTCGGAGATAGATTAATGCCAAAATCAGATCAAGGGATCAATAACCCCCGTTACACGGTTGTTCCGCGTACATTGATTTTTATATTTAATGACCGGTCGCAGGTTTTGTTGCTCAAAGGTGCCAAACAGAAAAAACTGTGGGCTGGGCTGTATAACGGTATTGGCGGTCATATAGAGCCAGATGAAGATATTTACCGGAGCGCAGAGCGGGAATTATTGGAGGAATCTGGAATCACTGGGGTACCTCTGATGTTGTGCGGCCAGATAATGGTCAAAGTGAGCGAGGCACAGGGCGTGGGTATCTTCATCTTCAAAGGAAAATACGCTGGGGTGGTTCCTGGCTCGTCAATTGAGGGCGATCTGGAATGGGTGGATCTCGACCGGCTTGCGGACACTCCTCTGGTGGAAGACCTGTATAGATTAATCCCGAAGGTAGCAGGTTGTGACAAAAACGATCCATTGATCATTGGGCATTATTTCTATGATGCAGATGATGTGCTCGTTATGGATCTCCGTCAGGACCGCTCGTAAAAAACCAGCAGCGTATCACCGTAGCTTCTTTGATCGGCTTCTCGAAAATTCGTATAGCCATTTTTATTGCTGGTGTATTCTTTGGGATGGATTTGAACAATGAGTCTCCCCTCCGATGCCAGCCAGCGGGGATTCTCATCCAGGGCGAGCAGCGCTTTCTCCCAAATTCCTTGATACTGGGGAGGAGCGATATAAACCAGGTCAAATTCACGCGCTGGATCACCGCGCAGATAGACAAAGGCATCCATTTTCAAAACGGTTGCATAAGGTGCGAATGCGGTGGCTGTCAGATTTTGCTGGATGACCCTGAAAGCCTTGTAATTTATCTCCGTAAATACGACATGCTCAGCGCCCCTTGAAAGAGCTTCAATCCCGACCGCGCCGGTGCCGGCAAAAAGGTCAAGCCAATGGGTATCATAAACATCCTCGCCCAGGATATTAAACAAAGCCTCCTTCACCCGGTCTGTGATTGGGCGGGTTGATTTCCCTGGAACGCTTGCCAGAGGGATTCCCTTAGCGCTTCCTGAAATCACACGCATCAGACAAGCTCCTCTGCAAATTTTCGGGCTGCCATGATATTGCCATAAGGTGTTGTGAGGGGAAGGACACAACCTGTTCCCAAAATCAGCCTCTTACCTCTGGTTTGTTCAAAGGCATCTCTTGCTTCCTCTCTGATCTTTTCAGGCGTTCCCAGCACCAGTGTTTCAATTCGGCCAATGCCTCCGCAGACAATCCCGCGATATTTTTCCAGGCCCTCACGCAGTGAGGGTGATGTTTCCCGGTCGTGCCAGTTCATAATCTGGACAGGGTAATCTGCCAATGAATCAAACATGATGTCACTGCCATGGATGTGCGCCATATTCGCCCATAAATCACTGGCTGCCACCAAAAGTGGAAGGTCGTAGGCTCTTCCGAATTCAAAATATTCTTCCGGGGTGAGAATCTGATGGGTTGCATGTTGAACTGCGTAGAAGATCCCTGAAATTCCAATATTTTTAGCTTCGTGGATAAATCTGGTAGTCGTTTCCTGAATGATTTTAAGTCCCTCGTGAAGGGCTTCCGGATACTTTCTGATATGGATCGGCAGATTGTCTTTTCCTACGAGATTTTTGGCCTGAGAGAGGGGATTGAAGATCGTCTGGATGAAAGGGGTTTTATCACCATATTCCAGATTTAGGATCTTCAAACACTCAAGCTGCTGTCCCAAATAGCCTTCCTTTGGATCCAGAATTTTTAACTTCGACCAATCTTCAGGATGCTGGATGACGCGTTGGGTATAGTCTCGGGTTCCCTCATAATTTCCCTGCCATTCATCTTTGGCGCCCCAATCTTTCAGACAGAACGAAGAAGGCGGCGAAACTTTTACCAGATCAAAGTCAAATTGCTTTTGGAAGGCAATTGTTGCCGCTGCCAATCGGTCGGGATCCTGATCGTCAACTGGTAAGTGATGCCAGAATGCTATCGGGGTCCGATCAGGTTTTTCTCCAGCAAGTATGGTTTCCAAACGCTCGCGATGGTTGAGTTTCATGAGTTGAAATTCCTTTGAGGGTTCAGTTTTTCTCCTCGTCTGTGCTGAGATCACCTTCGGGAACATTATTATAGGTCCAATAACGGTTGGCAAAGAAGTTCCAGAGCATCACGATGGAGATAGTCGCTGCCAGAGCAAGATTCTGGCTGATCACATAATTCTCTAATGGTAACGAAACACCCCAATTTGACAACAATTCGAGGATCATTGAATCAAACCAGGGGATCAGGGGCGTCCGGATTGCAATACCGATGACGTTAATGATCGCAAACTGGATGAACTGCTGATAAGCAGCTCTGTCACGTGATTCGGGATAGGTCCAGAAACGGTTCCAAAGAAAGTTATTAACGACTGCTATAATGAAGGAAATCGCCTGCGCCCAGATAAGGGGAACACCAAAAACAAGGCGCATCAGGTTCATGATCCCGAAATCAACAATTGTCCCAGTCAGCCCGACAAATGCAAATTTCAGGAATCGAATCCGTTCTTTTTTATGGGCAAAGACACTCATAAGCCTAATTTTTGTTTGAAGTAAGGAATAGTGTTGATCAGCCCCTCCCGGAAATCCACCCCAGGCTCCCAGTTCAACAACTCTCTGGCTCGAGTGATATCGGGGCGCCTTCTTTGAGGGTCATTATCCAGCCGTTTGTCCATTTTTTGGATCACACCGCCCTTGTTTTCGGTAATACCATTAATGAGTTCAGTTAATGCAGCTATCGAGGTTTCGTTGGGATTACCAATGTTGACCGGTTCGTGGTAGTCATTATTCATCAATCGATAGATACCTTCAATGAGATCATCCACATAGCAAAAACTGCGGGTCTGCGAACCATCGCCATAAATCGTCAATGGATCACCCTGCAAAGCCTGCTGGATAAAATTCGGTACCACACGACCATCATCAAGCCTCATTCTTGGGCCATAGGTATTGAAAATCCGCACAATCCGGGTATCAATATTATGGAACCGGTGGTAGGCCATCGTGAGCGCTTCGGCAAAGCGTTTTGCTTCATCATAAACCGACCGGGTGCCGATTGGATCAACATTCCCCCGGTAGGTCTCTTTCTGCGGATGTTCAAGCGGGTCGCCATAGATCTCGCTTGTGGATGCCAGGAGGAATTTTGCATGATATTCCCTGGCAACGCCCAGGGTGTTATGCGTCCCGAGCGCTCCGGCCTTCATGGTTTGAATGGGAAGATTCGGATAGCCTAAAGGTGAGGCAGGATTGGGGCTGGCGGGGGAGGCAAAGTGGACAACATAATCCAGCTTTCCAGGAACAAATATGAAATTCGAGACATCATGCCGGATGAACTCGAAGTTTTGGTTTCCAGCCAGATGTGCGAGATTCTCCTGTTTGCCGGTGATGAAGTTGTCCAATCCGATGACCTGATGGCCTTCAGCAATAAGCCGGTCCGTGAGGTGTGATCCCAAAAAGCCGGCAGCTCCTGTCAATAGTATCCGCATAGCACATCTCCTGTAGAAAAATGATACCCAGTAATCCTGCCTGCTTATTTTACCAGTATCGTCACTACTCGGGTGGTTTCCTGTTATGGAGTATAATCATTGAGCTTAAAACTTACTTGCAGTTAAAATAAACTTATGGAAAATCAAGACCAAGACTTTAACCTTCAATCAAAAATCGAAGCCCTGCTGTTCGTTTCATCAGGCCTGGTGAGCGTCTATCAGCTTGCCAAAGGGCTTGATGTCTCTGAGGCTGAGGTTAATCATGCTTTATCGGAACTTGAAACTCATTACAAAATGGATGGGCATGGCTTACGCTTAATGCGAGTCAAATCCCGGGTTCAATTGACCACAGCATCCTCGTTGAGCGGCGCAGTTGAGGATTTTCTGGGGCTGGAAGCGTCGTCCACTTTGTCACAGGCGGCACTGGAAACACTGGCAATCATAGCCTATAAGCAGCCAGTCACGCGCCCCGAGGTTGATGTTCTGCGGGGCGTCAACAGTGATGCAGTGATGCGGACGCTCTTATCGAAGGGGTTGATCGAAGAATTGGGCCGGGCAGAAACGCCTGGGCGTCCGATTTATTACGGGACCTCACCTGAGTTTCTCCAATATTTTGGGTTGGAAAGCCTTGAGGCGCTTCCCTACATTGACTTTGAAGCGCTTGAAGAAGACAACAATGGAAACGGCTCCAGGGAAGTGTTGAAGACATAATGGCAGAAGAAAGAGTTCAAAAAATTCTCTCCCGAGCAGGGTTTGGATCTCGCCGAGGCTGTGAAAAATTCATCGAAGAGGGACGGGTTACGGTTAATGGCAAAAGGATCAGCCTTGGCGATCAAGCGGATCCTTCCCGTGATGATATCAGGCTGGATGGGAAACCTGTTGGCAAAGCGGAGAAGAAAGTCTATATTGCGGTCCACAAACCTCGCAATATGCTTTCCTTACAGGACCTGAACGATGACCGACCCTCGGTGTTTGACCTTGTTAAAGATGAGCGGCATCTTTACCCGGTGGGAAGGTTGGATTTCGATAGCGAGGGACTGGTCCTATTGACCAATGATGGCGAACTTGCAAATCGTCTCTCACACCCTCGTTATGAACATGATAAGGAATATGAAGTGCGGGTCACACGCAAACCGGATGATGAGCAATTGAATATCTGGCGGCGAGGGATCGTACTTGAAGATGGTTACCGGACCCTGCCTGCCGAAGTCGAAGTCAAGACCTTCACCAAGAATGGCGCCTGGCTTCGGGTTGTCCTGCGTGAGGGGAAAAACAGACAGATCCGCCGGATGGGCGCCCGCATCAACATGCCCGTCCGACAGATCCGCCGAATTCGGATTGGCCCCTTGAAATTAGGGAAACTCCAACCCGGTCATTTCAGATATTTACGGCCTGAAGAGATTGAAGAACTAAAAAAATATGTTGGGTTAACCTAGACTTCCCTTATTGACGAAAAATCTCATTTATTTGATCTATCATCTCTGGTGTCAGACCGTTGTCAACTTTTCGGTCGATTTTGCGAATCATACGCCTGAGGGCATTTGCTTCAACAATGGGTGTGGGTGCATTCTGGACGTCACCAATTGTTCCTTTAGGATGCAAGAGAACCAGGATGCTGCTCACCGGCGGCATTTCTCCTTCGCTGAAATGCTTGCTGAGGTTTTTGTTGATTTCTCTTTCATTCGATTCGATATCCAAAGAGGGCCGTCCGATATTTTCCTGTCCAAATAATTTCAAAAGGAACGACCCACCTTTTTGTTTCCATTTTTTGTCGAAATAGATTTCGCCGCTGGCCGTGATGGGAATGGGAACCCATAAGCCTGCTGGTCCTACCAACACCATGGGTACAGGGCCGCTGTAGACATGGAAGGTGTAGTCGTTATTGAGTTTATCCAGGTTATTGGCGATGATTTCATCAAAACGCGGGCTGCGGGAGAAGCGGGTTATGAAATAGGTGCTGACCTGCGAGATGACAAAGCCGACGATCAGCGCGCCGAAGGAGATCAGGGTCTTTGTCGGGTTGGGATTGATGTTCAGGATCAATCCACCCGCCAGGATTGCAATCCCGGCGATAGATGTAACATTCCCGATGGTTTTATTTCGTTGGATTAGTTTGTTGTTGATTTCTAATTTCATGGGTTTCCTTTACATGGTTTATTATTTTGTCAATCACTGAGCGCCAGACGAAGATGATCCAAAAGGCGATTGTCCACAGCCTGTTTTGCGGCCCGGATTGCGCTCACCATGGCACGTGCATCTGACCGGCCATGGCCGACGAAAACAGGCGCGTCAATCCCCAGTAATGGGGCTGCACCAATTTCTGCGGGATCAAGCATTTTCTTAAGTTTTCCAAAGGCAGGCTTTGCCAGCAGTGCGCCCATCTTCGTGCGGAAAGTTGACATCAGCTCTTCTTTGAGGATGTCGATGATCAATGCGGCAACAGCTTCTGTGGACTTGAGCATGACATTTCCAGTGAAGCCATCTGTGACGACGACATCAGCCTGACCATTAAATAGTTCCTTGCCTTCGATGTTGCCGATAAAATTCAAATCGCTCTCTTTCAGCAGAGGAAAGGTGTTCCTGACGAGGTCATTTCCTTTGCCTTCCTCTTCACCATTGGAGAGCAACCCGATTCTGGGGTTTGAAATACCAAGCATGGTTTGCGCATAGACCTTCCCCATGATGGCGAACTGCACCAGAAATTCCGGGCGGCATTCGGCATTTGCGCCAATATCCAGAACAACGGCATGCCCATCACGCACCGGGAACAAAGCACAAAGGCAGGGGCGGATAACGCCTTTGATGTCGCCGATTGTTTTCTTGGCGTAATACATTGCCATGCCGGTATTCCCTGCCGTGACGAAGGCATCACCCTCTCCGTTCTTAACCAGTTCGAGGCCGATCCGCATTGAATTATTTCTCTTTGCCCGGGCTTCCAGAATATGGTCGGTCATGTCCAGCGCTTCCGGGGCGTGAACCACAGTCACGCGGGAACGATCTCCTGGTATGGCGGCCAGTTTTTCATTAAGTTCGTCTTCCCGGCCGACAAGGAGGATTTCTTCGTGCAAGAGTTTGGAAGCTGTGACAGCTGCCTGAACTTCCGGATCAGGGCGGTCATCGCTCCCCATAGCGTCTAAGACGATGGTCATTTTGGATCTCCTTTATTGCAAACAAAAAATTGCTTGACAACCAAAACAAGTCAGATATAATTACTCTGCTCAAGCGCTGGTGCTGGAACTGGCAGACAGGCGTGGTTGAGGGCCACGTGCCGATAAGGCGTGAGGGTTCGACTCCCTCCCAGCGCATAGGCTGATACAAGCACAATAAAATGTGCTTGTTTTGCTTTTTACCCCAGATCTATGGAAATTCCTGATCAAGCCACGTCTGGGGGTTAACTGGGATACTCCCAATATTGATCTCAAAATGTAAATGTGCACCAGCGGACCGGCCGGTATCGCCGATCAGTCCGAGGATATCACGCGGTTGGACAAAATCGCCGACCTCGACAAACATTTCTGAAAGATGGGCAAAGACGGAATATACGCCCCAGCCATGATCAATATAAACGACATTGCCTTTTACAGTCAGTTCCTCTGCGATGACAACGCGTCCGGCTTCAGGGGCATAGACATTAATATTAGACGCTGAGCAAACAATGAAATCCAATCCGGTGTGGTAAAAGGACAGCACCCCATCATTGTAGTCACGTCTCAATCCAAATACACTGCTTGTGCAGGGTTCATCCACGGGATATTGAAAACGGCCTTCCCAGTAGCGTTCAGGTGTGGAATTATTTAGAATTGTTTGGAGATAAGCATCCTCACTGTCTATGTCGTCTTCATCGAGGCCATCAGACACATAAACCCACTCCTTGCCATAACCGCCTTCTGAGAGCAAAACCAGTTGTTCATAGGTGCTGCCGGTTCCATCCGGATGCGTAACGGTGATTTGCAGGGGAAAAATGCCCAGATCTGCCTGAGCATGGATACCATGGAAGCTGTAATGGTCTTTGTTGTCCTCAGTGAAGAAGGATAAGGGTTCACCATTGAAAGTGCCGGAGATCTCACTGTCAGCTTGTGTTGTAATGCTGATCTGAAACGTTTCACCCTGAACGAGCGGCAGGGGATTGATTGTGATCTCATCGGGCTCCGCAAGGGTAGGTGAGACCTCGTCTTTGGCAGGGAAATAGATAACTTCACCCGGGATAACGTCCCAGGTGGCTTTGAGCTGGTTGTGGTCAACGTATACCCAGGGTGACTGACCGGTGCGGATTGCCATCTCAAGCAGGGTCTCATCGGCTGTTGGTAAATCATAAGGCAGGAAAGAAGCCTGTTCCTCGTCAATAGCGAGCAGGAACTTTTTCCCTGCGATGGTTTCTGAGGGACTTGTCATTC
>CAZXRL010000063.1:0-13192 GCA_964643275.1 uncultured Candidatus Brevefilum sp.
TTTTCATATCGGCCTTTTTGAGAAGGATCATGATCAGCTTTCTCAGAAATGACTGACTCAAACGGCGCACATACCAGCAAATAATCCGCACCGACCCCTGAGTCTTCCGCAGGATGCGTACCGCTCATCAAGACTTTTATTTCATAGCCATCGCCATTAGTCAGCCTGAAGACCTCCCAGGTCTGTTCAGTTGGAGCCTTCCCAGGTTTTTTCATGAAGGCAACAAAGGATTCCTGATCGTCATCATGGAAATAATCGAGGAGACGAAATCCGATTGCTACCTTTTCATTTGGCAACCCCAGGACTTTCGCCATGGTCGGATTCATAAATTGAACCTGTTGGTCCTCCCCCATCAGGACACACCCAAAAGGCAGTAATCCCAAAATCCGTTCAAAGGTATCTGGTTTATTCATAAAACAGTTTATTGAACTCCTTCAGTCACTGGATCAGATTTGGATCGTGCCTGTTATTTTTAACTCTTACCTCAAACCCAACTTAAAGTAAATTGAAGAAATCCTGATCAGGAAATCTAACCTCACCTGTTTTAAAGAATATTATAACGATTTTTATTAATAGTTGAAACAAGACAGTGATAAAACCACCAGATTTCAATCCGCGAGCCAAAAAGAACAGGTATCCCAACTGTATTCCAACTCACTAAACGATCATCAAACCGAAATTCAATCTCTGACATCTCTCACAAATGGCAGTATGTTTGATACTTTACCTCAGATCTTTCCGTGGGGTCTATTCTGATCCAGGTATCGACCTGCAAGTCAGATGAAGGTAAAGTTAACCAAGAAGAATATTCTCCTGAGGAGTTAATCATTATGTTTGAACATATTTTATTACCATTGGATGGGTCGCCATTGGCTGAAAGAGTCCTGCCCCATGCAGTCGCCCTTGCTAAGGCTTTTGATTCGCAGGTGACCCTTCTGCAGGTGGTCACTAAAAAAAGGAATGCCAACCAGCAGAGCATTATCAATCCAATGAACTGGAAAATGCGGAAATCGGAAGCGGAGGCATATCTGAGGACAATTAAAGCCCGCCTGGCAAAGGTCGGCATTAAAACTGATATTGCTGTCCTTGAAGGAACACCAGCCCTGGAGATTATTAATTATGCCAGGGTTGAAAATGTCCAACTGATCATTCTCTCCAGCCATGGCAGCAGTGGTGTTTCTGCCTGGAACATTAACAGCGTTGTCCAGAAAGTACTTCTGCGGACTTTCGTTCCGGTTATGATCATCCGAGCTTATCAGGAGGTAGAAGATGACTTAAGCGGTTTGGAATACAACCGGGTCTTTCTGCCCCTGGATGGGTCAAAACGGGCGGAATGCATTCTGCCCCTGGCGAAATCTATCAGCGATGCCCACGCCTCAAAAGTCTTTCTGACCCATATTGTTGAAGAACCCAGACTGCCGCGCCAGACTCCGCTGTCGGATGAAGATAAAGCGTTGATATCCAGGCTGGAAAAAATCAACAAAATCGAAGCTGAAAGATATCTTGAGTCCATCAGCTGTCAATTTGTGGAGGAACGGGTAGAAAAAGTCATCCTGATATCCTCAAAGCCGACGGCAGCGCTGCACAACCTTGTCATTGAGGAAGAGATTGACCTGGTTATTCTCAGCGCGCACGGATTTTCAGGGGAGAACCGCTGGCCTTATGGTAATATCGCGCTCAACTTCATCGTCTTTGGGACGACGCCCCTCCTTATTCAGCAGGACCTCTCAGAATCTGAAGCCGCCAAATCACTGGCTGAACAATATGCAGAACAATCGAAGGGACACTGACGCATGCTGGATGATTCCACACCACAAAATCCTGTAGAGAATACCTTTGACGCTTTTATCAGCCGGTTGAACGACCATAGCGAGTCTACTCGGATATCATCCACGGCTTACAGGATCATCAAAGATATTGACCTTTATCTTGCCAATCTGGAAAAAGCGCATCATACGCTTTCCCAATTGTCCGAAAAGAAGAAATTATCCTCAAAAGGGGTGGAATGGTTTTTGGATAATTACTTTATCATCCAGGAAACCGGGGAACTGATCCAGGATGACCTGCCAGAGACGTATTTTCTCAAGCTCCCCGCCCTTGAGGGTTCAGAGGGGCTTCCCAGGATTTATCAGATTGCCAGGAACATGGTCAGGTTTTTCCAGGTTGAACTTGTCCGCAATGACATTGATCGGACTCTGAAAGCTTTTCAAAATGAAATCCAGCTGGATATGAGCGAATTGTGGGCGCTTCCGTTATTCCTGCGGCTGGTATTAATTGAAATCCTGTCCGGCACCATTTTTGACATTATTGCTGACGGAGACCCGATTAAGAAAACACCCCCTATGGACTTTGCAGAGATCGATTCGGATGAGGTCATTGCACGTGCTCTACGGACGCTGATCATCTTCGACCGGATTGATTGGAAAGACCTCTTTGAATCCCATGCTGTTGTTGAAAAGATCCTCAGAACTGATCCTGGCCGCGTTTACGCAGGAATGGATTTTGAAACCCGGGATCTTTATCGAAAGAAAATCGAAGGCCTGGCTGAACAATCAGCAAAAAATGAGTTTGAGGTTGCTCGAATAGCAATAGACCTTTGTCAGAAAGCAGAACCCAGGACCAAACCCCGGCATGTAGGCTATTATCTTCTTGACCGGGGAGAGGAAGTTCTAAAGAGAGAAATTGGCTTCGTGTACGATTTCCGGGGAAAGCTCCGCAATTTTTTCTTTGCTCACAATACCAGCTTCTTTCTCGGTGGGATTACGGCTCTCACACTCGTGGTGACTCTTGGTCTGGTCCTGATCAGCAAGCCTTTCATGACAAAACCCTGGCAATGGATTGTGATTGGACTCTTGAGTTTGATCCCGGCCTCCAGTGTGGCGGTCAACCTGATCAACTCAATTTTAACAGCCGCCCTTCCGCCGCGGATTTTACCAAAAATGGATTTCAGCAAACGAATCCCGCGTGAATTCAGAACACAGGTCGCTATACCTGCCCTTCTCACCAATGAGGAAGACATTGCCTTTCTCCTGCACCAGCTTGAATTACATTATCTGGCCAATAAAGATCCCAACATCGGCTTTACCCTACTGACCGATTACAGCGACGCACCTCAGGAGGAAATGCCCGAAGATGAAACGCTCTTGAACATGGCCATTAATGGGATTGAGGCTCTGAACGATCAATACCAAGGAGACCGGGGAAAACGCCCATTCTTTCTCTTTCACCGGAAGCGTCAGTGGAATCCTAAAGAGGATGTCTGGATGGGATGGGAACGCAAGCGTGGGAAGCTGGCGGATTTCAACCGCTTTCTTCTTGAAGGGTTCACCGACAGCTTTGACCAGATCTATGGTGAGCTTGAGTTCATGAAAGGTGTTCGTTTTGTCATCACACTCGATTCCGACACCATTATTCCCCGAGAGAGTGCCAATGCTCTGATTGCCACACTGGCCCATCCCCTCAACCAGGCGGAATTCAAGGACGGAACGTCTGAAGTGACAGCCGGGTATACCATTCTTCAGCCGCGCACAGAGGTAAAACCGACCAGTGTCAATAAATCGTCGTTTACCCGTATTTTTGCGGGGGATTTGGGTCTGGACCTCTACACCCGGGCTGTTTCGGATATCTACCAGGATCTTTTTGGTGAGGGGATTTATGTGGGTAAAGGTATCTATGACGTTGCGGCGTTTGAACGGAGCCTCAATAATAAGGTGCCGCAAAACACCCTGCTCAGTCACGATCTCTTTGAAGGAATCCAGGGCCGTGCAGGGTTGGTGTCTGATATTGTCGTCTTTGAAGACTACCCGCCTGAATATGGCAGCCAGGTCGAAAGGCTGCATCGCTGGATTCGGGGGGACTGGCAGCTTGTGCGGTGGTTCCGCCCACGAGTTCCGCTCCAGGATGGTGCCACTGAGCCGAACCCGTTCAAAATTATTGATATCTGGAAGATCGTTGACAACCTCAGGCGGAGCTTGCTTTCGCCGGCAATATTACTGGCAATAATTACAGGCTGGCTGATGTTTGAGCGAGGTGCCGGAATCTGGACCTTGCTGCTGCTTTTCAGCTCCGCTTTTACTTTGATCAAGGGAATTGTCACCGCCCTGTCCTCCCGTTTCCTTCTAGGGGCAACTGCAAACCTGATTGCCAATATTAATACAGCATTCCTACGGTGGATTCTGTGGGTTGTGTTCCTGCCCTACGAATCCCTGATCATGATCGATGCGGTTATGACGACTCTGGTGAGGGTTTTTTTCAGTGATAAGCGCCTGTTGCAGTGGACGACTTCTGCACACACGATCCGCCTCTTTGGGAAACAACGAAAAATCACCACAATCTGGCAGCGGATGATCAACGCCCCGATTGCCGGTCTTAGCATTGGCCTGGCATTGTGGTTTATCAATCGGAATGCTTTTTGGATCAGTCTGCCATTGCTTGTGATCTGGACGGTTTCACCTCAGATTGCTTACTGGATCAGCATACCCAATCAATTTGACAAACGATCTGAGCTCAGCAATTCTGAACGCCAGGAGCTTCGCAGTATTGCCCGGCGTACCTGGCTATATTTTGAACGCTTCATAGGCCCGGACGATCACTGGCTTCCGCCCGATCATTTTCAGGAAGACCCTAAAGGCCAGGTTGCGCACCGAACCTCACCAACTAATATCGGGTTGATGCTGCTGTCCACTGCCACGGCTTATGACCTGGGTTATATCGGCGTGATGGACTTCGTTTACCGGACGATCTATTCCTTTGAAACCCTGGATGAATTGGAAAAATATCGCGGTCACCTGTTGAACTGGTATGACACCCAATCGTTGAAGACGCTCTCCCCCCGTTATGTCTCAACGGTTGATAGCGGAAATTATGCCGCCAGCCTGGTTGGTCTTCTGCAGACCCTGAAAGCCGTGAAACGCCATAGTGTCTGTCCGGATTCTCTGTTTGCTGGTGTGTTTGATGAGTTGGATGTGATCTGTTCGATTATAGGAAAAATCGACAATAACTCACTTGAAGAAGCAGTTGAGCAACTGCATAGTCATTGCAACCGGATCCAAAAGGAAATCATCGCAGCGCCATTGACGGATTCTCGTTTGATGGTCTTGCTGGAGACCATTCATGTGTCGCTCACACAGCCAATGGAGGCATTAATTACAGAGATCCTTGGTAAAGATGGCATGATCTCGCCTGAAATACTCCAGGATTTGCACAACTGGTCGGATGCAGTTTACAACCATCTCACCAATCTTCAGCAGCAAATCTCGCATTTAGCCCCCTGGATGAAGACCTGGCATGAAAGACCGCAATGTGTTGATCGTCTGAATTCTGATTTACTGCAAGATATCCTTGCGCCATGGTTCGATGACCGCGCGCTGAGCATTCCACTCTTCGAGTTGCCTCAATTTTGTGGGGACAGCCAGGCACATCTCGAGTCGTGGCAGGCTGAAGCAGCTGCAGATAAAAAGGGTTTGGATTTCACAAAAGATGAAAAGCGTGATCTGGAGAATTGGCTTGTAAAGTTCATTGATAACCTGGAAGTATCGAAGAAAAACACAGCAGAAGTGCTCACTCAGATCAACACCCTGAAAAGAAAGATTGATTTTTATCTTGAACGGATGGAGTTTGATTTCCTTTTTGATCACCAGAGGGAAGTTTTCTTTCTCGGTTATCAAGTCGGGTCAGGCCAGCTTGACAGGAATCACTATGACCTGCTGGCATCTGAGGCGCGTACGGCCAGCCTGATAGCCATTGCCACAAACCAGGTTACGCGCACCCATTGGCTTCACATGAGCCGGCCGTTCACGACCATCCGGGGCATACCAACTTTGATCTCATGGAACGGCAGTATGTTTGAGTACCTGATGCCCAACCTCTTCAACCATACTTATGCTGGAACCCTGCTGCAACAGACCAGCCAGGGTGCTGTCCAGGCGCATATCGATTACGGTGCAAAGAACGGCGTCCCCTGGGGGATCTCGGAATCCAGTTATTACCGGTTCGATTCGGCAGATAATTATCAGTACAGAGGGTTTGGCGTCCCTGATCTTGGACGGAAAAGGGGATTAGCTGACGATCTCGTCATTGCGCCATACGCCTCTTTGATGGCTGTGGGAGTCAACCCCAGGGCGGTGCTGGAGAATCTCCGCGTTCTCATAGAAGAAGGCGCTCTTGGCCATTACGGGTTTTATGAGTCCATCGATTACACCCCCGCCAGAGTTCCAATCGGCGAGGAAAAAGCTATCGTGAAATCATATATGGCGCATCATCATGGGATGAGTCTGATTGCAATAGGCAATTTCCTTAACAAGACCTCTATCCCTGATCGGGTGCACATGGATCCCCGGATCCAATCTACCGAATTGCTTCTGCAGGAACAAATCCCGCAGGCTGGATCAACTCAGAAAACGGAAAAATCTGAGGTTCTTATCCAGCCCCAGGATTCCTTGGGTATCAGTATCACACCCTGGCAGGTTAACCCGCACCAGGCAGGTCTTTCCACGCAGATCCTCTCCAATGGATCTTTGCAGCTCATCACCACCGACTCGGGGAGCGGTCATCTAACATGGAAGGATGTCGCCCTCACCCGCTGGCGCAGGGACGGCACGCTCGATCCATGGGGGATATGGTTCTATCTCCATGACATGGATCAGGAAAAGGTCTGGTCTATCGGGCAGCAACCCATCCGAGAGAACGCGGATGAATACCGGGTGTATTTTACGCCTCACATGACGGAATTAAGACGGGTTCAAAATAACATCCGGGTGAACCTTAAAACCACAATTTCACCTGATGATGATGTCTGTCTTCAAAAGATCACACTGACTAATCTTTCAAACAGGAATCGCTGTATCAGGTTGTTGAGTTATGGCGAGGTTGTCCTGGCTCCGCAAGCCACTGACAGACAGCATCCTGCTTTTAATAAGCTGTTCATTGAAAGTGAGTATGACGCTGGAAGGCGGATGCTTGTCTTCCAGCGGCGAAAACGGTCTTCAACCGAGGAATCCCGGGCAATGGCGCATCTGGTTTATGATAACTTGCCCGGAAAAATTGAATTTGAGAGCCGACGGGAAAACTTTATCGGCCGGGGCCGAGACCTGAGTGATCCGCTGGCAACCCGTAGTATCGATCAGCTCAGTGAAACCGTGGGGATCACGCTTGATCCGATCTTCTCTTTGGGCCGCAGGATTACCCTCAGACCTCATGAGGCAGTGACGGTCACTTATCTGACCCTGGCAGCAACTGACCACGCAGAAGCAGCCGCTATCGCAGACCGATACCGGGATGAGATGAAAATCGACAATACTTTCCTTAGCGTTGAATCCGCAAGCGAGAAGCTGATGCGTGCGATGAATCTTGATGGTAACAGGATGGAGAAATTCGGAAGACTTCTCTCCCGCGTCCTTTATCCACTGGCTGAACTACGGACAGAATCGTCCGTGATCGCAAATAACACCCTGGGGCAGTCCGGTTTGTGGCCTTTTGGAATTTCAGGCGATTATCCAATTTTGCTGGTCCTGATTAACCATCAGGATGAGATTGAGAGCCTGCAGGAAGCCCTTTTAGCTCACACCTACTGGCGGAAAATGGGGATCCTGATTGATCTGGTCATCCTGAACACTAAAGATGCCGGATATACCCACGAACTGAACGAACGTATCCATACTGCGATCAACCTTCTGGATAGCAGCACCTGGGTCAACCAGCGCGGGGGTATCTTTATCCTGACTGCCAGTCAGATGCAGCCTGACTCCGTTCGCTTGTTAAAGACCGCTGCGAGTGTGGTTATCTCATTGCAAACCGACAACCTGGACGCTCACCTTGATAAAGCGATGGTGATTAGATCCCATCTCCCAACCTTTATGGCAACCGGGTCACCCCGGAAGTTTGAAGTGAATCAAAAGCTTTCCCGACCTGGCGACCTGATGCTGGATAATGGGATCGGCGGGTTTACGTCAGATGGACGTGAATACCAGATTTATTTAGAGGACTATCCAAAGGCAACGAAGGAAATAGGCCAAATCCCACCCGCGCCCTGGATTAACGTGATCGCTAACGAGGATTTTGGCACACTGGTGACGGAGTCGGGCGGCGGGTATACCTGGGCGGTCAACAGCGGCGAGAACCGGCTGACACCCTGGACCAATGATCCGGTGTCGGATCCTTCCGGTGAGGCTCTTTATCTGCGGGACGAGATCACGGGTGAGATCTGGTCGCCCACACCCTTCCCCGCCGGAAATGGCTCGGACTACCTCGTCAAACACGGGCAGGGTTACACGATCTTTGAATCGATCAACAACGGGTTCAAAGGAGTAATGAAGGTATTTGTTGCTCCTGATGATCCGGTTAAGCTGGTTGAACTGACGCTCACGAATCTGACGGATCAGAACAGAAGATTAACAGCCACGTATTATGCGGAATGGGTACTAGGCGTCCACAGAGATCAGACCCAGCAATTTATTGTGCCGCAATTTGATAATGAAACCGGGACTTTGCTGGCCTGGAATGCTTATAATTCTGAATTTTCAGATCGAGTTGCATTCCTGACATCAAACCTGCCCGTACATGGATTAACAACTGACAGGCATGAATTCTTTGGCGAAGGCGGAAACCGAAAAACCCCCGAAAGCCTGCGGAGGATCGGCTTTTCAGGTCGGGTCGAGGCCGGGGTTGATCCATGCGCAGCGCTCCAGGTGCATCTGAACTTTACACCTGGGCAGGAACAGAAAATCCTCTTTGCCCTTGGGCAGGGGGAGAACCGGGAGAACGCGCAGCGGCTTGCAGAAAAATACAGCGGGTCGGACAGCGCTCAGGAAACACTGCAAGCTGCGGTAGAGCATTGGGAGAAAATTTTCTCGTCCTTGCAGGTTGAGACCCCCGAACCCCATCTGGATCTGATCCTCAACCGCTGGCTCCCTTATCAGGGGCTGAGCTGCCGAATCTGGGGACGTTCGGCTTTCTACCAGTCCAGTGGGGCATACGGGTACCGTGACCAGCTGCAGGATGTGACTTCAATGATGATCGCAAAGCCTGAGATCGCACGCCAGCAGATCTGCCGGGCTGCGCGTCACCAGTTTGATGCGGGCGATGTGCTCCACTGGTGGCACCCGCCATCCGGCAATGGTGTCCGCACGCGCATCACGGATGACCTGCTCTGGCTGGTTTATGTGACCGAAGAATATGTCCGTCGCACTGGGGACAGGGCTATCCTTAATGAGGAAATCCCCTTCCTGCGCGGTGAACCATTGGAAGAAGGAGAAGAAGAACGCTACGGGCATTACGAGACCAGCGAGGAGACTCTGACTCTCTTTGAGCATTGCCGCCGGGCAATTGAGCGCGGTGACACAAAGGGACCTCATGGGCTGCCGTTGATCGGCGGCGGTGATTGGAATGATGGGATGAACCGCGTGGGGATTGAGGGACAGGGAGAAAGCGTCTGGCTGGGCTGGTTCCTTGTGGAAAACCATAACCGGTTTGCAAGTCTGTGCGACATCATGGGCAAGCAGGATCAGGCGCAGATGCACCGGGATCGGGCTGAGGAACTGGCAAAACAGATCGATGAAGTCGCCTGGGAAGATGACCGGTATCTGCGTGCCTATTACGATGATGGTACCCCGCTGGGTTCTCGCCATAGCGATGAATGTCAGATCGATTCCCTGCCCCAATCCTGGGCTGTGCTGACAGGGACAGCGCCGGAAGAACGGCAGGTGAAGGGGATGGAGTCTGTGGAGGAACATCTCCTCCAGCCTGAAGCCCAATTGATCCGCTTGTTCACACCGCCGTTTGACAAAACGGAACAGGACCCCGGCTATATCAAAGGCTACCCGCCTGGTGTCCGGGAGAACGGCGGGCAATATACCCATGCCGCCATCTGGGCGGTCTGGGCCCTGACTGAGCTTGGCGAGGGGGATAAGGCCTACCGGTGGTTCGACATCCTGAACCCCGTCACCCACAGCCTTGACCTCGAGAGCGCTAATCGGTATGCGGTTGAGCCTTATGTGGTCGCGGCGGATGTTTATGGAGTTCCGCCCCACACCGGACGCGGCGGCTGGACCTGGTACACGGGGTCGTCCGGCTGGCTCTACCGTTTAGGCGTTGAGGGCATCCTTGGATTCAAAACCGCAGGGGAAGGGTTCACTGTAGACCCTTGCATACCGGCTGATTGGGAGGGTTATCAAATGACCTACAAGTGGAAAGACACTTCCTACAGAATCGAAGTCCGGAACCCCAACGGCGTTCAAAATGGCGTCGGGGAGGTCCTTCTGGATGGGCAGGCGTGCCCCGATGGCCGCATCCCGTATTTGGATGATGGGGACGACCATGAGGTCGTTGTGGTACTGGGAGAAAAGACTTAAATTCCAATTCTCACCAAATCCCTGATATGATTAGCTCGTGACTGCGCTGATTACCTTTGAAAACGTCCATCACCGCCCGGAGTCTCTCCCTGCGGAACAGCCGGATATCCTCAACGGTATTTCTCTTGAAATCCCGGCAGGTTCCTTTGTCGCCATTGTCGGTGAGAACGGCTCCGGAAAAACAACCCTGATCAAGCACATTAACGGCCTGCTTCTGCCCACAAACGGGCGAGTCCTGGTCAAGGGTATGGACACCCGCGATGAGCAGCAGCGGCGGAAACTGCGCTCGCTGGTTGGGATGGTATTCCAGAATCCTGCCGACCAGATTGTCGCTTCGACCGTTGAAGAAGATGTCGCCTTTGGCCTGGAAAATACCAATCTTCCTACAGCAGAGATCCGCAACCGGGTTGCAGCTCAACTAGCGCGGGTTGGCCTGGCGGATGAAGCCCGCCGTCCACCCCACCTGCTTTCCGGTGGACAAGTGCAAAAGGTTGCCCTGGCAGGCGTACTCGTCCGGGAACCGGAAATCCTCCTGTTTGATGAACCAACAACCATGCTGGATCCCCATGCCCGGGAAGCTTTTCTGGCCGGGCTTGTTGACCTGAATCGACAGGGTTTGACGGTTGTGATCGTTACCCACCATATGGAAGAAGCGGCTTTGGCTGATTATGTGATAGGCATGAAGAGCGGACAAGGGGCTTTTTGTGGTGTGCCGGATTTAGTATTTAATGATGAGAAGTGCCTATACGAAATAGGATTGGATTTGCCAGAATCAGTTGCGCTGGCGAATAAGTTTCGTGACCTGGGCTGGAATATTCCTGCGTCGGTCCTCACCCCTAAAGACCTGCTGACATCACTGCCGTCCTATCAAGGCAGTGATAAAAAAGTCGTTCCCCAAACTCCCAGCTCTCAATCAGAGTCCTCGGACATATTCATCAGGATGAACGATGTCTACTACACTTATCTCGCCGGCACGCCTCTCGCAAAGCCTGCCTTACGGGGCGTTAACCTCGACCTCAGCCCCAGACAAATCCATGCCATCGCCGGGACAAATGGCTCCGGGAAATCTACCCTGCTGCAGCACCTGAACGGGATCCTCCGTCCTGCAAGTGGTAAGGTTCAGGTCGGTAAATTCCCCCTTGAGGATCCTGAAACACCGCTGCGGGACGTGGTGAGGCAAGTGGGATTGGTCTTTCAGAGCCCCGAAACGCAATTCTTCGAGGTCTTTGTCGGAGATGAGATCGCCTATGGCCCCAAACAATTCGGGATGGAAGACCTGAGGGAACGTGTCCGGGCGGCAATGAACCAGGTTGGTCTGAATTTCGACAGTTTTAAGGACCGCCGTCAGGAGACCCTCAGCGGCGGTGAGAAACGTAAAGTCGCCCTGGCCTCCACCCTTATCCTCGACCAGCCGGTCCTTCTGTTTGATGAACCCACTGCCGGGATGGATCCCCGGGCAAGGGATGAACTTCTACGGTTGTTCTCTCACCTATGCGAAAAAGGCAAAACAATCCTAATGGCCAGCCACCGGCTGAACGAACTGGCGCGAATTGGGGACAGCCTTTCCCTGATGCAGGATGGACGCATGTCCCGGTCAGGTATTGCCCGCGAGGTATTGTTTGACCCAGCCGCCCTCCGTGATGCCGGGCTGGCTCCGCCGCTGGCTGTGGCCGTCTCGCAGGCTTTAATCGAGAAAGGCTGGCCGTTGGCTGGCACTGCGCCCACCACAATTGCCCGCCTAAGTGCGGCATTGCGTGAGGTTGGCCCATGAGCAGCCGGTTCGAGTTTCTGGGCAGCACCTCCCTTGGCCAATACCTTCCCCGCCAATCCTGGTTCCATGCCCGCGATCCCCGGGCCAGGCTCCTGGCGCTGAGCACTCTTTTCATCGGCGTGGTCTTCGCACCTTCCCTGTGGGCGTTGGGAGGAGCGCTGGGATGCGTTCTGGTGATCTATCTGATTGCCCGTCTCCCCCTCAGGCCAGCGTGGAATGGGATCAAAAAGGCGATCATCTTCATCCTGATCCTTGCCGTACTCCAGATTTTTTTCTTCCGGGCTGCTGACCCGGGAGCTGTACTTTGGACTCTTTTCGGGTTCGAAGTCGCTCAAGCGGCTGTCCAAAGCGCAGCCATGCTGGTCGTCAAATTCGTCGTGCTGATCGCCCTGATCAACGCCCTGGTAATGACACTTTCTACCTCACAGGTCACCACAGCGCTGTTTTACCTGCTCAAGCCATTGGAGGTGATCCGTTTTCCGGTCAACGATCTCACCATGGTCGTTCAGATCACCCTGCGGTATATCCCCCTGATCGCAGAAATTGCTGAGAAAACTGCAAAAGCGCAGGCCTCCCGCGGCGGAGACTGGGAGCAGCGGGGATTCAACCCCATCCGGCAGGTCAAACGGGTACTGCCGCTGATCGTTCCTCTGATTGTCACCAGCCTTAAACGCGCGGAAATCATGGCCATGGCCATGGAATCCCGTGGTTTTAACGCTGCCGAACATCGCAGTAGCTATTATGATCTCAATTTTATCTGGCAGGATGGGTTATTAATTACAGTTTCACTAATTATGAGTCTGTTGCTTGTCCTGTCAGGAAGGTTCCTCTAAAGATCCGCCCCCTGCTTTCGTCCCCCCTTTTCGATTTGCCACCAGATCGCCACGACCGCTACAACAAGGACAGCCGAGGCTGCCGCTTCCGGCAGGCCGTTGGCAAGCACAATTGCCGGGAGTGCCGCCCAGGGCAGGAACCCCAAGACACCGATCATCCCCAGCACCAAGACGGTGTTCGTCAAACTACCGAAAATACCGGCTGCAATCAAGGCTGGAACCTGCCATTTTTTCAAACTTCG
>CAZXRL010000064.1:0-13105 GCA_964643275.1 uncultured Candidatus Brevefilum sp.
TTGAGCAGATGGCGGTATGTGATTGAGGGGAAACCGGGTGAAGCTCCATAATCAGATCTTTTTCATGACTTCATGTGAACCGATTTCTATATATAATTGGGGTGTTGTTGATTTATCCACCTCACCAAAGGGAGAAGAATTTTATGGAACCCAACCCAGTCTTAAAGAAACTTGGATTTTCAAATGATGACAGAGTGGCGATCATTCACACGGATGATATTGGGATGTGCCAGGCGTCTGTGGACGCCTTTGCGGACATGGTTGATTACGGCCTGATCTCAAGCGGCGCGGTGATGGTGCCGTGTCCGTGGTTCCTTGAAGCCGCCGGTTACGCAAAAGCCCATCCGGAAGCCGACCTTGGCGCACACCTGACCCTGACCTCTGAATGGGAGACCTATCGCTGGGGGCCGATCAGTACCCGGGACACTCAATCCGGGTTGATGGACGGGCAGGGGTTCTTTTACAAAACGTCTGAAGCGGTCTGGGGAAATGCAGATCCTGATGCCGCGGCGGTTGAACTGGAGGCGCAGGTCAGCCGCGCCCTGGCGGAAGGGATCAACCTCACCCATATTGACACCCACATGGGTTCCGTCGCGCATCCCGCGTTCATCCCCGGCTATGTGCAGCTTGCGATCAAGTATGGGCTGCCCCCGATGATCCCCCGCCTGACGGCTGCCGACCTTATTGCCCAGGAAAGTGTGGATGGCGAAACGGCGCAGATGATCGCCGGCATGGTGACCATGCTGGAGGAAATGGGTATCCCGCTCCTGGATGGTCTATCCGGGCTGGAACTTGTCTCAGCGGAGAACCGTTTTGAGCAGGCCAGACAGGCGCTTGGTGCCCTGAAGCCCGGCATCACGCACTTCATTATCCATCCCTCAAAAGACACGCCGGAGCTGCGCAGGATCACAGATTCATGGGAATGCCGGGTCGCGGATTATGAGACCTTTACCAGCGATGCCACCCGCGATTTTATTAAGAATGAGGGAATCCAGGTTGTCGGTTATCGCGCCCTTAAAGAATTGATGCCGGACTCCAATTAATCCTTCAATTATCTAAAGGAGAGAACCTTCATGAGCCAACAAGCTGTACCCAAACCCGCTAAACTGACTTTTAGCTATAAATTTTACTGGGGGGTGGCTGCGCTGGGGACGTCCCTGATTTCAGGGATTTACGGCGGCCTTCTAACGATTTTTTATCAGGACTACCTTGGCCTGGGCGCACGCTGGATTGGAATTGCCGCCACGATCTATGCGCTCTGGAATGCGATCAACGACCCGTTGTTCGGATATATCACTGACAACACCCGCAGCAAACACGGCCGGCGGATCCCGTATATGCGCTTTACCGCGCCTTTCCTGGCGCTGACATTCATCCTGGTGTGGTTTGCGCCACCCCAGGCAGGACAGCAGGCCTTGTTCTGGTGGATGCTGGTCACCATGCTGCTTTATGACACGTTCTATACGATCATTGGCCTGGTTTATTCTGCACTATTGCCAGAAGTGGCCGAATCGGATGCGCATCGGAATGATCTGCAAATCTCCAGTTCTCTTTTTGCCATGCTTGGAACGCTCCTGGGTTTCCTGATCCCGGATATGGTCCGCCCGAAGGCTGGAGAGACATCTCTCGTCCCGCTTTATGTGGCGATGATCATCGTCGGGGTTGTCAGTATGATCCTGATCCTGATTACGACGTTCAAGGTCAAGGAACGGCCGGAATTTTCCGTTGTGGATGACCCTGTACCGTTATGGGATGCGATCAAATTCACCTTCACGAGTAAATCTTTTCTGGTCCTTGTCGCTGAAAACTTTATGGCAATCCTGATGAGTTCGCTGATCCTTGGATCGATCTTTTATCTTGCGGATTATGTGCTCCAGTGGCCGGCCATGCAGTTGCTGGCGTTCCTGTTCATTCCCCTGATCCTCGGTATTCCACTGACGACCCTGTTCCGCAGGTGGCTGGGTGTGGTCGGCGCGCAGCAATTCCTGCTGGTGCTTGCCGGCGTGGGTCTGATTTCGGTTGCATTTGTGCCCAAAGCACTGATCCCGGTCTGCATTGCCCTGGCCGGCCTTGGCCTGGCAGGGCCTCAGACCCTGACCAATATCCTGTTTGCTCAGGTGGCGGATGAAGATGAACTGAGATCCGGCGCAAGGCGGGAGGGCGCTTTCTTCGGCGTCAACGCCCTGATCACAAAACCCGCTCAATCCATTGCCATTTGGATCACGCCCTTCATCCTGGAGCGAACAAGTTTCATCACCCGGGCGTCCAATCTTGGAGAGATCTTTCTGGACCAGCCGATGGAGGCCATCCTGGGTATCAAGCTTTTCAGCGGTGTGATCCCGGGGGTTGCCTGCCTGCTGGGCGCATTATTGCTGGTCTGGTATCCGCTCAGGGGAAAACGCTTGAAGGAGATGCAGGAAAAGGTGCTGGCACTGCATCAGGAGAAGAGAGAGAAGCTCGAAAAGCTGACCTGAATCACAGATCTGGATAAACACGAAACAAAAAACTCCCGGAATTGATCTGCCGGGAGTTTTTTTAGTTATTAGCAGCTAGCCAGTAAGATTTGTTGAGTTAGTGGTTGCGGTCTGATTTTGCAACGACGGTTGTGGAGCCGTTCACAGTTTTGTAAACATCTAAATCTTCCCCCGGGATCCTGACAGTGATTACTATACCGGTACCATTGAATTGACCGCGGCCGGAATCGTCCACCCATACACGGCTATAGCCGCCCCCGCGCCAAACCAATGTTGCCGTCACTTTACGAATGGGGTAATCCAACCGATCAACAAGGATTAATGTGTTTGCCATTTTTGCTCCTTAAAATGAATGCTTGGGCTAGGTTTTATTGATTGTGCTTACATCATCAGACGGCCTTCTGCCAGTGATCGTAATTTTACGACCTCTTGTTCGACTTCGACCTTTCCATCATCAGAGAGATCGTCATATTTAAGGTCATCCGGGTTAACGTTTACGATACTGGTGAAAATCTCTTTTGCACCAGCAAGCTTGTTATTGGTGCAATAATCTGCAATATTCAACAATTGTTCGGTGAAGTAACAAAATTCTGTTGCATCCATAAAATATTCGGAGAAAACCTGATCATAAATTTCCTGGAGATGCTTTACTTCTCCTTTAAATTTAATCTGGGAAGCACCCACTTTACCTGCGGCAACGCCTGTTGAGGCAGCCCGGCCAAAGAATTCCAACACGCCGGCAGCGGATATCCCCGCACGTGGGATCAGATTGGAAACACCG
The DNA here is from genome assembly GCA_964643275.1 of uncultured Candidatus Brevefilum sp. Lineage (GTDB taxonomy): Bacteria > Chloroflexota > Anaerolineae > Anaerolineales > Anaerolineaceae > Brevifilum. Next base: position 3,256 of record CAZXRL010000064.1, read on the forward strand.
CCCTGCAAATATAAAAGTTTGTCACTTGCAATATAGGTCTTGACAAGTTGCGCTCTGAACTCAAGTGGTTCAATTTCGAGGGCAGAATTCGCATAACTAATTGCATTATCGATGAGTTGTTTGGCTTGTTTTTCACTATTGCGCCCTGGTTGTTGTGCCTGGCAGATGCCTGCTTCATAATAAGCCATGGATAGAAAAGCGTACATTCTTGCAAAAGGCTCTGGCGATTTTTTGATTGCCAGGAGCATGAGTGAGATCGCATTGTTAAATGCGTTCATGCTTTGCTGTTCAGTGGCAACCTCCCATTCGTTCATGGCATTGCTAAATATTGTGACGTGTTCTTCAGCCATTGGTTTGTCCTTTTCCCTGTGTTGTGTATGATATATCCTGAAGGAAAGGCAGAGTGTAATTCATCAATGCTGCCAATCGATCAATTTTTTCTTGGGACATCATAGACGGTGTGTTAAATTCATCTTTTCAGTCCCTCTTTCTTATAAAATTAGATTTTAAGTGCGATGATTAAGATTGATGTGTATGCAAATATTTCTCCTTGAAATGAACACTTGGGCCGGAATAATTCATTGATTAAGTCAACATCATCAGACGGCCTTCCGCCAGTGATCGTAATTTTGCGACCTCTAGTCCGACTTCGACCTTTCCATCATCAGAAAGGTCATCATAGTCCAGGTCATCCAGGTTGACATTCAGGATACTGGTAAAAATATCTTTTGCGATAGCCTTTTTATTGTCGTTGATGCAATAATCTGCGATATTCAGCAGGTCTTTGGTAAATTGACAGTATTCCGATGCGTCCACGTAGTATTCAGAGAAGGCGCGGTCATAGATTTCTTTAAGACGATTCAATTCTCTTCTAAAAAATAATCCGATTCCCAGTTTACGAGTTGACAAAAAGGTTTTTACAAGCTGAGCCCTGAACTCAAGCGGGTCAATTTTAAGGGCAGAATCCGCATACCTCAATGCATTATTGATGAGTTGAAAAAATTGTTTTTCACTATGCCGGCCTGGCTGTTGCAGCTGGCAATCGGCAGCTTCATAATAAGCCCTGGCTAGATAAGCGTGTATTCTGGCAATCGGCTCCGGTGATTTTTTAATAGCCAGGAGCATGAGCGAGATAGCATTATTATAGGCGCTCATGTTTTGCTCTTTAGCGGCAATTTCCCATTCGTCCAGGGCATTATTAAAAAGTGTGACGTGTTCTTCAGCCATTGGCTTATCCTTTTCCCTATGTAGTAAAAGTAGGATCCTAAAGGAAAGGTGTGGTTTAATTCATCAATGCCGCCATGCGAGTAATTCTCTTATTTGGGAGGTAAAAGCAGGTGGATGAAATATGATTGATGGTTCCGGCTTTCAAATGGTGCATGATCAAATGTCTTTCATCTACAAGTTCGTGACACTCATAAAAAGGATCGCGCAAGCCTGCATTGTCTTCAATAAATTAAATAAATTATATCAAACAATATTTACATGAAGAGAAACCATATAGATTTTCAGAACGAAATTTTTATATTGAAAGAAAAGTAAATCAAGGTCTGGGAAAATGAGATACAGGAAATGTTGCGGGGGAATTAATATAGATTGCCTGGCTCGATAATTCTTTTCGACACGAACCTGGTGTCAGGCGAAAGTAAAGCCACCTGAATTTTTATCTTGTTTGAGCGAGATTATCACAACAGGTTTGTTTTGGATAACAACCTGTTCAACAGGTCAATCCTTTTGGCTGCGTTTGAAGAGGAAGCCAAGTCCGATAAAGGTCGCAAGGGTGAGCAAGATGACCCAGGGGCGTTCCAGCAGCCAGAGCAAGGCCGCGCCCCCGGTCCGCAGCATTTTCACTTTGTTGACCCTTTCCGGAATCGGAACGGGTTTATCCCAATCGAAATCTTCCAGTTTGGATAGGAAGCCCTGTGCAACACACCCTTCAAGACAGAAGATGTGGACAGGCTTATTGCGCATCACGCACAACCGGAGGTCCCGTGAAAATTCTTCCCAGGAAAGCGGTTCGAGGTCAATCACGCCTTCCACATCAACGCCGCCGCCGGTATTGCCCACGCCGATGGAATCCGCATTGGGAGCATAGCTCCACAGGACGGCAGCGCCATCCGGTCGCAGGAAGCTGGAATAGAGCATTAGCACTTCGCGGTCGGTTTGAACATCCACCAGACCGAGCGTTCGTTGCAGGACCGTGGATCTGCCGTGGCGTTCTTCCTCAATGATCGGGAGATGGTAACTCTCAACGGGATACCCATCAGAACGGATCACGTTGACCAGTGCCTGATAGACACGCCTGGCTCGGGTGACCCGGTTTTTGTTCAGATATCGCTGGAAGAGGGTTGCCACAAACTTGTCGGCCTGATGTCGCGCCATCACCTGCCGGAGATCGTTGATATTCATCTCGATATCCAGCCCGACGCCGGCCCATTGCAAATTGTGTTTCCTCGTCCAGGCTTTGAAGCTGATGTAGCGGGCGGCGGCTTTTTCATAGTTGTCAATATTGAACCAGTACCCATCCTCTTCCGGTAATAACAGCCAGGCGACCACGGGGATCCCAGCAGCATTCAATCGTTTGACAACTTCGGCGCGCTGTTCGGATAGGTCCAGTATCCCAAGGCTGAGTGACGCTTCAAGCGTCAATAGTTTTTCAAGGATCGTTTTATCCTCAAATAATGTGCTCAGCGCTTCACTGTCTAGCTCTGTAAAAAATGTCAAATCTGGTCTGGGCATCAGGCAATCTCCCTCATAGCTTCATTTTTCAGGGTTATCCCGTTCTATTCCTCGGGCAGGGCTTTGATCATACTCCGAAGTTCCAGAGCCTTTGTCTGCCAGTCACGGCGTTCCTTTGTTGTGATTTTCTTTACATTTTGGGTCGTATTAAAGAACGCAATCGATTCTGAGTGGATTTGTTTGACCTGTTGGGCTGCTTTTGGCATATCTTCATTTTGATAGGTCTCTTCCATCAACGCGAGGACTTCCAGATATTTATCTCTTGGCAGGCCGAGGAGCAGTTTCTTCCACTCGGCAATAGCTGCCATCGGCTGGCCGGCTTCAAGCCTGGCTCTGGCATTCTCCAATCCTTTGACAGCACTGCGAACCCGCAAAACAGAAAACAGCTGTTTGGCAATCTGATAAAGTAGAAACAAACCCAGGAGGATGAAAAAGAAAAACAGAGTCTGGTTGATTTCGTACCCTGCCAACCACATCACGAGGAATACGATAATCTCAAGTATCAGCAGCCCCACCGGCATGAGCAGGGGCAGGTTCGGTTGCCTCTTTTTTTGTTCCGTCATTTATCCTCCGTTGGATCAATTTTCGGTGATCTTTACAATATTGTACTTCATCCTATCGGGATGGTCTCATCTCTCAGTCTTCAGGAAATGGTGGGATGCATCTTTCGTTCATCAGGACATCGGTCGCGGACTGCGCTGAGCCGATCATGAACTCCGCGCGGTTCAGCAGGGCATCATAATCCATTTGCACCTGGGCAAGACCCTGCTGCTGGGCTTTGATCCCCACTGCGGCGGCCTGGAGCGGATAGATGACCATATCCGTCATTTTTGGCAGGATATGCTCCTCATCAGGGCCATTGAGGCTGTTCGCTAAAGCTTCTGCGGCGGCAAAGCACATCTCGTCTGTGATCGTCCTGGCGCGCACATCAAGGACGCCGCGAAAAATGCCGGGGAAGCTCAGGGCATTGTTCACCTGATTGGGAAAGTCTGACCGCCCTGTCGCGACAACAGCAGCACCAGCCGCTTTTGCGTCCTCGGGCCAGATCTCCGGGACGGGATTCGCACAGGCGAAGACAATGGGCCGTTCCGCCATGGTTTCAATCCACTCCGGCAGGATGACGCCGGGTCCGGGTTTGGAATAGGCGATGACGACATCCGCGCCCTCAAGCGCTTGGGGGATGCCGCCCTTGCATTCTTCCAGATTGGTGCTCTGGCAAAGCTGGTATTGGGGCGTACCTTTTGGGAAGTCTTTCCGATGTGCGCCAAGAATCCCCTCTGCATCGACCATGACGGCCCGCCCCGGATCAACGCCCCAGGCGAAGATCAGGCGGGAACATGCGATGCCTGCCGCGCCGGCACCGATAAAGACGATCCGGATCTCATCTTTTCTTTTTTGCACGACTTTGAGAGCGTTCATCAGGCCGGCAAGCGTGACGGTTGCTGTGCCCTGCTGGTCGTCATGCCAGACGGGTATCCGGCATTTTTCCCGAAGCCGCTTCAGGATCTCAAAACATTTGGGCTGCGCAATGTCTTCCAGATTGGTCGCGCCAAATCCGGGCTGGAGCCGGAGGACGGTCTCAATGAAGTCTTCCGCACGATCCACCTCGAGCATGATGGGGATTGCATCCACGCCGCCCAGATACTTAAAAAGTAGGGCTTTCCCCTCCATCACAGGCAGTCCGGCTTCCGGGCCGATATCTCCCAGTCCCAGCACCCGCGATCCGTCGCTGATGATGGCGACAAGGTTTCCTTTGTTGGTCAGGTCATAGACCCGGTCTGGCTGGGCTGCAATGGCTCTGCAGGGATCTGCAACCCCGGGCGTGTACCAGATTGAAAAATCCTCAATCCCATGGACTGGGCATTTGGGTAGGGTGCTCATCTTGCCCTGATAATAGGCATGCAGCCTCAGGGCATCATATTTGGCTTCCTCCTTCTGAGGAAAATTTGACTTATTGTTGGAGTCGGCAGGGGTTGGCTTGGTCATCAGGTCTCTTTCCGTTCACTCTTCAGAACTTGGTACGGTTTTGTTTTTAATAAGAGCTTTTGCTTCTTTCAGCGCTTCCTGGGTTGAGACGAACAGCTGTTCTTTGGCACTAAAACTGTGATTACCTCCGACAATCCTGAGAATGCCGGCGCTTTCCAAAGGTTCCCGGATTTCATCGTGAATACCGCAAAGCAGGACTTTAACGTCTTTTTTTCTGGCGGAGCGGATCAAATGGTCCAACGTCATAATCCCTGTACTGGCCAGCAGATGCGTCCTGCGGAACCGCATGATCAGCACTTTAATATCCATTTCCAGGATCCGCTCAATCTGGTGTTGGAGACCCTCAGCCGCAGCAAAATAAAGATCACCTTCGATATTGACGATGGCGATTTGAGGTTTACGTTCTTCAATTCGATCCATGGGTAATTCAATAAATTGTCCATCGTCGTTCTCGATGATATAGCTCAATTTGACCTGACCGCTTTCTCCCAGGAATATCAAAATGGAGGAAAGGATGCCGATATAGATTGCATATTCCATCGGCAGGATCAGGGTGGATACAAGGGTCAGCACCATGACCACCCGGCTTTGGATGCGGCTCTGCCAGGTCAGTTTGATAAGTCCGATATTGATCAATCCAGCGGCGGAAACGATCACAATCGCTGCCAGGGTGGCGATGGGAATATACCCAAGCAGACCGGAGAACAGCAGTAAAAAGGTCAAGACGCTGATTCCCGAGATTACGCCGGCCCATCTGGTTTTTGCGCCGCTGACCACATTGACAACCGTGCGGGAGGGGGAACCTGCCGAAGGCATACATTGAAAGAAGCCACCGACAAAGGAAGCCAATCCCTGTCCTAACATCTCGCGTGAGGGATCCAGGTCTTCTCCTGTCATCTGGCTCATTGATTTGGAAATGGATATTGTCTCCATAAAACCAAACAAAGCCACTGCTAACCCGGAGAAACCGAGTGAAGCAAAATCCTGCAAGGAAAGGTTCGGAATGTGGAAGCCCAAGCGAATTTGTTCGGGGAGGCCGATATCCAACACAAGCTTTACACCCAGGCTGTCATTCCATTTCAGGAGATAGACCAGGAGGGATGTTAATAAGACGGTGATCAGTGAGGCAGGTAACTTGCGGTTCAATTTTCGGATAAACAGCATCATGACGATACCGGTAATGCCAATTAGCAAAGAGAAAACATTCACCTTTTGAAGGTTGGACCCTAAGCCGGAAACGATCCCCCATAGCCCACCTTCCTTTGAAAGCTCAATTCCGAACAAGCTTCCTAATTGACTAGCAATGATCAGCACACCTGCGGCAGTGAGAAAACCAACCAGAACCGAGTTTGAAATATAGCGGGTGATTCCCCCCAGCTTCAGCAAACCAAAGACAATGTTGAAGAGACCAGCGATAATCGCGAGAGCAAAGACCAACTCGAAATAATCGGCACGACCTGCGTATCCCAATAATACACTGGCAGTAACCAGGGCGGTGGGATTGGTGGGTCCTGTTATCAGGAAAGGGAAACTTCCAAAAACAGCGGCGATGATGGTCGGCACGATAGCAGTGAACAAACCGAAAATTGGGTTGATCCCCGCAATTGATGCATACGCCAAAGATTGGGGGATGACGATCATGGCGACTGTCGTCCCGGCGCTCAGATCCGCTCGAAATTTCCCTTTGAAATATCGTTTGATGATGTTGATGGAATTGCTCATTGAGAAAACTTTTTTAATAAGATCGGTGTGAAATGATTGTACCATCCTGTTGGGGCGCTTGGTTCTGTAATGTTATATTACGAAATTTTCCTGGGGTCATTACCCATAAAAAACTTAATCGGTTGAATCAAACGTCGGATAATAAACTTTGTTATCATTGATCTGCTTAGAATTTTGGCGGTGATTCTTACGGATTCAGTTATCTTTAGTTTCAAAATGTCCAGTTTCTGACTATAATGATAGTACTTACCGACCAGACAAATGGAGTGAGCTGTAAATGGCGGAAATTACTGGCACAAAAAACCGACATAAACTGCGATTACATTATCTGCTGGCTTTTCTTTTATTACTTCATTGTGTATTTTTTATCGTCTATTGGGTCGCGGTTGGACGGTTTCGGGGTGATGTTGACCGGTTCGTTGCGGACCTGACTGGTTTGAACCTGCCTTACACCACAATTGTCATCATCTTGACGGCCTTCATCGGGTTATGGAGTCTGATCCGGCTGATCAAAATCCAGTTTGCTTTGCGGAAAGGGAGATGGACGCCCTCTGCCAGAAACTGGATTTTCTTTATTGTGTGGCTGGTTTTTACCGCCGGTTTTTATGGCGCTTTTTATGTGATTCTAAACCAGAATCCAGCCCAGAAAGGCGTCCTGGTCCACTTATTGAACCTGGTGCGGATTGTGAGTGATGCGGTCCTGTTTTTGTTTGCCGCAATCTGGTTACGCAGGTTGGTTCTCAATTTTAGAGAAAAAGTACAGGTAACAAAAGGCAGGAAATGGCCCTGGACGGTTGGGATTGCGCTCTCGCTGGTTCTGATCGTTGGCCTTTGGCTGGTGCCTGCCTTGTTTCCTCCCAATTGGGCGTATCAAGGTAGTTTACCGACCCGGCCTGCTCTTTTGGCGCATCGCGGCGCTTCCATGCTTGCCCCCGAGAACACCCTGGCATCAGCGGAATTAGCAGCTGCCCATCAGGCATTAGGCTTTGAGACGGATGTGCGCATCAGCCTGGATGGCGTACCCTTCCTGATGCATGATGATACCCTGGCACGAACAACGAACATCTCAGAAGTCTTCCCTGACAGGGTGGACGACCCTGTTTCCAGTTTCACAATTGAAGAACTCAAACAACTTAATGCTGGATTGTGGTTCCTTCAATCTGATCCTTATGAGACGATCAAGGATGGCCTTGTATCACAATCGCAATTAGCGATTGATCAAGGTCAGCATATCCCCACCCTTTCTGAAGCTTTGGAAGTTGTCAAAAATAATGACATGGTGATCATGTTTGATATGCGCCCTCCGGCTGAGAGCCATCCTTATTATGAGCGTTTCTTTGAGATAATTCTTGAGACCTGCCGTGAAGCACGCATGAATGGCGATGTCTGGTTCCTGGTAGATTCTCCACAGGTTCAAATTGTGGTTGATGAAGCGCCGCAAATGACTCGGGTTGTTGGTGTGTCAAGTGAGGATCTCCTCACACCGGATGAAGTTTTGGAAATGCAGTATGAGATTGTGAATGTGGATACGGGCATCCTTGCCAAAGAAATCCGGGCCTATCGGAACGAAGGCCTGGGAGTCAATGTTTATACGATTGATGAACCCTGGTTGTTCTCACAATTCTGGCTCTCTGGTGTGACATCCGTCACCACCAACAACATCCATTCCTTCAATCAACTCAACAAGCCCTTTATCAATGTGCCCTACGCCCGCTTCTTACTCTTCTGGGGCTTTTATGGCATCATTATAGCCATCTGGCTGGCGTCCAGCCAACCCGAATTGGAACCGGAGGAACCCCGGCAGATGGAAACGCCTGATTTGATGGATTTTGCACGTGACGGGGATGAAACTGTTGACACCACCCGGTACTTCCCGGTCAAAGACTCCGAGGCCGAGGACGTTGACCAGGTGAAAGAGGGGCAGGAAGAGACTGAGGTGGAAGATCATGATGATGGCGTCATGGATGAGCAGGATGAGGGAGATTGAGGATTGCTCGGCCGAGTCGTGATATGAATGACAACGCAAAGAACAGAAGAAAGTAGGAACTTAGATGTCAAAGATACTCGTTGTTGGCAGCATTAATATGGACCTGGTTGTCCGTGTGCCTCACGCCCCTGTCCCCGGTGAAACGGTCTTGGGGGGTGATTTTGAGACGTTTCCTGGCGGCAAAGGTGCCAATCAGGCCGTTGCTGCGGCTCGGATGGGGGGAGAGGTGATCATGGTTGGCAGGGTTGGTAATGATAATTTTGGTGACACGCTGATTCAGGGACTGGTTGATGACAACATCAAGACCACCCATGTCATCAAGGATATGGAAGCGCCCACTGGGATTGCCATGATTGCTGTCGCAGCGGATGGAGAGAACCTGATCGTGGTGGCATCCGGCGCAAATTATCAGGTAAATACTGAGGATGTGAATAATACCCGGCCTTTAATGCGTGAGATGGATTTACTCTTGATGCAGTTGGAGTGTCCGATGGAAGTGGTCATTGCAGCGGCAAATCTGGCAAAGGCTTATGATGTGCCGGTGGTGTTGAATCCAGCCCCTGCGCAGCCGCTCCCCAAAGCTTTGCTGGAAAATGTGGATGTGTTGACTCCTAACGAAAATGAACTGGCCTTACTGGCCGACGAGGAGGACATTGAGAAAGCAATTAGGAAGGTATTGGATATGGGGGTCAAGAACCTTGTTGTGACGCTCGGGGCCAACGGCGCAAGGGTGATCACTGAGGAAATTGACCAGCATTTGCCGGCGCATGAGATCACCGCAGTGGATACGACCGCAGCGGGGGATGCTTTCAATGGCGCGCTGTCGGTTGCCCTGGCGGAGGGCAAACCATTGATCGAAGCAGTCAGATATGGCATGGCCGCTGGCGCGCTGGCAGCGACCAAACGCGGCGCTCAACCCTCGCTGCCCACCCGGGAAGCGGTTGAGAGCCTGATGACTACCAGCAGTACAAAATAAACTATCTTGCCAATTTATTCTCAGGAGTTATAAGATGAGTTTGGAATCGGAAGCCCGGTTGTTTTTTGAGCAGCATTATAATTGCGCCCAGTCGGTCTTTGGCGTGTATGCAGAACGCATGGGGATGAACCTTGAAACGGCATTCAGGGTAGCGACACCTTTTGGCGGCGGCATGGGGCATAATGGCCAGGTCTGCGGCGCGGTGAGCGGCGGGCTGATGGCAATTGGTTTGGCCCGGGGAATTGCGGCTTATGACGAAGATAAAAAATACGCCTGTTATGATCTGGCAGTGAGATTTCAGGACAGCTTTACGGAGCTGCATGGGGACCTGACCTGCCCCGGGTTGCTGGGCCTTGATATCGGCATCGAAGAAGAACTGGCACAGGTCAGGGAGGAGGGGTTGTTTCAATCCTTGTGCCCGGTGTTTGTGGGCGATGCCG
>CAZXRL010000065.1:0-12876 GCA_964643275.1 uncultured Candidatus Brevefilum sp.
GTCCAAGGGGCATGGCCCCCAGGTTACTGCGTAAAATGCTCATATAACGGCTTGCGGCGGGGGCTTTGTTACCGGTCTGATACTCGATTTCCGCGTTGACCACATAACCATCCACACCGAGCTCAAGGGCACGTTTAACCGCGATCTCCGCTTCCTGATTGGGATAATCCCCGTATACATACTGCCAGCCGAATACCTGGATATTGTTGGCCTGAAGCTTTTTGATCACAGGCCGGGCATAGTCATAGCCATTGTCCAGATCAATGTTATACGGAAAGGCGCCGTCTGCGACTTTGACCAGCACATGAGAGAGGTTCGCCTCACGTGCGAGGGTAGCGATGCGGTCAGGATCACCGTTTTCGCATTTCCGAACCTGCCAGATATAGTAACCTTTTCCTGTCAAAGTCATTTTTACACCCTTATGGTTCTTTCTCAGGGGAACCCGCCAGGCCCAGATCCTCTGCTATCGCATCCATGGCTTTGATTACGTTTTGAACATGTTCCCAAAGGTCAATCCCCAGTTCCGCTGCACCCTGTTCAATTTCTTCCCGGTTTGCACCGGCAGCAAAGGATTTATCCTTCCATTTCTTCTTGACCGATTTGGCTTTCAGGTCAAACAATGCCTTTGAAGGCCTGACCAGTGCAACGGCGGTGATTAACCCTGTGATTTCGTCACAGGCAAAGAGCGCCTTTTCCATCAAGGTTTCACGCGGAACGCCGGTGTGGCTTGCGTGGCTTTGAACGGCGCGGATAATTTCTTCAGGCACACTGAGATCGCGAAGGATGGGTTCTCCCGCAGCAGGATGTTCTTCCATGGTGGGATGAACCTCCCAATCAAAGTCGTGTAGCAGCCCTGTCACCCCCCATTTTTCCTCGTCCTCGCCAAATTTTCTGGCGTAAAACCGCATTGCCGCTTCAACAGCGAGCATGTGTTTCACGAGGTTTGGGTTGCTGACATACTGGTTGACAATCGCGAGTGCTTCTTCTCTATTCATGGTCACTCCTATGATTGCAATATTGATGCCATTATCGTAAAAAAACTATAATTCAATTGGTTTGTTCAGGGAAAATGGGTTCGGGTTCACCCAGGATAAGCTCGGGTGGGGTGATGAAAACATCCCAATATGCCTTTTGCGTTGCGAAAATCTCGCGAACCCACCAGTAAGTGTAACTTTGAAGGCGGTAATTTTCATCGTCCGCCGGGACACCGGAAGCATCAATTCCCAGATTGTTGCATAGCAACAAAGCCCGGGGAAGGTGAAAGGCCTGGGTGACAACGATCAGATTATCCACACCAAAGATCGCTTTGGCGCGATAGCAGCTGTCATAGGTGCGCCTTCCGGCGAAATCAAGAACGATGTCTTCCTCAGGTACGCCTAATGAAAGCGCATAATCCCGCATCGCGCCTGGTTCGTCATAGTAGATCGTGCTGTTATCCCCACTCATAAGCAGCTTTTGAACTTTGCCAGAGAAATAGAGTTCTGCCGCTTTTTCCACCCGATCCTGCAGGACAATGCCTGGCGTGCCATCTCTGTTAAGCCCTGCGCCTAGGACAAGGGCAACGGGTTTGGGAGATGCTTCATTGACTAGAAAAGTTTTCGGCGTTGCGTAGATTAGCGTGCAGACCCGGAGCAGGCCGGTCAGAAAGAACGCACCGATTACCAGATAGATCGACGTGTGAAAGAGAAGGCGTAATAATTTTCTGATCATTTGATAGCTTTTAATTACGAACCGTGATGGCTTGAAGGTCAAGTTCAAGAGGGATGATAACTTCTCTCAGGGGGTTGTAGAACCCATCGCCAACTTCTTTTAATGCTTCGACTTGGACGTTCAGGGCGTTGGTAAGCAGGACAAACCCTTCGGGATTGTCTTTGAGGTCCAGGAAGGCTTCCTGCAATCGGAGCTGCATATATAGGGGGAGATTGGGGGAGGTCGACAGGTTGATGTTGGGAATGATGGCATCTGTCTGCCAGATTACGTCAATGACCTCCGGCGCATCGGGAAGATCCTGAATGAGATTGGCGGCTGTCAGTGGATCGCCAAGGTGGGTGTAACCAACGCCGAAGTCGCAAATCTCCCGGATATAGAGCGCTCGTATGATGGCATCGTAGGTATAGGCCAAGACCGGGTCAAGCGTCGGGGTGCTGGTGTTTGCCAGGATCCCCAACGGGACAAAGTAACCCGGTAGAGATTGGGGATTCAGGAAGCAGGGGCGGGTTCCGGCGAATTGCTGTAAGGCCGTTAGCGAATCCCCTATGTTTTCCTGGGTTTCCGGGTTGAAATAGGTCCTGAACCCGCGAGCCTGGTTTGCCATGAACTGGATACCATAAGCGTAAACGCCCATCCGGTTTGTCATCAGCAGGACTTTCGCAGCACCAACTTGATGGAGATAAAGGTATTGCAGCGGTTCCAGCCAAAAGAGGTCCACATCTCCGTCAATGATTGCCGTTGACAGGCTTTGAAAGTCGGGGTAGATCAGGCTCTCAACGGCATATTCCGTATCTCGTCCAATCAGGAAGGCGATATCCTCAGCGGCTTCAATCTCGTCTATTTGCTCCGGAAGCAGGATAAATCCAATCTTTACAGGATTCCCCTCGCTGCCCAGGGGCGGCAGGGTGGGCGTTGGCGAAGGCCGGGCAGTCGGAGTAAGTGTTGCTGTAAGGGCTTCCTGAATGACGGATGTCGGCGTGGCTGTCATTGTGGGTTCCGGGGTCGGGCTGACTGAGGTGCAGGAACCCGTGATCAATCCGAAGATGATCAGGATACCCAAAACGATTATTAGTTTGCGCTCGGCTAGCGGTTTCATGTTGTTAAATCCTTTTGGTCCAGGATGCATTGGCATATTTCTCCGTGATCAACTGCTCAGCTCGAGCTTTCTCCCTGACCGTCAGATCCCCTCGCACAAGGTCCAAATTCAGGGTGGAATCAAACGCCTTCCTGAAAGCCTTGCTTGCCTGGGCCCAGGTAGGCCTATATCCCAGTTCCTCTTCCACGGTTGTTGCATGATCCAGCAGGCGTGATTTGGCCCGACCGCGAGAATCATCATCTTTAAAATTCAAGGCCGTGATTATGCGGGTCAGGTCACCATAGAGCGGCAATGCGCCATGCTGCAGGATACCTTCTTTTCGGCGGGCCTGCGCTGATCCGATCAGCTTCCTGCCCTGGACCGTGATCTCATAATTGGAAGGCACTTCGAAACAGACCGGGTTGGTTTTCGAGGATTTATCCTCGGAGTCTTTTTCATTGGCCTTGGGTGAAAGACCTATCAATCTCAGCGCTTCCAGCAAGGCCTGTGACAAGCGGAGGTAGCTCTGCAGCACACCGCCAGCGACACGAGGTTCAGTTTCTGGCGCAATGATGGCATAGGTAAGCTCATCCACATGCAGGATTGCACGCCCGCCGGTGGGCCGCCGGACGACATCCCAGCCGTTCTCAGCAAGGGCGCCTTGATCGACTTCCTCAAAAGGCTGGGCATGTCCCAGGGAGAGGCAGGCCGGATCCCAGGCATAAAGTCGCAGAGTCGGGAGGGATTTGCCGGAATAGACGCCTTCCAGAATGGCTTCGTCAACAGACATATTCCAGGCCCCTTTAGCGGGAGGGTGTTCAATAACACGCCAGGTTGTTCGTTCGTAATCCATAGTGAGTGAATCTCCTGTGTTATTTTATACCACTTCATGCCCGGTGTGGGAATGATGGGTGTAAAGCAACTGAATTATTGTTCAGGCATGTTCATGGAGAAAATTAGTACTGGAGGAAATTTTGAACCGACTTTGTGTTGTAGTATAATTTCTGTGGAGGTTCAATGCAGACAAATCCGACCAGAGATAGAATAAATCCGGAAGTCATGGATACCACGCCCTTGCGGCGGCCAGCCTGGCTTAAGGTCCGCGCGCCCAGCGGCGAAAACTACGAAAATTTACAGCACCTGATGCGGAGCAAATCCCTGCATACAGTGTGTGAAGAAGCCGGCTGCCCTAATATGGGCGAATGCTGGGGCAGTGGGACGGCTACCTTCCTGATGCTGGGCGATGTCTGTACCCGTACCTGCGGTTTTTGCGATGTCAAACATGGACGGCCAGAAATGATGGACTGGCACGAGCCCGAACGGGTGGCGCAGGCTGTCAGGAAAATGGATCTCAAACATGCGGTGATCACCAGCGTCAATCGCGATGAACGCCGTGACGGCGGCGCACCGATCTTTGCGATGGTTATCCGCCGTATCCGGCAGCTCCTTCCGGGATGCTCGGTGGAGGTGCTGATCCCTGATTTCAAAGGCAGTATTGAAGCTCTGCGGATTGTGATGGCTGCCCGGCCTGAGATCCTTAATCATAATGTTGAAACAGTCCCGCGTCTATTTAAACAGGTCCAGCCGCAGGATCGTTATGAATGGTCAGAAACGATCCTTTCGAATGCCCGCAAGATTAATGCAGATGTGTTGACCAAGTCCGGTATCATGGTTGGACTGGGCGAGTCCTTCGAAGAGGTTCAGGAGACGATGCGCGACCTGTGGCATTGGGGTGTGGATATCCTGACCATTGGACAATACCTGCAGCCCAGCCGCAAGCATCTGCCCATCCGGCGTTATTACGAACCGGAGGAATTTGAAGCTTTGAAGGAATTCGGGCTTGGTCTGGGGTTCAAATGGGTGGAGAGTTCTCCCCTGGTACGTTCTTCGTATCATGCTGGCGAGCAGGTTAGAGCCTTGTCCGCTGTCCATCGGCAGCTTTACGCTTCGGATTAAGGTCTGGTTTTTATAATACAGAAGACATCCCTTTGACGGGATGTCTTTTTTGTATATCGCCCAATGAAGTATGCTAAAATTACCTTAATACAGAGAGGAGTGAGCATCTTGGAGATCAAGAATATTCGGATCCAAAAACCAGAAGCGGTGAATTTTATCCTGGGTCAAGCGCATTTCATTAAAACCGTAGAAGATATCCACGAGTCCCTGGTCAGCAGTGTCCCCGGCATCAAATTCGGGCTTGCCTTTTGCGAGGCCTCCGGCGAGTGTCTGATCCGTTGGAGCGGCACCGATGAGGCGTTGATTGAACTTGCCAAAGAGAATGCCAAAGACATCGGTGCAGGTCATTCATTTATCATCTTTTTGAGGGAGGGGGTTTTCCCCATCAATGTCCTCAATCAGATCAAAAATGTGCAGGAGGTCTGTCATATCTACTGTGCCACTGCCAATCCCACGGACGTTGTGGTGATGGATGTCGGCGAGGGCAGGGCGATCCTGGGCGTCGCGGATGGCAAGCGTCCTGAAGAGGTTGAGGGAGAAGAGGGCGTTGCCTGGCGAAAGGATTTCCTCAGGAAGATTGGTTATAAGCTTTAAAGTCCGATGGTGCAGTTCCATATTCAAGGCAGCTCCCAGTCTCACCGAGAGAATCCATGACAACCTATCAGCTTGATTTTGAACCCATTGGCGCCCAGATAGAGGTGGATGAAAGCACCTCGATCCTGATTGCTGCCCAGGAGGCAGGGATTGGGCTTGCAGCAGTTTGCGGCGGGATAGGAGTCTGCGGAGCCTGCAGGATCCGTCTGGTCTCCGGTGTTCTCTCAGAAATCGGAGAGGCTGAGGCGAATTTTTTTTCTCAGGAAGATATGGTAAATGGCTGGCGGTTAGCCTGTCAGGCTTTTCCCCGAAGCGACTTAAAAATTGAGGTCCCTCCCGAATCTCTCTTAACCAGCCAGCGGCTCCAAATGGAAGGCGAATTACGCAATGTACCTTTTGCGCCGGGCGTGAAAGCCGTCCCATTTACCCTTCCGCCGCCGGGATTGGATGATCTTCGAGCGGATTGGGAGCGATTTAAGCAAACCTTTCCCCAAACCTTGGATCATGATGCGGTTGATCTCCCGGTCTTGCAGCAATTCTCTTCCTTGATGCGCCAGGAGGACTGGAAGGGGCAAGCCGTCTTCGGCCACACCGGAGAGGTGGTGGCTTTTTTACCGGCTGAGCAAGCCATCTACGGACTCGCTGTGGATATTGGCACAACCAAGATGGCTGCTTACCTGGTGGATCTGGGGACAGGTCAAACTGTGTCTAAAAGAGGCGCGATGAACCCGCAGATCGCCTATGGCGAGGATGTGGTTGCCCGGATTGCCTATGCCAATCAGGACGAGTCTCAGCGCATGGAGCTGCAACAACGGGTGGTGGAGACGCTCAACGAAATCCTGAGCGACCTGTGTGATCAGGTAGGGGCGGATATCTTGCAGGTTGTGGACCTGGTCCTTGTCGGTAATACGGCCATCCACCATCTGGTTGCGGGGTTGCCGGTGCGACAATTGGGGCAGGCCCCCTACGTGCCCGCTGTACGGCAGGCCATCCGCTTCCCTGCCAGAGAGATTGGCTTACGCTGTGCCCCCAACGCTCAGGTTTACCTCCCGCCGAACATTGCAGGCTATGTTGGCGCGGACCATGTCGCCATGCTGCTGGCAGGAGAGGTCGCCAGTCAAACCGGAGTCACTGTGGCTCTGGATATTGGGACGAACACCGAAATCAGCCTGGCGAAGCGGGGCCGTCTGGTTAGTTGTTCCTGCGCCTCCGGCCCGGCGTTTGAGGGTGCGCACATCCATGCCGGGATGCGGGCAGTGCCGGGAGCAATTGAGCGGGCTCAGTTCAATAATACGGCGTGGCAGATCGCGACTGTTGACGGAAAACCTCCGGTCGGGATCTGTGGATCCGGGATCCTGGATGTGGTGGCGGAGTTGTTCAGAACCGGGCAGATCGACTTCAGCGGGCGTTTGACCGACCTGGCTTGCCAGCGGGTGAGCCATGAAAAAGGCGGTGCGATTGTACTCGTCACCGCCGATATGTCCGGAACAGGGAAGGGTATCCTGGTAACGCGGGAGGATATTCGGGAAATCCAGCTTGCAAAGGCGGCCATCCGGGCGGGTGTGGTCGCGCTTTTGATGGCGACCGACACGAAGCCGGAGGAGATCGACTCCTTCATCATCGCCGGTGCTTTTGGTACTTATCTGGACCTGCGCAGCGCCATCCGGATTGGCATGTTCCCAAAATTACCTCTGGCGTGCTACCGTCAAATCGGGAACGCTGCCGGCGCTGGTGCTCAACTGATGCTTTTTCATGAACCCAGCCGAAAAGCCGCTAAGGAAATCGTAGAAAAAATGGATTATGTCGAACTGACCACCTATCCGGGTTTTATGGATTCTTATGTCAACGCCATTGGCTTTGATTCAGTCAACAAGGAGTGAAGATGGAAACCCTTCAAGCTATTCTAACCCGCAGAAGCGTCCGGGATTTCAAACCTGACCCCGTCTCTGAAGAGGATATCCAGGACCTGTTGCGGGCGGGCATGCAGGCGCCTTCCGCCAGAAATGAGCAACCCTGGCATTTTATTGTGATCGATGATCGGGAGATGCTGAATGCGATCCCTGAATTTCATGCTTATGCCAGGATGCTGCTGGAGGCACCTCTTGCAATCCTGGTGTGCAGTGACCGGGAGCTTGAAATGAAGCGTGCCAGCTGGCTGCAGGACTGTTCGGCTGCCACGGAGAACATCCTGCTGGCAGCCCATGCAAAAGGTCTGGGCGCGGTCTGGCTGGGCATTTTTCCTGATGCGGACCGGGTGGCCGGCATGAAGAATTTGATAGGCCTTCCTGAGCAGGTTCGCCCGGTTGCTCTGGTTGCCGTCGGGTATCCGACATCTCAACCGGAGCCGGTTGACCGGTTTAAAAGCGAGCGCGTTCACAGGAACGGCTGGTGAGCCGACGGAGATTATTCGAGAGAGAAACAGGCTTTGATGGCGGGGATCAACGCTGAGACGGCTCTGGCGCGATGGCTGATGGCGTTCTTGATCTCGGGCTGGAGTTCCGCCATGGTCGCGTTGAACTCTGGGATGAAGAAGACTGGATCATAGCCGAAACCGCCTTCCCCCCGTTCTTCGTCAAGGATCTCGCCTGAACACTGCCCGTGTTTTTCGATGATCTTCCCGCCAGGGGCGGCAAGGACAGCTGTGCAATGAAAATGGGCTGTCCAGAGGCGGGGTTTTCCCTGCAGTTGATCCAACAGATAACGCCGCCGGTCAGCATCGGTGGCATTAACTTTGGGGGAGAAGCGGGCGGAATAGATCCCGGGTGCGCCGTCGAGGGCGTCTACTTCCAGCCCGGAGTCGTCCGCCAGTACAATCTCATGGGTTGCCCCCTGGTAGGCGGCAGCCTTGAGCCTGGCGTTTTCTGAATATGTGTTTCCAGTCTCCTGAATGTCAAGGTTAATTCCTAAATCTCCTGCTGAGGTGATCGGGATGCCCAGTCCCCCCAGGATGGCCTTGATCTCCTGGACCTTGCCGGGATTCCCGGATGCGATAATTAATTGATGGTTCAAAGAAAACCTCCGGAATGTTTGTCAGTGGGGAATCAGTTTGTCATCAGGAGCCCCAGCAGGTGTTGAAGCGATCCGAGTAGGCTGAGGATGTTTGTTGACGCTTAATAATCGATCTGTTATAATTCTGCCCGTACTCAATTTTACCCAATAGACCCATAGAAAAACTTACCGTGAATAACAGTAAACAACCCATGCGGCTGAACGTCGGATATTTATTTAACAAATCGATCGGCACCAGCCGTCAGATACCCGTCAATTTTGCAACATTAAAAATTGACGACCTCTCCCTTAGAGATTTGCAAAGTAATATCAAAATCTCCAGAACTCGTGAAGGACTGCTTTTGCAGGTCAAAGTGAAAGCAGAGGTGGATACGACCTGCGGGCGCTGTCTGGATGACTTTTACATGCCGGTCAGCAGTGAGTTTGAGGAATTATATCAGTTCCCTTCCCGGCACAGGGAAGAGACGGATCTTGTCGTGCCGCAGGATGGATTCATTGACCTTGAACCGCTTTATCGGGAATATCTTTTCCTTGCCATCCCAATTAAGCGGTTGTGCAAACCCGATTGCAAAGGACTTTGTACCATTTGCGGCGCCAAGCTGAACGATACGACCTGTGAACATACCCTTGCAGATGGAAAGCCCTCCGTTATAATTGAGGGTGAAGAAACGGTCTAGATTGTTCTTTTGCTCGTTTGGGGGAGGGAAATCAACAAAAAGGAGCAACTGGCCCGGAGGAGAAAGCCGGAATGGTCAGGGATCGTCTTAGCATCAAAGCCGAAGAGATGATTGAAGCGCTCTTGGAGCGCGCAGATTCGCAGGGCTTTTTGACGGTTGAAGACCTGATGGAGGCTTTTCCGGATGGGAATGACGACCTGGAAGCATTGAGTACTCTGATGATGACGTTGAGAAGGCAGGGGGTGGATATCATAGATCAGGAATCCTTTGAACAGGCGGTTTCAGATGAAGATGAGGATCAGAACGATGGGAAATCCGCTCATCGGATGGGTCTGGAACACGTGAGTTCCGATGACACGGTGGGTCTATATCTCAAGGAAATGTCAAAGGTCCCGCTGCTTTCGGTGGACGAAGAGCAATCTCTGGCAAAACGAATTGAGGCAAGCCGTTTCGCCAGGGTTGAATTAAATGATCTTCAGACGGATATCCCCCAGAAGCGCCTGACGGAATTAAAATTACTGGTTCGGGACGGCGAACAGGCCTGGGAACATCTTATCAAGGCGAATACGCGCCTGGTGGTCAGTGTTGCTAAGAAATATATTGGACGGGGCGTGCCGTTTCTGGACCTGATCCAGGAGGGCAACCTGGGGCTGATGAAGGCCGTGGAGAAGTTCGATTACACCCGCGGCTTCCGGTTTTCAACTTACGCCACCTGGTGGATCCGGCAGGCGATCACCCGCTCGATTGCTGATCAGGGGCGGACGATCCGAATCCCGGTCCATATGATCGACCGGATCCGGGAATTGTATAAGGTCAGCCATTCGCTGGAACAGAAACTCGGACGCAAACCCCTGGCCCAGGAGATCGCAACGGAGATGGACGTTAATATCCGGAAGGTGCAGTGGATGATGCGGATCTCCTGGCTGCCCCTGTCACTCGAAAGCCCGGTGGGGGAAGAAGAGGATTCGGAGCTGGGGATGTTTGTCGAGGACGACCTCACCCCTTCGCCGATGGAGGTCACGTATAAATCCATGCTGCGGGATAAGATTGACGAAGTCTTGAATACCCTTTCGCCGCGGGAAGCCCGGATCCTGCGCCTGCGGTTCGGCCTGGACAGCGGCCGGTCTTATACGCTGGAGGAAGTGGGGCAGAAGTTCGGACTCACCCGGGAGCGTATCCGCCAGATTGAGGGGAAAGCGCTACGTCAGTTAAGGCATCCCCATAAGGCGCGGCAGTTGAAAGATTATTTGTAATCCTGTATAATTCACTTACCATGAGAAAGCAGATCGTCATCATGCGCATGTCCCGTTCTCCGCGGTTATGCTCGCCAGTAGCATAACCTGAGGTGCCGCGTCCCCTCCGGAGAACACCGCTGGCTGAGGCCAGCTTTTTTATTGCCATTATTAGCATTATCAGCGTTCTTAGTTTGAAGAAGGTGAATCATGACCCAACCTGTTCTTGTTGCCGTCGCCTGGCCGTATGCCAGCGCCAAAATCCATGTCGGAAATATCACCGGAGCGTACCTGCCGGCGGATATCCTCGCCCGCTATCACCGTTTACGGGGCCGGGATGTGCTGATGGTCTCCGGCTCGGATTCGCACGGCACCCCGGTCACCGTCCGGGCGGATGAAGAAGGCATGACGCCGGAAGAGGTCTATAAACGCTACCATGCCGAATTCATTGAACTCTTTCAGAAGCTGGGGCTGTCCTATGATATTTTCACCAGCACGCATACCAGTAACCATTTCGATGTCGCCCGGAAGCTGTTCCTCTCATTGAAGGAGAACGGCTATCTCTACACCGAATCTTCCCTGCAATGGTATTCCTCTGCGCAGGACCGCTTCCTGCCGGATCGTTATGTGGAAGGCACCTGCTATTTTTGTGGAAAAGAGGGCGCTCGCAGCGACCAGTGCGATCATTGCGGCCACCTGCTGGAAGCGGAAAAACTGATCCAGCCTAAATCGAAGATTGATGGCTCAACACCGGAACTGCGCGAGACAACCCACTTCTATCTGGACCTTGAGAAGCTGCAGGACCAGGTCGCGGATTTTCTGCGGGAGCGTCAGGACTACTGGCGGCCAAACGTCATCCGGCAGTCGCTGGGCCAGATCGAAACCGACGGCCTCCACGGCCGGCCTATCACCCGGGACCTTTCCTGGGGCATCCCGGTCCCTGTGGAGGGGTGGGACGGCAAGTGCATGTATGTCTGGTTTGAAGCCGTGATCGGTTACCTTTCCAGTGTTGTTGAGTGGGGGTTGTTGCATGACGTGTCTGATGCCTGGCGGCACTGGTGGACGAACCCGGAGTCACGCACCCTGTATTGCATCGGCAAGGACAATATCCCCTTCCATGCCATCATCTGGCCGGCTGAATTGATCGGCGTGGGCGAGTCCTTTGATGCCAAAATGGGCGCGGAGGATCCTCAAAAGCTGGTACTGCCTTATGATGTCCCGGCGAACGAATTCATGAACCTGGAAGGACGCAAGCTTTCCGGCAGCAAGAACTGGGCGGTCTGGGGCCTGGATTTCCTCGAACGTTATGACCCGGACCCGATGCGTTATTATCTGACGGTCAACATGCCTGAGACCCGTGATTCCGACTGGGACTGGGAGGAATTCTACCAGCGTAATAACAACGAGCTGGTCGCCACCTGGGGCAACCTGGCCAACCGCGTACTGGGTTTTGCGTATAAGAATTGGGAAGGTAAAATCCCCGAACCGGGAGAGCTGCGGGAACAGGATGTAGCCTTGCTGGAGACGATCAAGGCCGGCTTTGCCACCGTCGCAGAATTATTGGAAGCTGTGAAACTTCGCGCAGCGCTCGCGGAAGCGATGCGGCTGGCGACCGAGGTCAATAAATATCTCGATACGTCTGCCCCCTGGTTTGAAATCAGGCAGGATAAAGCGGAAGCGGCCAAGTCTGTTTACACGGCGATGCAGGCGAGCGATTGGCTGAAACTGCTCTTCTCGCCGTTCCTGCCGCATACCAGCGAAAACCTGCATAAATTCCTGGGCTATGACAAACCGATTTATGGCGAATTGATCACCCGTGAAGTAACGGATGACCTGAGTACGCATACTGTCATGCTGTACGAACCGGGAGAGGCGTTGTCGGCGAATAAGGCGGACCTTTGGGAACCGGTTGAATTGGCACCGGGAAAGACTTTCCTCCAACCGTCGCCTTTGTTCCAGAAACTGGATCACAGCATCGTCGATGAGGAACGCGCCAAGTTAGGGCATTAGGCGAAAAACCTTTTTGAAAAGTAATACACCCTCTGCGATAAACATCGTGGAGGGTGTTTTTTTTTGTAATCAGGAGGGGAGGGATAAGAATGTTTAACCACAAAGGACACAAAGGAAAGAATTGTGTAGGGGTGGCCCTCCGTGGCCACCCGTTAAATTTATTTCACTTGTAAGAGGCCAAAACTTGACTAGATTCTTAGCATGATTGATATGAGATATAGTTGATAATCTCCTATTATCAGTAGTTGAAAAATATTGGTAATTATTATATTATTTAACTAATCTCCGAAGAGGGAAGGGTATCACACAGAAGAGAAATAATTTTGCAATTAATTAATCTTAAGTGAACTTCAGAAAGGGGAAGAAATGCCAATTCAAGATATTGAATTATTCCATGGTGTCGCTCTTACAAAATTAATGAGAAAAGGGCCAAAAGCAGTAAGCCTTGTTGAGTTCAATCCAAAGAATTCAAGTTCAGCGTATAAGATAAATTTATCGAATTGTTATTTGTATATCAAGCATAGTAAAACACCACAGCCTAATAAGGAAGAAGATAAATACGTCTGGCAATTTAGTTTCAGTCCAAAACATTTAGGGGAGTTGAGAAATCTGC
>CAZXRL010000066.1:0-12727 GCA_964643275.1 uncultured Candidatus Brevefilum sp.
CAAAATCCGCTGGTTCACGCATGAGCATTTAGGCGGCGGTGAGGTCGACCTCCCACCAAGCTTCCTGAATACCATCGGTTACTGGATCACACTGGATGAAAAGACAATCGGAATTCTGAAGGATAATCTGTTGTGGACAGGGGATAATAACGATTACGGTCCGCAATGGGATGAAATCCGCCAGCGTGTCCTCCGCCGGGATGGTGATCGCTGCCAGGTCTGTGGTGCGAGCGGGTTTGGCCGCCCCCTGCATGTCCACCATATCAGACCCTTCCGCACTTTCACAGACCGTGATACCGCCAACCAGCTTCAAAACCTGATCACCCTTTGCCCCGCATGTCACCAGCTCGCAGAATCTCGAGTCAGAATACGCAGCGGGATGGCGGGTTTGAATTATATCCTCCACAACCTGGCGCCTCTGCTATTGATGTGCGATTTTGAGGATATCGGCGCGCACTACGATCCAAATTCCACATTGGGTGATGGGAGCCCCACGATCGTCTTGTTTGATAACATCCCCGGAGGATTGGGGTTAAGCGAAAGCCTCTACGATCTCCACCATGACCTTCTGACACAGAGCTATGACACGATCATCCATTGCGAATGCGAAGACGGCTGCCCTTCCTGTGTGGGGCCGGTGGGCGAAGAAGGCTCCGGCGGCAAAGAAGAAGCCCATGCAATCCTAAAGGCATTGTTGAAATCATGATGGATTGGAAATCTCTCGAGGAACAATTGCGAGCCCTCGGCGTTCAGATGGGCAAAGAGAAAAAGATCTCATCCACGCGCCTCAGCCGGCATCCCATTGAAAAGGTCGTCCCCGGGCGCTTTTTGAATCTGATCTATGGTGAAGTATTCTGCCACGAGGAAGTGTATCCCCATGATCATGTTCATGGTACTAAACCTCTCTCGCCTTCGGAACCCATTGACACTCTCAGCCAGTGGGCAAATGCCCGATCCGCATCTCTCGACAATCTCCAAAATTTCATCTTTCTGGATACCGAAACCAGCGGCCTGGCCGGCGGCACCGGCACCTACGCTTTTGAGGTGGGCCTGGGGCGGTTTACCAAAGAAGGTTTCAAACTAGCGCAATTCTTCATGCGCCACCCGGGTGAGGAGCCTGCTCTCCTCGCTGGACTATCGGAATTCATGGATGGCATGCAGGCTGTTGTCACCTATAACGGAAAGTCCTTTGATATCCCTCTTTTGAACACCCGCTATACCCTGATGGGGATGAGCAGTCCTTTTGAGGATGTTGATCATTTTGATCTATTGCCGCTGGCCCGGCGCTTATGGCGGTTTCGCCTAGAAAGCCGTACGCTAGGCAATGTCGAAGATCAGATCCTCGGCGTGAAACGCGGCAAACAAGAAGTGCCTGGGTATCTGATCCCAGAGATGTATTTCGAATATCTAAAAACCAAAGATGCCAGACCGATGGCCGGCATCTTCTATCACAACGCCATCGATATCCTCAGCCTTGCGGGGCTCTTCAGCCACATGGCGTTCCTGGTCCATGAACCGCACCCTGATAAAGTCCGGCATGGCGAAGACCTGGTTGCTCTGGCGCGTTTTTTTGAATCCCTTAATGATATCCCGCAAGCAGAAGACCTCTATCATAATGCCCTCAAGAGTCGCCTCTCAGATGAGCTTTACTGGGATACCCTGGAACGCTATTCGTTCCTCCTCAAACGCAAAGGCAACTGGGAAGGTGCCCTTACGCTTTGGGAAACTGCCACAGAAAAACGCCACCTTTATGCATTTGAGGAACTGGCAAAGTATTATGAGCACCGGAGCAAAGACCTGGATCAGGCCAGACGCTGGACCCTGGATGCGCTTGAAGTCCTCCAACGCGAACACATCCCATCTTACGAATATCACATCTGGCAGGAAAGACTGGCACACCGGCTTGAACGTCTTGAACGGCGGCTGTCTCAAAATGAGGAAGATCAATAACCGATCAAGTAATTCTACAATCTACAAATACTCAGTTAAGAAAATGGTATAATCGTTCTATTCTTACGGAAATAGAATTTATTCAATTTTCCGTAATAAAGGAGAATTTTATATGTCAGGACATTCACATTGGGCGACGATCAAGCGCAAAAAAGGCGCTGCAGACGCCAAAAAAGGAAAGATATTTACCCGTCTGGCCCGGGAAATTGTTATTGCCGCTCGCGAGCACGGTGGCGATCCTCAAATGAACGTTCGCCTGGAACTTGCCATTGATAAAGCCAAAGCCGCCAATATGCCCAAGGACAGCATCGATCGGGCAATTAAACGCGGCACTGGCGATGACAAGGAAGGCGAAAGCTTTGAGGAAATTCTATATGAAGGCTATGCCCCACATGGCGTGGCGTTGATTATCGAATGTGTGACTGAGAACCGCAACCGCACAGTGGCGGAGCTTCGGCATATTCTCAGTAAGGCTGGTGGAGGCATGGGCGATCCTGGCTCTGTCGGCTGGCAATTTGACCGAGTGACTTATTTTGCCTTATCAGGCAACGAACATGACTTTGATACCATCTTTGAGCTGGCGGTCGAAGCCGGAGCAGAAGACATCCAGCAGGATAACGACGTAATTGAGATCTTTGGCTCCCCCAGCAGCTATCAGTCCATCGCGGATCATCTGACCAAGGCCAACATCAAACCTGATGATTCCGGGATTCGCTTCCTGCCCAAACAGGAAATTTCGCTTGAAATCGAACAGACCCTGAAAGTCATGAAGACTATTGAGGCGATCGAAGAATTGGATGATGTCCAGAATATCTATTCCAATCTGGATATCTCAGATGCTGCCATCGAAGCCATGGAGACCAGCTAAACTCCGCATGCTGGTCCTTGGCATAGATCCCGGGATCGCCATTACCGGTTATGGGTTTGTTCGAACCGGGGATCGTAACGAATATGATTGTGTCGATTATGGCGTAATCACAACTAAAGCCGGACTGACAGATGCCCAGCGTCTGAACCTGCTTTTTAATAATTTGACAGAACTTCTCAGTCTCCACCGTCCTGATACCAGCGCGGTGGAGAAGTTGTTTTTCCAGAAGAACGTCAAAACTGCCATCTCAGTCGGTCAGGCCCGCGGCGTTGCCCTGCTGACCCTGGCGAGGGCCGGCCTTCCCGTTCACGAATACACGCCGAACGAAATCAAACAAACGGTATGTGGCTATGGCAATGCGGGAAAGCAGCAGGTCCAACGTATGGTGCAGACTCTGCTCAACCTGAAGGAATTACCCAAACCGGATGACGCTGCTGACGCTCTTGCTGTCGCCATCTGTCACCTCAATCACCAATCTTTCAACAATATCGTGAAGCAGGCTCAAAGCTCATGATCATCACCAGCTTCGCCAACCCAAAGGTCAAACACATCCGAAAACTTGAGCAAAAAAAGCACCGCCAGCAAACAGGGCAGTTCTTCATCGAAGGATTGCGGACGGTGGGAGAAGCCGTCCAAACCGGCGCGCCGATCCAAATGCTGGTTACCGCGCCCGACCTGCTGGTCAGCGATTTCGGAAAGTCCTTGCTGTACCATCCTGGAGTTCTGGATATCGATCGGATTGAAGTCAGTGCGGAGATCTACACTAAACTCGCCCATAAAGACGGGCCCCAGGGGATCGGCGCAATCGTTGATCAGCGCTGGATACCATTGGATACGGCCACTCTCCAGCCTGCCGACCTTTGGGTTGCGTTGGACTCTGTTGCAGATCCCGGCAACCTTGGCACGATCATGCGAACGGCTGATGCTGTTGGCGCCTGCGGGATCATCCTCTTGGGAGATACCACTGACCCCTATGACCCCGCTGCGGTTAAAGCCAGTATGGGCTCGATTTTTTCAATGAACCTGATCCAGACAAGCTGGGATGATTTCCTGTTCTGGCAGCAAACCCATCAAATAGCCCTGGTCGGCACTTCTGACAGTGCTGAGAAGGATTATCAGCAGCTCAGTTACCAGCGCCCATTGATCCTGCTGATGGGCAGCGAGCGCCATGGATTATCGGCCGAAAAGCAAACAGCCTGTGACCAGATGACCTGCATTCCCATGGAAGGCCGCTGCGACTCTCTCAATCTGGCAGTTGCCACTTCTCTAATGCTGTATGAGATCTACAATCAAACGCGAGGTTTGGATATAATTGAATCATGATTGCAACAATAACAGGTGAAATCAGTCAGGTCCTTGATAGTCAGATCGTCCTCAGTGTAGGCGGGATGGGTTTTTTCGTCAACCTCACAGAAGACACCTGCCTGAGCTGCCGCCCCGGCATGAAGAAAGCCTTCCATACCCATCTGGTCGTCCGGGAAGATCACCTTTCCCTCTACGGGTTCGAGCAGATCGAAGAGCGGGATTTATTTGTTCATCTGATCAGTGTGGCGGGGGTCGGACCAAAGATCGCCCTGGCCGCGCTCTCCACCCTGACGCCCGAAACCGTCCGCAGAGCCATCACAGGTGACCAGCCGGAAACCTTCGCCCGTGTCCCGGGGATCGGCAAAAAAACAGCCCAGAAGATCATCCTTGATCTGCAAGGCAAAATCAAACCTTTGGATCCATTGGAGACAGTCTCCCGGATGGATGAGGTTGACACCGAAGTGATGGAAGCCCTGACCGCCCTTGGATATTCAATCGTTGAAGCTCAGGCAGCACTGCAATCCCTGGGAAAAGATGAGGAATCGAACTCGGAAGAACGCCTGCGGAAGGCACTCCAATACTTCAGCTAGTTCCTCAGTATCGCAGTATTACACCTTAATTCTGACGGTCCAGAGTCACCTTTCTTGCTGTCTGTATTTCCTATGATCATGATCATTCAGTAAATTCAATCCGGGGAAAGCGAATATAATCAACCCAGATATATGAGATTTAATTATGACGAAAATCCACCATTCAGCTTTAATCCTGGGCAAGTAAAATAAGTGGCAATTGGAACCTATTTCATTGGAGGATTTTTGGCTCGCTCAGCACAGGGCATATCCAGCATTTGGCAATTAAGCGAATCACCCATCGGCAGCGGGGATGCAGGTGAGGTCTATGCTGCCATTAGCGAAGAACAACCTGAACTGACCGGCGTCCTTAAAAAGCCGGCCCGGATTGCCTCAGGCGGCACAATTCAGCGGCAAGCCCGCCAGATCGCCCGGGAAGCGCAAGCCCTCGCCCGGTTGGACGGCCTTCCCACATGCAAAGCCCATCCCCCGAGACTTCTGGATCAATCCCCCGATTTCACAGTTGGCACGGCGGATTTTTTCATCGTCAGTGAAACTGCACCAGGTGAGAATCTGGCAGACATGCTAAGCCAAACCCGCCAGGCTGGGAAACCTTTCCCTCGTCGTGTGATCATTACCGTGCTGGACGCGCTTTTTGATCTTTTTGCCCGCGCGCATCGCGCCGGTGTCCTTTGGAACGACGTGAAGCTTGACCACATTTACTGGCATAATCCCACCGGCGAAGTCGCCGTCATTGACTGGGGTAACGCCCAATTCCTTGATAATCAGGGAGAAGACCAGCGCCATTCCCTGCCTCGCTGGGAAGACTATCGTCAGCTGGTGGACACCCTGGGCGGCTTCCTTCGCCAGAATGCACCGGAGCTGTATGATGACCTTGGCTGGTCTGAATTTCAATCTCAGGAACTTGACTCGGCGCGGGTTTCAGTGCTTGCCCGCCGGATCGCCTATCAACAACAGGTTATCGCTCTCAGGGTGATGGAATACCAGTCACTGATCCGGGTCCTTCTCCAGTCTGAACCCAGCCTCACCGGGCTTGAACAGGTCCAGGCTTATCAAAAGAATCTGGAAATCATCGGCGCAACCTGGGAATCTGAGGCTGTCCTCGATTATGGGCACAAACTGGTCCAATCCCAGCTGGCAGAAGGAGAAGTCCAAACCGCGGTGCGCGCATCAATAATCGTTTGGGACCTCTTTGGGGAGTCTTTAGGATTGTCCTGGTATTTAATCCGGGAGTATTTTAGCCAGATCGATATCCTTTCCCACTGCGCCCTCCCTGACCTGGCTGAAGCAACCCTTAATCAAGATTGGCCTGACGCAATCTGGGGCCTGGCGGTCATTGCCCGGGATTGTGAAACCGGTTCATGGTGGAGCCGGCTTATGCCCGTTCTGCGCCAGAAAGCGCTTGACACGCACACCCCGCCGCCTTATGAGACTGTTAAGTCCCTGTTGGATTGGGCGCAATCCAACGATTTTGAATCAGATGAAATAATAAAAACAATAAGTGAAGTCCTGGAAAACTGGCAATCCAGGGGCAGCGACCTAAAAGAAAGCCCTTTCGAGTACGAAATTCTGGAACAGCTCCAGCATGCTTCGGATATCCCCCGTCAATTCAAGCTGGAACTCAAACACAGTTTTGCAAAGGGAGAAATGGCCATCAGAGCCTTATACCAGACCTGGACTGAAATGAACTGGAACTCGCTCCCTGAAGCCTTGCGTAGTGTACTGGTCTGGGATCCGCAACGCTGGGGCATCCTCCGGCTGGCTGAGGCACTTGAGGAGTTTCAAAATTGGCTGGAAGATCTTTATTCGGGACCATCCATAAACGAAGATCCTGAGGAATTTCTTCACCAGCTCGTGGCAGTCCGGCCGCCTGTGGAATGCCTTCTCGGGACGCCTCCCTGGCTCAACCCGCTGCTGAAGTTGCTGAACGAGTTGAAGAAGGATGAGTCAGTCCCGGAGCTAAACCCGGCCATCCGGCAATGGTGCCCCTGGTTGTTAGCGAGTGGCGCAGGGCAAAATATTGATCTACCCCACCACAATCCAAATTCACCAGAAACAATATCAGCCCTGCAATACTTTGTAACCGCACTGAAGACCGGTGAAAATCCAGAAAAAAGTTTGAAGGATGTCAAGGATCACGCGCCAGCTTATCACCCCACCTGCAAAAAACTGGCTGCCGGAGTCCAGATGGTCTTTTCTCTGAACCCGGACCTGCCACTGATTGAAAAGTTCTGCAAAAATCCTGCACACCCAGTCTCACAGGATGCCTGCAACGTCGTGCTTCTCCTGGTGGGCTGGCGCAAGTCCCTCGATGAGGAATCCATTGAATCAGCTTATGAAATTCTAAAAGGCTCTCCTCATCAGGATTGGCAACCCATCAACCACGCCGAGATAATCACGCAAAAGTGGTTGCACCAAATCCTTCCCCACCTGGATGCTCTCAGAACATTTAGCCTGCCGCGGGCTGACCTTGCTGAGCCGCATAGCCTTGTGGCTGCCATCAAGTCCGGGTATGAGCTAAGGGAGAAATGGCAGACCCTTTATGACTCAGGTCTTCATGGGAGCCTGCTCGAATCCCTGGAAACGACCATCGAAACAACAAGGAGGGAATTCCAGAATTGGAGGCAGGATCTGGATCATCCTTCCGACCAGGTGGAATACCTTTTCCACCATCTTCAAATACGCCAGATCCGCCAAATCGCAGAGACTCATCTTCAACTAATCCAGCGCATTCGCCGCGCAAAATCGGCTTTTACTTCGCTCCAATCAGGAAGTGAGGTCTTCCTCCTGAATCAGATCGGCGGGGCAGAAAAGGTCCTTGACCATCTCCGCGCAATAGAAGCCCAGCTTGTTGAAGACCCGGAGCAAAGACATTTCCCTGGCTGGCTGGAAGATGTACAGGAAATCGCTGCGATAGAATCCCCCGACATAAGACGTGAGAGGATCCTGACCCTGAACAAAGATCACCCGCTTTACGCCTGGCTGGTACAATCAATCCTTGCATAAAAATAAATAATACAAGTAGAATTGGAAAACCCCATGGAAACCCTTAAATTTGGTCCTGATGAGGTCATGACCTTGACCGAACCCCTCGACACCTGGCTCTCTGCCGGGCTGCGGGATTTCGCCGTCCCGGAAGCCATAGGCTCTTCAGCCCGGGTGTTTGGTCTGGATTATGAACCTCTGAATAGTGACTATGCGAATTTTCCCGCTATTAAAATCATGCGGCCGGACAAAAAAGACTATGCCCTGCCATTATTTACCCAGGAAATCAAAATCCTCTCTGCCATCCAGGATGTGGCCGGGATTACGTCTCCTCTTGGTTTGATGTATCTACAAATCGAGAGTGGCATCTGGCCAGAAGAAATCGCCCCCCTTTCAACCACCCTGGAAACCCAGGCCTCTGCCAACCACTTGGCTGGGGCTGCTGATTATTTCTCTCCGCAGGAAACCGATGCATTTTTATCAGAATTAAACAACCGGGCGGCGGAGGATTGGCTGGCTGCCATCATCCTACCCCGCCGCTGGGAGGATAACCTCTTCTTGAGGTGCGATGCAGGCTACACCCGCGGGGAGTTCCACCGCACCTTCTCCGTGTCCCACGCTCTCAAAGCAGCCCTCCAGATCTGCGAAATCCTCCAGTCAGCTCACGCCAACAAGATCGTGTATCTGGATCATAAAATCCTACACTATTACTGGAATGAACCCCGCCAGCAGGTTTACGTTATCGACTGGAACATCGGGCGCATGCTTGAGAATGACAATTCTGAAGAGGTTTACGCCTTTGATGTGCTGCAATTCAGCGCCCGTGCCCTCCATCACCTTCTGACAGGCCGCCAGGCACCTGGTTCAGTAAAGGTTGGCCCTAACCTGCCGGAGGAAATCCAGAATGCGCCTGATAAATACCGTCCGATCTGGACCTATGATGACCAGGAACGTCTTACAGAGAATGAACTGGAAGTCCTGGGGGCTGCCATTCAGGGCAGCTATTCTACACCAACCGACTTGGCTAAAGACCTCCAATCCCTGTATAATCAACGACAGTCACAAAGCTGATTTCACCCTGTGAAAGGAAGCTCAAGCTTATGTTGAAAGACCTAATCGAACGGACAAAAACCGTTCTTGACCAATCAAATCCGCCAGAGAGCGACCTTGTCGATATCGAAAACGGCCTCAGCGCTTATCTCGAAGCAATCGCCACTGACCGCATCTCAGAACCCGTGGATGCCGCCGATCTGGAACACGCCAACCGTCTCTTGCGGGAAGTGCGCCGCATCCGCTCCCGCCGCCTGGCCAATTCCCAACAGGGATCGGGCACAACAGAAGAGATGTCTTCATCTGATGAGGCATCTCCCCCTGGCCGGGTAAACATCTCTCCGGATTTCAACTCGGATGATACCTATGACCCCCTCCGCAAATTTCTCAGCGCCAGCCACGACCCGGAAGCGGAAGCATTGATGGATTCGGCGGAAGAATCTTTTTATGCGGGCAATTACCAGAAAGCCATCCCGCTCTATGAAAAGGTGCTTCAAGTTGAACCGGGTTGGGTTCGCGCCCAGGAACACCGCGAGGAAGCGGAAGCCTTCATGCGGACGGGCAATATCCCCTCGGTGGCGCTTCCCCCTGATGCCGGCAAGGCCTATGGTAAAGCCCAATCAGCCGCACGCGTCTTCCGTTATCAGACCGCATTGGATTATCTGGATGAGGCTTTCGCCAGCTTGAAGGAAACGGGCATCAACCGCTGGCGTGAGGGAGAAGAACTGCGCCAGGACCTTGAAAACCAGATCCAGGCGTTCGAAGTCTATCAAGAGGGAATCCAGAAACTGAGCCAGGGAGACCTGCAAGGTGGCCTTTCCCAGATCCAGACGGCAGCCAGTGCGGTCGCGTTGCCGGAATATGTGGATAAAGCCAACGAGGTGCGATCCGATATCTCAGCTCTGGACGAAATCGCAGATGTCGTTAACCTAAGCGGCAATATCCCCCCCGACAAACTAGCTGAATCCCGCACTAAACTGGACAGCCTGTCGGTTAAATACGGAGAAAATCCTCAGAT
The DNA here is from genome assembly GCA_964643275.1 of uncultured Candidatus Brevefilum sp. Classification (GTDB taxonomy): domain Bacteria; phylum Chloroflexota; class Anaerolineae; order Anaerolineales; family Anaerolineaceae; genus Brevifilum. Next base: position 9,767 of record CAZXRL010000066.1, read on the forward strand.
ATCCCGCCTTCGCAACCGAATGGACATCGTGCTGCCCTCAGTGTCAGCCGCTCTGATCGAAAATGCGCAACGTCTGCTCCGTCAGGGAGATTCGGCCAGCACCCTCAAAACAGCCAAAGGGGCATATGATAAAGCGGATGAGACCCTGATCCTCTTACAAACCTTGCAGCCAGACAATCCTCAAAGGCGGTCCTTGCAGGCAGAGATTAACGAGAACCGGCATACAATCACATCCATGGAGGACAGCCTGCAACGGGCAAACCAATCACTTAATAATGAAAACCGCTTTTTCCCCCGCAACGCCTTCCTGATCAGTAAAGACGTCCGCACCCGGTTTCCCCAGGATCCTGAAGTCCTGGACCTTAAACGTCGCCTGCGCTGGTACCCTGTTACCCTTTATGGCGGGGCCGGCATCGGCGGCATCCTCATCATTCTGATGTTGTGGTTTGGGGGGCGCGGCATTGCAGGCCTGGTGCGCCAGCGCCAGCTTGCTTTAACACCCTCGCCGACTCTGACAGCAACAATCACCCCAACCGGCACAATCACACCCACACCGACCATCACGTCAACTGCAACACCTGAACCATCAGCCACTCCCGACTTCACACCGACACCTACGCCTGTCATCAGGGCATTGGTAACAAGGCGGCTCTTCGCTTATAGCGGGTGTTATGAGGCAACAAATCAACAGGGCCGAATCCCCGAAGGCGGCGAGGTCATCATCATAGCGATCCCTGAACGGGTTTTTGATAGTCTGGGGCGGGAGTGCGTGCTGATTGAATACCGCGGTGAAGAACGGACCGTGATCGGTTACGTTCTGATTGAAGACCTCTTCATAGAATAAAATATTTTAGATTATTACGCCTTATGCGTGATTTTCCCGACAGGGAAAATTAGATATTTTCTAGTTTAGAATCCGCGCGTCTGCCCCGTCCAGGGAGGTTCTTTTCCAGCCTGAAACTCCTCCACGCCAGGACCCCCAAGTTGAGGCAGCCGCCAGATCCCGTAAAGATAACTGCCAACCAGCACTAGGATCGTCACCGGCCATCCCAGCAAAGTGTTCGCCCAGGCCAGCGTGATTGCCTCGCCCTGCTTAAAAAGCATGATCTGGATCACAAGTCGAAGTCCAAAGAACAGTCCCCAAACCCAGGTGACCTCTCGGTAGGCGGGTTTAATATCCTCACGCCAGAACCAGTCCAGAGGCCAGCCCCGCGTCCGATGGCTGGCCCAGGCTGCCAATGGTTTGCCCATTAAAAGACTCACCAGGGTAATCGCCAGTAAAAGCCCGCTGCTGATCATCGCAGGGATAAAATAGCTGGCGGCATTCCGAGTCAGCAAAGCCAAACCCGCAGCCAGAGCCACACCGAGGAGCCCGGCAAAGGCATAAATCCAGGGTTGTTTCCGGAGAAAACGCAAGCCCCCCAGGACCAATGCCAGCCCAATTGCAACAATTGCTGCGACAGACAGACCAAAAATGCCATTCACAACCGCAAAAACAATCGGAGGTAATAAGGTGTCAAGCGTACTGCCGGAAAGGACGGATTTGAGTTCCTCCCGGATTTCATTTTGTTTATTCATTTAACGCCCTTACACGGGGAATATCAGAATGATGCCGAGGATTAATTCCGCAATCAGACTGATAATATTGGAGCGCTCAACAGAACGATCCAGAAACATGGAAACCAGCCGGACAAGGGCTACCAGCAAATAGGTTCCCCCAAGCATCTGATACGTCTCAGGCGTTCTGAAATAAAGCACGGCTGCTCCCAAACCAATAAAGAATGCACCCAGGATCGCCCGGATCTCTGTGATACCTCGCCCGCTATCCGCTCGCAAACCGGTGAAGCCGTATACCGCCTCCGGATTAATCAGAGAGATCAAGCCCGTGATAATCGTCGCAACACCTGCAATTATTTTTAGAACCGACAACCATGTCATATCATTCATACCTTTGGCTTTTTATCAAGGATCTCTTGCCTTCTCCCGCCAAGGAAAAAAGCTGCCCAATCACCTTTGGACCGGTAAAGGGCGATCAACACATAGAGCGCGCCGGTGAAGAAACCCAATACCATCATTAAGACGATCCAAAATGCGGCCAGAAATCCATTTTTCTCCCTGAAAGCGATCCAGAGAGAGAACAGGACAAACCCGACATAGAGATCCACAATGGATACAATGCCCCAGGGATTGGATAATAATTCGCCCCCATCCTGACCAAAATCACCATTAATAAATCCGTTCAATAGGACAAGCGTCATTGCCAGCAGACCCAGCCAGGCGAAGATCTTTGCTATTTTCATGTCTCTGCTCCTAATTATCCCTGCGTGACCTCAGACAACCACTGCCGCCAGCCCTTCTTTTCAGAATCCGCATAGGCTTTGCTCTCAATCCAATTAATGCATAAGGCTCCCGGTCCGACATGTGTACCCAATGCCGGGGTCACTTCGGACACCAGCGGTTCGGGCATGCTCGGAAACAGGGTTTTAAGTTTTCGGATCAGCGTGTCGACCTGATCCGGGACGGCTGCGTGGGTGATCCCAAACTTCTCGGCATAAGGGATCTTTTCCTCAGCGGTATGCAAAACTTTTTCAAACGCTTTCGTCTTTGTCCGGGCAATTTCCATCCGGGACACATGGTTGCTCATTTTCAGGATCGGCTTGATCCCCAATATACTGACCACGCTGTGCTGAATCGAACTCATCCGCCCACCCTTTTTTAGATAGTCGATCGTGTCAAGTTTGGCATAGGCATGGGCGCGCGGGATCAGGGCGTTGATCAATTCCAGGATTTCTGCCTCAGATTTTCCTTCTACAATTGCTTCAGCAGCCGTGATGGCGATCAGACCCTCAGCCAGTGACAGCGTACCTGAATCAATCGCATGCACAGGAATTCGGGTGTATTGTTCTGCCGCAGTTCTGACTGATTGAAAAACCGCGCTCAGGGTTTCGGAGATGTGAATGG
>CAZXRL010000067.1:0-12555 GCA_964643275.1 uncultured Candidatus Brevefilum sp.
ATTGAATCACAATCCCCTATTTTCGTCAATTAAGGACTTGTTTTTCAACACCCTCGTCTTCATTATTTGGATTTTTATTGTATAATTAGGACTGAAAATAAATCTGATGGATTTATTCGAAAAAGAGAAAATGTTCATCTGCCGCCCGGATTTTGTGGCTGCGGTCAAGATATCAAAAAGAACCGTACGAAATTTTTTCGCCGGCAACCTGCCAGGCATAGTGATTATCGAATGACATCCGTTTTGAAAGGCACCATCGGCATTATCTTGCGGATAATGCCCGGCCAATATCAAGATGAAAGTCAAACAACTGAGTACAGGATAGATGTGGTCAAGCCCTTTTCTTCACCATCAAAACCGACCATTTAGGTAGACGTACTGGTATTACAACACAACCAAGGATCAAACCTATCCTTTCCAGAATCATAGCCTGACAAGGATTCTTGCTGATAAGGCAGCCGTAACCCTCGGGGTGAGCTACGGCTGCCTTTAGTTTAAGAAAGGTGGAATGGAACGGGAGATCACGGCCATCAAGGCCCAGAAACGCAACCGGCAACGGGTCAATATTTACCTGGATGGGGATTTTGCCTTCGGGCTTTCCAGAATCGTTGCTGGCTGGCTGGAACCGGGTCGGAAATTGACTGAGGCTGAAATTCAAAAATTGCTGGAAGCGGACACCTCAGAAGTTGCGTTTCAAAAAGCCCTGCAATTCATCAGCCATCGTCCCCGTTCAGTCGAAGAGACCCGCCAGCGTTTGCGGAAAAAGGGTTTCAGCGACGAGGTCGTGGAAGCCACCCTTAACAAATTGCTTGAGAAACACTGGCTGGACGATCTCGACTTTGCCCGGCAGTGGATTGAAAACCGGAACGCCTTCCGTCCCCGCAGCGACAGGCTCCTGGCCTACGAACTCCGGCTCAAAGGCGTGGCAGATGACGTGATTGCACAAGCACTCAATAAATATGGAGGCGACGAAAACGACCTGGCCTATCAGGCCGGCATTAAAAAAGCTGAACAATGCCGGAATGAAACCAGGCTTGATTTTCTGAAGAAAGTTGGCGGCTTTTTGGGCCGTCGTGGGTTCCATTACGGGATCGTCAAGCCCACCGTGGAACGCCTTTGGGAAGATATCACCCTCCCTGCTCAAGAGTGCCCAAATAATACTAATAAAATGGAGTGAAGCTATGGAAAATCCTGGAATACTGATAGCCCTGAGTGCAGCCGCACTACTCTTGGGCGGTTTGATCGGCTATATGATCAAACATTTTGTGGTCGAACATAAGCGCAAAGCGCAGAATTTGAAAGCTGATCATATCATTACTGAAGCGAAAGAACGCGCCCGGGAAATTGAGCTGGAAGCAAAAGATAACGCTCTCCAGATCACTCAAAAGGCCGAAGATGAACTGACCCGCCGCAGATTGGAACTGACCAGAGAAGACGACAGGCTGCAAAAACGACGCGATGAGTTGGACAGCAGGTTTGAGAAGTATGAAGAACGAGAGGCTCGACTTAATAAACGTCAATCCAGCATCGATAAACGGGCCAATGAAATCGAAACGCTCTACGAAGAAGTCATGGTCGAGCTGGCTCGGGTATCGGAAATGACCAAAGACGAAGCCCGTGAGGTGATCCTGATGGAGACCGAAAAGGAGGCCCGGGCGGATATGGCCCGGATCATCCGCCAGATCGAGACTGAAGCCCGGGAGAAGGGCAATGCGCGCGCCCGTGAGCTGATCGCCGATGCCATTCAGCGGGTTGCTTCGGAAAAGGTCGCTGAGGTAACAACCTCACTGGTGGAATTGCCCAATGAAGAGATGAAAGGCCGGATCGTGGGCCGCAACGGACGCAATATCCGGGCTTTTGAACAGGTCTCTGGCGTGGATGTGATTGTGGATGATACCCCCGAGGCTGTCACAGTCTCCTGTTTCGACTCGGTGCGCCGAGAAATCGCCCGCCGGTCACTCTCCCGTCTAGTGATCGATGGGCGTATCCATCCTGCCAATATTGAGAAGATCATCAAAGAAGAAGGCGAACAGATGGAAGAGGACATTCTGGCGGCGGGAGAGCAGGCGGCTTATGATGCTGGCGTCGCTGGCCTGCATGACGAGGTCCTCAAGAAGATGGGGCGGCTCAAATTCCGAACTTCTTATGGCCAAAACCAGCTTGCCCATGCCGTTGAGACAGCAAAAATTGCCAGCGTGATCGCAGCTGAGCTTGGTGCAAATGTGGAGATCGCCAAAGCAGGGGCCTTCCTGCATGACCTTGGCAAAGCCATGGATCACAACACCGAGGGCACCCACGCTCAGATCGGCGCCGAGTTCGCTTCCCGCCACGGTGTCAATAGCAAAGTGGTCAACGTGATCGCCTCCCACCACCATGAGATCGATCAGGAATCCGTTGAAGCCGTGATTGCCGAAGCAGCGGATGCCATCTCAGGCGCCCGCCCCGGTGCCCGCCGGGAAGACCTGGAACAATACATCAAACGCCTGCGGGCTTTGGAAAATATCGCCAACAGCCATGAGGGGGTTGAACGGAGTTACGCTATCCAGGCTGGACGCGAGGTGCGGATCATCGTCAAACCCAATGAAATTGATGATGTGGAATCCAACCGCCTGGCGAAGAACATTGCCCAGCAGATCGAAGAGACCATGCAGTATCCCGGACAGATCCGGATCACCGTCATCAGAGAGACCCGAGCCACAGAATACGCCAAGTAAGAAAATTGAATTGATATATCAAACGAGGCCGTCCTGAAAAAAAGGACGGCCTCGTTTTCATTGTGCAAATGTCTGGCAGGCCTGAAGGGCGGGAAGGTGTAACCCCAGAGCCAGGAAAACCGAAAAGATTAAAACGAATTACTGTTGTCTTTGCGATTGCCCTGGTGGATTAAGTAAGCCAGGCTATATAAACGGGTTGTGGTCCTTCTCATAACCCACAGTGCTCTCCGGGCCATGCCCCGGCAGCAGCCGGGTTTCGTCCGGCAGGGAAAACACTTTCTCACGGATACTCCTCAGCAAGGTCTCCTGATCTCCGCCCGCCAAGTCCGTCCTGCCGATCCCCTCTCTGAAGATCACATCCCCACAGAATAAGCACGCCAGTTCCTGACAATAGAACATAACATGCCCTGCGCTGTGCCCGGGGGCGTGTATCACCGTCACCACAGGCAGTCCATCAAGCCGCAAGCCCATCCGCATGCCATCTTCAAACAAGATTTCCGGATTGGGCGGTTGCGTGATCGACATACCAAATCTGCGTGCGCCTCCCTCATCCTGATACCAGTCCAGTTCTGCGGGATGCAGCCCAATCGGAAGCGGCGGATCACAGGAGTTGACGATGTCGGCCGCCCCGGCGATGTGGTCAAAGTGGGCATGCGTCAACCAAACCTGCCTGAGCGTCCAGTCCAGTTCCTCAGTTCGAGACAGCACTGCATCCACACCAAAGCCCGGATCAATGACAACCGCATCGCCGCTTGCCTGATCGCCAAGCAGATACACATTATTGGGCAGCGGCCCCAGGGTCAGCCGAATCACCTCAAGCTTCATCGTTCACCTCCATCTCAGTCAGCGGTTCCTGGAAGAGATCAACAGCTCGCTTCTTATCGTTCCGGAGAAACCTCAAACTCAACAGGATTGTCAGCACCAATACCAGCAAACTGACCGGGAAAACCGAAACCGGCCGCCAGTCATAGAGGAACCCAGCCAGGACAGGGGAGACCATATACGCCAGAGCGTTCAGGGATTCCACAAATCCAAAGGCCAGGCCGACCTCCCGTTCCCGCACCACCGGCTGGACCAGTGCCACGGTCATCGCTCGGCACAACCGATAGCCCCCCACAAAAACATAAGCGATTCCATACCAGACCAGACCGGTGCCCCGCCACAGGATCAGCGCAAACACCCCCATGGCGGCCTGTCCGATCATCAAAGCTGCCCCGGTTTGAAGATTTCCCAGAGCCAGCATCAGGACAACACTTCCCAATGCACCTAGCGACCCAAGCTGGCCGATCTGACCCAGGGATAAGCCCCGCTCATTCTGAAGGAAATTCGCCGTCAAAGGTTGAGGTAATGTCACGGCAAACATCACCAGGAAGATGATGACCAGCATGGTCAGGAACCTTCTGTTTCTCAGTAAATGCGTCTCCCCAGGCTGAAGATGCTGCGCGACGATGGGTTGTTTTTGAGCAAACAGCACAATCAGAGTGGAAATGGTGAAGATGATCGCGGCAGCGACATAGACCATCCGAAGATTATAAGCCTGCCCCAGGAACCCCCCCAGGATCGGCCCAGAAATGCCCCCGATATTGTAAGCTGCCGAGGTGAAAGTAAGCGCCCGGCCGACAGACCAGCGACCCCGAGCCCCTTGGATATAGGTGTTCAGCGGTGCCATCACAGAAGAGGTCACGCCATAAAGCAAAAGACCACCGACAAACACCCCCAGGGTTGGCGCCATGGCCATGACCCAGGTGGCGATTACCCCGCTGATCCACGAAAACCACATCAAAGGTCGCCGGCCGACCCGGTCTGCCAGATACCCCGTCAGGACCTGCGCAAGCGTCATCACAAAACCATTAACGCCCAGGATGATGCCGATCAGGATCGGATCCGCGCCAAACTGCTGAATATAGAGCGGCTGGAAGATATGAAACATCCCCTCACCCAGCCCCCAGGTGAGCATTGCTGCGGAGACAATTTTCAGATCGCGCGTCATGCATCAACCTCACTGGAGATGTACGATTCAACCGGCAGGAGGGCCCGCGGCAGATCGGTCAGACTCTCCAGGCCATCCTCGCCTACCACAACGTCATCTTCAATCCGGACACCGCCCCTGCCCGGCAGGTAGATCCCCGGCTCGATGGTAAAGGTCATCCCCACCCTCAGGATCCGGTCATTCTCATCATAGATGTAAGGTTCTTCATGGGCTTCCATCCCCAGGCCGTGACCGGTCCGGTGGATAAAGGCTCCTCCATAGCCTGCCCTGGTGATCACCGTACGCGCCGCCCGGTCTACTGCACCTGCATCCACGCCAGGCTTCCCCACATTTCTCCCTGCCTGGTTCGCTTGCAGCACGACCTCGCCGATTTGCAGTAATTCCTGTTCCACCTCACCATAAGTGAAAGTCCGGGTGATATCCGAAAAATAACCCTCGTATGCAGCCCCCCAATCGATCAGGATCAGGTCGCCAGCCTGCAAAGCGCGGTCGGTGGGAACCGCGTGAGGATTGGCGCTGTTCTCTCCGAAAGCGACAATCGGGGAAAAGGGCAATTCAGGGTCGGACCCCGCCTGCAGCAATTGGACGATCAACGTGTTGGCAAGGGTTTTCTCCGTGATCCCTTCCCGCACAGATTTCAAGGTCGCCAGAATCGCTTCCTGCGCGATGCGGGCAGCCTGCTTCATTTTTTCGATCTCATCACGTTCTTTTGTAATCCTTAAATCCGCCAGGAGACCACCAGCGTCCACGATCTTACAACCGGGCAGGGCGTTTTGCAGATAGCTGTACTCGAGAAAACGCAACCGGGTGGGTTCCACACCCAGGCTGCCGCGGCTCAAGCCAATTCCCGCAACTGCCCGCTCAAAAGCGTTCTGCCAGGTGGCAGGGTCATCACCGTAAGCATAAGCCTGATAATGGGCACCGCCGCCCTGTAATTTGCCTTTTTCCAGTTCCGGCAGGACAATCGCCGCTTCCCCGCGCCGGGTGATGAGCAGGACAGTGGGGCGTTCCATCAAATGAAAATGGAGACCGGTGAGATAGCTCAGACACGGTCCGGGGTTCAACGCAACAGCTTCCAACTCACTTTCGTTGATCAACGCAATTAATTTCTCCATCCGCTTGTGCATAATAAAACCTCCAGAATTTCAATTGGCGTCAATTATAACTTAGGCGTTGAGTCAATGGATGGAGATTGGCTCATTTCCGTTCCACAATTCACCATAAATCCGCCGTCATGTTATACTAATTGAAACCCGAGACAGTCACTGTGACTTATGAAACTGATTATTCAGATCCCCTGCTATAACGAGGCCAAGACCCTCCCCAAAACCCTGGCATTGCTCCCAAGGGATATTGAGGGCTTCGATACCGTTGAGGTCCTGATCGTGGATGATGGCAGCGAGGATGACACCATCGCTGCGGCAAGGGAGGCCGGCGCGGACCACATCGTGCATCTTCCCCGGCATCTCGGCCTGGCACAAGCCTACACACAGGGTCTCGATGCCAGCCTCCGTCTCGGCGCGGACGTGATAGTCAACACCGACGCTGACAACCAGTACCGGGCGGAAGATATCAAAAAACTGGTCCAACCGATTTTGCAGGGCGAATCCGAGATGGTCATCGGAGACCGCGGCGTTGGCGCCCTGGAACACTTCTCCCCGACCAAGCGCGCGCTCCAGAAAATCGGCAGCCGGGTCGTCTCGACCACTGCCGGCTTCGAGATCCCCGATGCCACCAGCGGCTTCCGCGCGGTCACCCGTGAGGTCGCTCTCCAGACCATGGTGCTCAGCAATTATTCCTATACCCTCGAAACCCTGATCCAGGCCGGCGCGAACCGGGTGCGGGTCTCTTTCGTCCCTGTCGATACCAACCCGCCGGAACGTCCTTCCCGCCTCTTCCGCAGTGTCCGTAATTACCTGGTCAATTCAACCGTCACTATTCTGCGGTCTTTTGCAATGTACCGCGCCCTGCGGATCTTTACCTGGATCAGCCTGATCATGATTGCCGTCGGCGTTATCCTAGGCGTGCGGTTCCTGATCTACTATTTCCAGGGCCTGGGGTCGGGTATGATCCAGTCCCTGATCCTCACAGCAATTTTCCTGATCGTCGGGTTCCTGACCTTCCTGATCGGCCTGATTGCTGATCTGGTCAGCTTCAACCGCAAGATCCTGGAGGAAGTCCTCTACCGCCTTCGAAGACAGGATAACGCCCAAGCCGGCAGGGATTCGTCCGTTCCAGACCCGCATGTTTAATGTTGGGTTAAAGTCAACACCTTTCAAGGGGTTTCCCGCCAAACCGATGTAAAATGTCTATACAACCACTTATTATTACAGGGAGGCATGTTTGTTCACACCATTAAAGAAACGGATTGAACTGGAAGGGGAAAATCTGGGGGACGGGATCCTAAAAGTGGACCCCTTCATCAACCATCAGGTTGATCCCGTCCTGATGGATGCCTGCGGCAAAGCCCTGGCGGAACGTTTTGAACCCGTCAAGCCCACAAAAGTATTGACCGCGGAGATCTCGGGGATCGCCCCAGCGCTGATGACGGCCAAGTATCTGAATGTGCCTGTCGTCTATGCCCGCAAACACAAACCGGTGACCATGCCTGACACGGTTTACCTGACAGTCGCCCCATCACACACCAAAGGCCGCATGGTTGAACTGATCGTCTCACCCGAATATCTGGCCAACGGGGAGCGCGTTCTGATCATTGACGATTTCCTCGCCTCCGGTGCCACGATTGCCGGGTTGGTCCGCCTTGCCCAGACTGCCGGCGCAAAGCTGGTCGGGATCGGTGCCCTGATCGAGAAGACCTTTGAGGGCGGCCGGGAATTGCTGGCTTATCTCAATGTGCCGATTGAAGCCCTGGTGCAGGTTACCTCCCTCGATAATGGGCAGATCATCTTCGCTGACGACTAAAATCGCATCCCTTTTCCTCCGGTTTGCTCGCAGCCTGGCAGCCCGCCGGAGGTTTGTCCGTCCTTTCTGGCGGTTAATTTTTAATCATATGGATCGATTCCTGCCTGCCTCACGTCTTCATGAAACCGAGCACTGGGTGGCATTTCATCACCCGCAGCCCGAGTATCCCCTGCATATCCTGATCCTGCCCAAACACAGCATTTCGTCCTTATCCACAGCGCCGCTGGACACTCCCGACATCCACACCCAATTGATTGAAACCGCGCAAGCGCTGGTTTGCCAATACCAGCTTGAAGAGCGCGGTTTCCGCCTGATCTGCAACGGCGGACCTAACCAGACCATCCCTCAATGGCACTGGCACCTCATCAGCGATCAGGGTGAAACGCCTCAACCAGGAGAACCGCATGCCTGAAACCATCCTCGTCCTCGATTACGGCTCGCAGTATTCACAGCTCATCGCCCGCCGGGTCCGTGAGGCCGGAGTATACTCCGAACTTCTTCCCTGGGATGCCCCCCCCAAGGATGTTATGGCGCATAATCCAAAAGGCTTCATCCTCTCCGGTGGCCCGTCATCGGCGTACGAACCCGGCGCGCCTTTTCTGCCGGATTATGTTTTAGCCTCGGGTAAACCCGTCCTGGGGATCTGTTACGGGATGCAGGCGCTCACCCTTGCCTTGGGGGGGCAGGTTGCCGCCGCAGGTAAAAAGGAGTACGGCTCGGCAGTTCTTCACATCAAAGAAAAATCTCCACTGATCAAACCGGAAGAGGACCCCAACGTATTAATGTCCCACGGTGACCGGATTGAACAGCCGCCTGAGGGTTTCAAAATCCTTGCAAAAACGGACAACAGCCCCATCGCCGCCATCGGTGACCCTGCCAGAGGGTATTACGGCCTCCAATTCCATCCGGAAGTGCGGCACACACCCGCCGGACCGGAGATCCTGCGCCGCTTCGTCCTGGAGATCTGCGGCTGCCGGGGGGACTGGACCACCCAATCCATCATCAACCATGCGGTCAATGAAATCCGGGAACAGGTGGGAGATGCCCGGGTGCTCTCCGCAGTCAGCGGCGGGGTGGATTCGAGCGTCGCCACCGCACTGGTGGGGAAAGCGGTTGGCGACCAGCTCAGGGCCGTCTTCGTGGACACCGGCCTGATGCGCAAGGATGAACGCCTCTGGGTCGAAAAGGCCTTCCGTGACAATCTGGGTCCCAACCTCATCACTGTGAACGCCATCGAAACCTTTTTCAGCAACCTGGAGGGGGTGACCGCCCCCGAGGAAAAACGGAACATTATTGGCGAGACCTTCATCCGGATCTTTGAATCCAAAGCCCGAGAGCTTGGCCGACCTCCCTTCCTGGTGCAGGGCACGATCTACCCCGACGTGGTCGAATCGCGCGCACCTGAACGAAACCATGCCCATCGCATCAAAACCCACCACAATGTCGGCGGGCTGCCTGAGGAAATGGACTTCAAGCTCATCGAGCCGCTCCGTTACCTCTTCAAAGACGAGGTTCGGATCGTGGGTGAAGCCCTCGGCCTGCCTGCCGAACTCGTCTGGCGGCAGCCCTTCCCCGGCCCCGGCCTGGCGGTTCGCTGCCTTGGACCGCTGACGCTGCCACGGATCGAGAAACTGAGGGCGGCTGACGCGGTCTTCACCGAAGAACTCACCCTTAACGGATTATTGAGGATCAAAGATGATAAAACCGGCACATCACAGGCCTTTGCCGTCCTGCTTCCCGTCAAAGCCGTCGGGGTCATGGGAGACCAGCGCACCTATGAAGAGGTCATCGCCCTGCGCGCGGTGACAACCGAGGATTTCATGACCGCGGATTGGGCCCGCCTGCCTTATGAGGTGCTCGCGCGGGTCGCCAGCCGGATCGTGAACGAGGTCCCCGGAATCAACCGGGTGGTATATGACATCACCGGAAAGCCCCCTGCTACCATTGAATGGGAATAACCGGAAAGCTGTCTCCAAGGTTTTTGTCCTCAGGACAATTTGCTTATATAATAGATATGGGGAAAACCCCATTTAATCAACAGGTAAGACAATATAAAGGAGATTAACATGGATTTTGGAGAAATTCTTTCAAAAGCCTGGAAGACCATCTGGAAACATAAGATCCTGTGGCTTTTCGGGGTCCTGGCTGGCTGCGGTGCCGCAGGTTCCAGTGGTGGCGGCAGCAGCAGCGGCGCTCAGGCAACCTACAGCGGATCACCTAACAGCTTCGGTAACGGACCCTCATTCCTGGCCCCTTCCACGCAGCGCGCCCTGGAGGACTTTGGCCGCTGGATCAGTAATATTCCCGTCTGGGTCTGGATAGTTGTTGGCATCCTCGTGATCATCACGGTCATCGTTCTCTCAATCGGCGGGTTCATGCTGGGTGTTCTGGGGACAACAGGCGTGATCAAGGGCACCGCCATGGCGGATGAAGCCGCAGAAGATGAAAAACCGCTGTCTCTCGGGGCTGTCTTCAAGGCCGTCAAGCCCTACTATTGGAAAGTGCTCCTGTTTACCCTCGGGTTCATCATCGCTAGTCTGATCCTCGGCCTGATCTTCGCGCTCCCCATCGTCCTCTTCACAGTGTGCACCTGCTTCGTCGGCCTGCTGCTGCTCATCCCGCTCGGCTGGCTGGTTGACCTGATGGTCAATTTCACCACCATCGCCATCATCGATGAAGACCTGTTTATATTCTCGGCCATCGGCCGGGCCTGGCAGATCATCATCCGTAACCTTGGCAATGTGATCCTGATGTTCCTGATCCTGGGGATCGGCCAGCTCATCATCGGCCTCCTGATCAGCCTGCCCATTCTTATCATCCCGCTGCCGCTGATCATCAACCTTGTTGTCACAGGGTTCCAATCCTTCACAGTCGGCCTGGTCCTGACCTTGATTTTCCTGCTGGCCTTCATGCCCCTGGTCATCTTTCTCGGCGGTGTGCTTAAGGCCTATGTCCTCGCAAGCTGGACGCTGACCTTCCGCAGGCTGGCCGCGAACACCGAAATTCATCCTGAGGTCCTTTCCGCTGGAGAGATCAGACGGGCAGGCATTATTGATTTTTGATTTCAGACAGCCATGCAGCGATACGCACACATTCCTGATACAGTCAAATACCAGGGACAGGTACCTGCCCCTGGTATTTCTATATTCAGACACATCCCCCAAATATGGCTGGCTGTAATTGGCCTGATAGCCCTGTTACTGACATCCTTTCAATTCGTAAGCGCGCAGGAGTCCTCTCAGCTGGTTGTCCAACCCCCTGAAACCGATGGGTTTCCAACCCTCTCGGTGGCCTTCAAGCTCCCCAGCGGCAGCGGCCAGCCCATCACTGACCTGCAGTTGGGGCAGCTCACCGTCATTGAGAATCAAGCCGCCATCCGTCCCACTTCGCTCACAAGCGAATACAGAGGGGTCTATTTCGGGCTGGCCATCAACGGTAACCGGGAGCTGGACCTGCGCGATTCGGCTGGCGTCTCCCGCTATGAGAAGCTTTTGGATGCCCTTAAAACAAGCGCCCTAAACCGCACGATGACCGGCGCCGACGCCTGGGCGCTGGTGACCAACGGCGATATCACCCTCCGGAGTTCGGCTGAGAGTCAGCAATGGATCAGCGCTCTGGAGGCTGACCCGCCTGATTTCCGCCAGCTCACTGGCGACCTTTCAAGCATTGAAGGCGCACTTCGCCTCCTTGAAGACCGGGTGACTCCTTTTGGTGTGGATAAGGTCCTGCTCTACCTGACACCGCCGCCCTCGCCTGACCAGATCGCTCAGATCGTCGTGCTGACAGCAAAAGCACAGGCTGCCGGAATCCGGGTGGATGTCTGGATGGTCGGGCCGGCAACCTTCCTTGAAAACGACCAGGGAAAAGCGTTGATCAAACTGGCAACCGCCACCGGCGGACAGTTCTTTAACTTCACGGGGACTGAAACACTCCCAAACCCTCTCACCGCCCTGGAAGGTCTGGGAGATGTCCATCACTTAACCTATCGCTCCCGCCTCACCCAAACCGGTGCTTACCCATTGGAGATCCGGGTAAATCTGGATGACCTTGAAATTTCCGGGGAAAGCCAGCCCTTTTATCTTGAGATCCTCCCGCCCAAACCCATCCTGCTCTCCCCGCCCCCCGTCGTCACGATCAACCGCGCCGACCTGGGGGAGGGTGAGCCCGAGAACGATGTCACGGTCACGCTGGGCATCCTGATCGAATTTCCGGACCACCATCCCAGGGCGATCACCGAGAGCCGCCTGCTCGTGGACGGGGTTGTCGTTGACCTGAACCCCTCGCCCCCGTTTGACACCTTTGAGTGGAAATTCTCCCAATCCGCAGAATCCGGCTCTCACACGATCCAGGTCGAAATCGAAGATGAACTGGGACTGATGGGGGCGACCCTGCTGACGCCTGTCACGGTCGAGGTCATTGAACCGTCGCTTCTTGACCGGATTTCTCTGGCGCGGATCGGGTTATTCGCCGTACTTGCGGTCACCGCCGCAGCCCTGATCCTCCTGGCCGGCTGGCTGCTCCGCCGCCTCTGGCGCTCCCCTGCGGTCAGGCTCCTGCAAAGCCGGTTGACTTCGAACTCCAGCCCGCCTCCTGCGGAAAAGGCCGGTGAAACCCGGATATACGCCGTCCTGCTCCCCCTCAACCAGGTGTATGACCCTGAGAACCCCAACGGGATCCCCATCCGGAGCAAACACCTGCGTTTGGGAACCGACCCCGCTCAATCGGACCTGGTTCTCCCGGATGCCCATCCCAGGCACTGCCAGGCCGAACTAACCCTGAGAAACGGCCTCTTCCGGCTCCGTTCTCTGGATGATACGCACTCGATCTGGGTCAACTATCAAAAAGTCAGCCGGAAAGAAGTTGAGCTCAAACAGGGCGACCTGAACCATTTTGGGAAATCCGGATTTCGGTTTACAATTGGAGAAGACC
>CAZXRL010000068.1:0-12370 GCA_964643275.1 uncultured Candidatus Brevefilum sp.
CCCCGTATCAGATTTTTCGCAGATTAACAGCGAGATGGCTTTGTTTGATGAGAAGATCAGCGTCAAACCGCAAATTGTCGCTTATAACAAGATGGACCTCCCGGAGGCGAGAGAACGCTGGCCGGAGGTGGAGAAAGAGCTGGCCGGTTTGGGGTATGAAGTCCTGCCAATCTCCACAGTGACGCATGAAAATGTACAAAAACTGCTCTGGCGGGCACTTGATTTACTCAAAGATGCGCCTGACCCCGAGCCAGCAGAGGCGATGCCCGTTTACCGGGCTGCAGAGGACCCAAGGGCTTTTACTGTCCGTCAGACCGATGAGGGTTGGGAGGTCCGAGGTGAAGCCATTGAACGTGCAGCCGCGATGACGTATTGGGAACATCGTGAATCCGTCCGCCGATTTCAGCGGTTGATGGAAAATATCGGCGTTGAGGAAGCCCTGCGCGAGGCGGGGATTGAAGAGGGGGATACGGTTTTTGTCGGCGAATACGCTTTGGAATGGCAGGATTAGCTTATGGCAAAGAAGCGTTTGGGAATTTTTGGGGGAACATTTGATCCTCCCCATGTCGGCCATTTGATCCTGGCTGCGGAAGCGCGGGACCAATTGGACCTTGATTGTACGATCTGGGTCCTGACACCCGATCCACCTCACAAGCAGGGGCAGAGGATATCTTCTTTAGAGCACCGGTTGAGAATGGTGGAACTGGCCATAGGCGATGATCAGGCGTTCACGCTTTCGCATGTGGATATCAACCGGCCAGGTCCGCATTACACCCTGGACACGATCGGGCTTTTTAAGGAGAAGTATCCCGATCACGAATTAATTTACCTGATGGGCGGCGATTCCCTGCAGGACCTGCCGCAGTGGTACCGGGCAAAGGAATTCCTGGCTCATTTGGACGGCATTGGGGTGATGCGGCGGCCGGGCGATGAGATTGACCTGCGAGAGCTTTATGATGCGCTCCCCGATTTGACTGAGAAATTAAATTTCGTGACCGCGCCGCTTCTGGAAATCTCAGCGCAGCAGATCCGTCGCAGGGTCAGAGAAGGCCGGGCATATCGGTATTATCTGCTGCCTGCGATTTTTGAGTATATCCGGGATAACAGGATTTATCTGACTTAGGGGCCAGAGGCCGGTGGGGGATATTTTCAATAGGTCGAACCGGAAATCCAATAAAAATACTCACTGACCGGGTGAGGGGGACACCCGACCAGCGAGTAATAAAATTTAACCATAGTTGACAGATTCTGTCAATATCGCCGCGTTAGCTCATCTAAAATCTAACTGAAATACAATCGTTAGCTCAAAAGAAAAACTAAGTGAGCTGGTGATGTCCGAAACAGAATTGACCAGAAAATCCTCAACCTTTGGATGGTTATTCCTGCATCTAATTCCGAACCTGTGAATATCTATAATACTTTACGAAAGGAGCAGTGGACTTCAGTGTCTTTTTCTTTTGAACCATCCATCCCTGTTCAGTGACATTTATTATGACTTGACAAGGTTAGTCGTTCAACCAAGCAACTTTAATGTCAGTCTCATCCTGTTAAGATTCTCCACAAAGGTGGTATTAACACTAGGCCTGATTAATGTTAAAAACTCTCTTTTTGCCAGACTTTTTAAGGAAGATATGCGAATCTTTACTTGATTTGAGATTTCCCTTATGCTACAATGTAAATCCACCGAACGGTAGGGGGGACCAGTTTCCTAACCCCTATATATAGGGGTTGTTGCTTAGTTTCATTAATCACTTCACAAGGGGTTCTGGATGGATTGTCCTTTTTGCCAGCACAACAAATCGAGAGTCGTTGATACGACCAAAGGCGCGCCTGGCGGCATTCGTCGCCGGCGTGAGTGCCTTAAGTGCGGCGAAAGGTTCAGTACTTTAGAGCGTGCAATCCTGGCAACCCCTTTGCTGGTTAAGCAGGACAGCACCCGGGAAGAATTCAACCGGGACAAGTTAATGGCAGGCATCCGGATTGCGTGTGCCAAAAGACCTGTATCTGCTGCGGATATTGAGCGCCTGGTCGGTGAGATCGAATCCACCCTCCAGCGCATGGGCAAATCGGAAGTCTCCTCCCGAATTGTTGGCGATATGGTCATCCAGGGCCTGAAGGAGCTCGATTTTATCGCCTATATCCGCTATGCCATTGTCTATCTGCAACTGGATGACCTCCAGGCCATCCGAACCGAAATCGACCGTCTCTTATCCGAAGAAGTTTAATAGTAAATTATTACAGGAGCGCTCATATGCCCACCAAGGCTGATCTGCAACAGACAGGTTTATTACCTACCCCACCTATCCCCGAAAAGGCCCAACCGATCGAACTTACTGAAAATTCGAGACAGGTCCTGACTCGCCGGTATCTTCGGCATGGCAAAGACGGGCATCCTGTTGAGACAGTTGATGAAATGTTCTGGCGGGTTGCCTTTCATGTTGCCGCGGTTGAAGAGACATGGGGACAGGACGTGGCTGCCCGGTCAAAGCAATTCTACGACCTGCTTGTGGAAAAGAAATTCTTTCCAAACTCTCCAACCTTCACCGGCGCGGGCACGCCTCTCGGTCAACTCGCGGCCTGCTTTGTTTTGCCCATTGCCGATGATATGGGCCGTTCTGAAGATGGCATTTTCACCACCCTCAGGAACGCTGCTCTGATCCAACAGACGGGTGGAGGTAATGGCTTCAGCTTCTCGAGATTGCGTCCCTCCGGCGCCCGCGTGAAAACATCTGCCGGCCAGGCCACCGGCCCCATCGGATTCCTGAGGGTATATGACCAGGCCTTTGGTGAGATCGCCCAGGGCGGCACCCGGCGGGGTGCAAACATGGGTGTTCTCCGAGTGGATCATCCGAACATCGAGGAATTTGTCACCTGCAAGACCGATGAGAACGCGATTACCAATTTCAATATCTCGGTGGGGATTACCGATGACTTCATGGAAGCAGTCCGTGAAGACAGAGAGTGGCACCTGCGTTTTCCGGATGTCAGCACACCGGAATACCACAGCTTTGATGGAGATCTGGACGATGCCCTTGAGGCTGGCCTCCCAATTCAGACCTATAAAGTGATCCGGGCGAAAGACCTGTTTGAGAAAATTGTCACCCAGGCGCATCACAATGGCGAACCTGGGATGCTGTTTTTGGACTCCGCAAACCGTGATAATCCCGTTCCGCACCTCTATCGGCTCGAGTCAACCAATCCCTGCGGTGAACAGTGGCTGGGGCCTTACGAAAACTGCTGTCTCGGATCAATCAACCTGGCCCAGCACTTTGGCCCCGATCATTCGGTGGACTGGGAAGCCTTGCGGGAGACGGTCGAATTGGCGACGATCTTCCTGGACAATGTCGTTGATGCCAATGCCTATGTTCCGAGTGTCCCCCAACTGAAAGTAGCTGCCAAACGTGCCCGCCGAATTGGTCTCGGGATCATGGGGCTGGCAGACCTGCTTTATCACGTTCAGATCCGTTATGGCAGCCCCCAGGGGCAGGAATTTTCCGAGCAGGTGATGGAATTCATCCGTTACCATGCTATGCTGACGAGCATCAAACTTGCCGAACAACGCGGAAGTTTTCCCGCAATTGAGGGCAGTATCTATGATCCCAAGGGTTTGAGCTGGCAGCCCCCGCAGCCGGTCTTCGACTATACACAGGATTTTAACCGCCCTCCCATCAACTGGGATGAGATCGTGAAGGGCATCAAAGCTCACGGCATCCGCAATGCCGCCCAGACCACGATTGCCCCGACCGGAACAATCGCCACAGTGGCAGGATGTGAAGGATACGGATGCGAACCGGTTTTCGCCCTGGCGTATATCCGTCATGTTAACGATAATGGTAACGACCTGCAATTGAATTACATCAGTCCCCACTTCCAAAAGGCGCTTGAGAAAGCGAACATTGACCCTGAGGCCCGCCAGGAAATCATCGAAGAAGTCATCAAATTCGGGACCTGCCAGAATATCAATGCTCTGCCGCAATCCATTAGGGACGTCTTTGTTGTATCTGAGGATATCACAGCGGAGGAGCACGTCAGAATGCAAGCTGCTCTGCAGGCGTTTGTCGACAACAGCCTCAGCAAGACGATCAACTTCCCCCCATCCGCTACCCCTGACGATGTCGCGAGTGCCTATCTCCTGGCATGGGAATTGGGCTGCAAAGGGATCACGGTTTACGTTACCGGATCGCGTGAAAATGTGGTCCTCGAAACGAATAACGTGGCTGAAAGCAAGCAAAGCCAAGAGGAAGATAACGGTTATAGATCTGAAGAGGGACCCCTATCACCTGAAGGAGAGCAGCTCCAAATCTGGCATGATACCAAAAAACCTCGGCCCCGGTTCCTGGAAGGCTACACCTATTCGATAGAAACGCCGCTGGGGAAGACCTTTGTCACCGTCAATGAAAATGGCGGCAACCAGCCTTTTGAGGTTTTCGTCAACACCGCCAAAGCAGGCACCGAAACTGCGGCGCACTCTGAAGCAATGGGTCGTTTGATATCATACGTTCTGAGGATTTCCTCACCTGTTGAACCGCGAAAACGTCTGAAGACCATCATGGACCAGTTAGCAGGGATTGGCGGTGGGCGCTCGCTGGGTTTCGGGGCAAATCGGATCCGCTCGCTGCCTGACGGGATTGCCAAAGCCCTCGATGAGTATCTCTATATCCGTCACTGGGAGTATGAAGTACCTGATGAAGATTGGGAACAGGACGCACCCCCCCTGCCACTCTCTGGACTTGCAGGAATGGCTCCCCCCAGGCAGCCTGCCAAAGAACTCTGTCCTGACTGCGGGCAGGCCTCGTTGGTCAATGAGGAGGGCTGCCGGAAGTGCTACAGCTGCGGATATAGCGAATGCTAATCTAGACGACACCAGGAACGGGCATACCCTTTGTGCCCGTTTTTGATTTAATGACCTGCTCAACCTTATGTATAATTGATAAATAACTGGTTTTTTCACGGAGGAACAAAATGCCGGAGAATTGGACACAGGACACCTTTAAAATCAGCGCTGGGGTTGAGCTCTTCTACACCCGCACCGGTAGAGGTGATAAACCCACGCTGGTCCTCGCGCATGGGATCACAGATCACGGCCTCTGCTGGCACCAGCTCGCCAGGGATCTGGAGGCGGATTATGACCTGATCCTGTATGACGCCTACGGCCATGGAAAATCATCCCGGATTGACCCGGAGAAGCGGTTTGATTTTGTGGAGGACCTTCACGACCTGATCATCGGCCTTAAGCTTGAAAAACCAGGCCTGATTGGGCATTCCATGGGCGCGGCAACCGCAGCAGGCTTTGCTGCAAAATACCCCGAGATGCCCGCCTGCGTGATCCTGGAAGACCCGCCCTGGTCAGATCAGGCAATGTCTGAAAAAGATTTTCAATCAATGATGCAGAAGTGGAAAAAGGATAATCTCGCCGCAAAGGAAAAAACCATCAAGCAGTTGGTCACCCTTAAGAAGAAGGAATCCCCGCACTGGGAAGAAGCGATCCTTTCGGAATGGGCGCAATCCAAACATGATGTTGATCCAGTGGTCTTTGATCATAACCCGATCAAAAAATCAAATTGGCGTGAGATCGCGAAGGCGATTGCTGTCCCCACCCTTGTGATCACGGGAGATCAGGAGCTGGGTGCCATTATTGCACCAAAGCTGGGTGTGGAAGCTGTGAAAACCCTCAAGAAGGGTGAATTTGGACACATCAGCAAAGCCGGCCATTGTGTGCGATATGAACAATACCAGCCCTATCTCACCATGATAAGGTTGTTCCTCAAACGTAACATGCCCTAATACCTCTCACAGAAAAGAGCCTCGACATGCCAAAACGACTCATCCTGCTGGCCGGAAATATCGGTGCAGGGAAGACCTCCCTCACAGAACGGATTGGAGAAAAGCTGGGTTGGACCACAGCCTTTGAATCCGTTGTTGACAACCCCTATCTGCCGGAGTTTTACAAAGATATGCAGGCCTGGGCATTTCATTTGCAGATCTATTTCCTGGGACACCGCGCTGAGCAGCATATCCACCTGGCAAAACTCCCTGAATCCGCAATCCTGGATCGCAGCATCTATGAAGATGCGCACATTTTTGCCCGGGCGTTGAACCACATGGGAAATCTGAACGACCTGGATTATCAGGCCTACCTGCGGCTCTACCGCCTGATAGTTGAAAGCCTGCCCAGGCCGGACTTGCTGGTCCACCTGCAAGCGCCTGTTTCCGTGTTGATGGAGCGGATCCGGCGAAGAGCGCGCAATATCGAAACTGGAATCAGTGTGGATTACTTGAGCCTGCTTGACCGTTTCTATGAGGAATGGATTGAGGGGTTCAGCCTTTGTCCTGTTCTGACTATTCGCAGCGATGATCTTGATTTCGTCAACCGGTCTCAACACCTTGAGATTGTTGTCAAACGCATCAAAGATAAGCTTGCCGGCAGGGAAGAGATGGTCTTCTGAGGGTCTGTAACAGACAGAATTGGATCATAAACAACCAGGAACCTCGTCGCTGTTCGGCCTAATCCCGGATAACCTGCCCACCCTGTCAGGGTGTAAGACTGTCCGCCAGACCATTCACACCAGATCCACTCTGATTAGAATTATTCTTGTTCCTCGCAGCAGAATAAACTGCAACTTTTAAAACCAATTTCCGTATATTGATATGAGGAACGACAAGGAGACTGCGTGAGTGAACAGGAAGCCCTGTGGATTGACAAAGCACTAAATGGCGATGACAACGCCTTTGGTCAACTGGTCGAAAAATATCAAAAACCTGTCTTCAGCCTGTGTTATCGTATGTTAGGAAACAGCAGCGATGCCGAGGATGCCGCTCAGGAAAGCTTCATCCGGGCATACCGTTTCCTAAAGCGGTATGATCGTGACCGTTCTTTTGCAACCTGGCTGCTTTCAATTGCATCCCATTATTGCATTGACCGCCTGCGCAAAAGGAAACTCGACACCGTCTCAACGGACGTCCTCCCCGCCGAGATCATCGCCGACCGTCACGCGCCAAACCCTGAAAGGGAATACCAGGCGCAGGAAAAAGAAATTCTGATGCAGAATTTGATGAAGGACCTCAACCCCACGGACCGGGCAGCCATCATCCTGCGTTACTGGCATGGTTATTCTGAAGTGGAGATCGCTCAGGCACTGGACCTCACCGTAAGCGCCGTCAAGAGCCGCCTCTACCGTTCCCGGCAGGCATTGGCGCAATTATGGTTGGCATCGGAAAGAACTTCGCTTATCAGTGAAAGGAGACCACATGAGTCACCAGCCTTTTGAGACCTGGCTGCTCTCAGACGACAATCTGGATGAGGATCAGGAAGCAGCCCTGCAAACGCATCTTGACGCATGTGAACACTGCCAGTCGCTGTCAACAGCCTGGCTGCACGTCCAGGATACCATGACCGCCAGTGTTTCCCACATCCCCGAACCCGGTTTCACCCAGCGCTGGCATAAGCGGCTGGCGGTGGTTCGCCAGCAGCGGCAGCAACGCGCCATGTGGTTTCTTACCCTGGGCCTGTTTGCCCTCGCTGGAATCATCTTTCTGGCCCTTGCTTTGACGAATTTGCTCAGCACGGATTTCTTCTACGCGTTGAGCCAGTGTATTGCGAATTTCAGTTTATTTGCAGCCAGGATAAACCAGGTCTGGCGTGTGTTTGATACAATTACTGCTGCTATCCCATTCCTGGTTCCAATTCTGGTTATTTTCGGTATCGGCACCTTATTTGCAATGATCGTTTTGGTGATCACGTGGTTCAGCTCGGTCATCAAACTCTATAAACCTGTTCATGAAGGAGTGATGGATCAATGAAAAAAATAAATAAATGTCTGATGGTATTATGGGCAGTCGTCCTGATAGCGCTGATCTTCCCATTCTCTGTCTCTGCCTCACCGGTTGAGGATGACCGGACGATCTTCGGAGAAAGCTATACCCTCGAAAGCGGAAATATACTGGACGGCAACCTGGTGGTCATAGGCGGAGTCGTTGATATTGAAGAAGGGGCAACGGTCGATGGAAATGTGATTGCAATTGGCAGCGTTGTCACGATTGATGGGACCGTTAAATATAATTTAACCGCTGTTGGGGGGACGGTCAGCCTGCTCGAGAACGCCGTTATTGAAGGCGACATAATCTCACCGGTCAGCGTTGTGAGCAGGGCTGAAGGGGCCATCCTGCAAGGCGATTATCAACAAGCCTGGAGCATCCCCTGGACCAACTTAAATCTGCCCAATGTCACCCCCTCCCGCTCCGTCCATCGCCCAATGGTGAATGTTATTCCAGTTTTTACCTCACTGGCCCGGATTGCCGGTATGACCCTGGTCATGGTCGCCCTTGGTGCTCTTCTGCTTCTGGTTATGCCAAAAGCCACCGAAGTCATGACGGGAGCCCTGATCGCCAAACCCTGGCATATTCTTGGTTACGGCGCGCTGACGGCGCTGGTGATGCTCGTGGGCGGCTTCCTTCTGGTGATCACAATCTGTCTGATCCCCGTCGCAGTTCTGGCGGGCTTGGCATTCGGGTTGGCTGTCCTGGCCGGCTGGCTCGCTCTGGGTTATGAGCTGGGCAAGCGGATGGCAGCGAGTATATTCAAAACAACCTGGCATCCGGTATTGGCGGCAGTCTTGGGAAACCTCGTTTTATACCTCCTGGCAAAAGGGCTGGACATGATCCCCTGTCTGGGCGGGTTCCTGGTATTCATTGCCGCCCTGTTTGGATTGGGCATGGCAGTTGTGACTCTGTTCGGCACTAATCGCTATCCCCGCAATGGAGAAGATGACAGCCTCAAGCAGGAAGTGCTCTTTGATAAGGCTGAATCCATTGAAGGCGAACCCCCTGTGATCGAAACTGCGACGGTTGAAACACCCCAGCTTGAACCGGAGAAACCGATAGATGTCCTCGAATTGGACACCCGCCTCACCAACGTGCTTAACGAAGCAGGTATCACAACTGTTGAGCAGCTCCTGACTGCGCTTGAAGCGGGAGATCAGAGATTACTGGATATCAGCGGCTTTGGCAGCAAATCCTTAAGCGACCTCAAGAAGGCTTTGCGCCAAAAGGGTTATGACGTCCCGAAGGCAGAATAGGATGAACTTTCTTTGTGACACCACCGCCGCCAGCGATTATTCCACTAACAGGGTGGCTGGCGGCACCTGCCCAAAGAACTTTACTCGTAACATAGACCGATTAAACGGGAGAAAGCCATGAAGAAACAACTCGTTGCAGTCATTCTCGTCCTGATCCTGGCAAGTTTTAGCTGCTCAATTCAAAACATTCAGTTGGAAACGATAGATCCCCAAATCGTTTTTGTCTCTGAAGATCTGCCGGCAAACCGTGAAGAATCCAAACTGGTTTTTCAGATGACCGGTGGTGAATTTCTTCTCAGACCCGGAACAGAGGGATTTGTTGCGGGCACCATCAAATACAACGTCGAACAGTGGGAACCGCAGTTCACCCGCCGTGATAATTTCTTTGAGATCAAACAGGTCAACCCACTCAGGATCTCCGGCCTTCCCGGCTCTGACACGGAAAATATCTGGGACCTTGAATTGACCCAGGCGGTCCCTCTGGCTCTCACCATTGAGGGCGGTGCCAGCAAGAACGAGTTTGATTTCACCGGCCTGCAGCTCACCAATCTCAAGATCCTCCAGGGTGCCAGTGAAACAGTGATCCGGTTTGACTCGCCCAATCCACAGGTATTGGAGGACTTCACCTTTACAACCGGGGCTTCATCCGCCAAGCTCTATGGCCTCGGTCATGCAAATTTCAGGAGCATGTCCTTCTCTTCAGGTGCGGGCGATTACACCCTGGATTTCACCGGCTCTTTATCACAGGATGCCAGCGTTGATATCAAAGCAACCATCAGCAACATCACGATCATCATCCCCGCCGGCATGAACGTGCTGGTGGTGAATAAGGGGACCGTGAGCAATATCAATGCCAGGGGAACCTGGCTTTTGAAGGACGACAGTTATTCGACCCTGGAAGAAGGCCACGCCCTCACCATCAACCTGGATATGGCGGTTGGGAATGTGACCCTGATCCATGAAGAATAGGTGTGGCGCTTATAAAAATTTTAAAATCAACTCTATTCACGATC
The DNA here is from genome assembly GCA_964643275.1 of uncultured Candidatus Brevefilum sp. Classification (GTDB taxonomy): domain Bacteria; phylum Chloroflexota; class Anaerolineae; order Anaerolineales; family Anaerolineaceae; genus Brevifilum. Next base: position 10,088 of record CAZXRL010000068.1, read on the forward strand.
AACGTCAGAAATGATCCTTCTCCAATTTTGTGGTTGCCAGAACGCTCTGATCCATTCTTATACACAATTAACACCCATGGTGTATAATACAAATCTATTCGGGGATGACTGGCTTCGACGGGAGAGGCTGGTCCCGGATTGCGAGTCGAGAGGTACCGACCTCGTAAAATCAGTACAAAACATTAAGTGCCGATAGCACTCAATATGCAGCTCTCCCCCTCGCAGCGTAAGCTAACAGGCTAAGAGCTACGGTCTCCTAAGAGACCTCGCCCCCCATTTGCCGTTTGCCTGGCCGGCGGTGGGTGTGGCGTCATAAAGTCAGGATGCCATGCAGGACGCCGTTTAATGCATGAAAGAAGGGCTTTCGGGCTCTAACGGCTGGCAAGAGGGTCGCCCGGTTGGCTGGCTAACCTCAAGCGAGATTGAATAAGTCAACTACACTCGTAGATATTCGAGGGTCGAATCTTTCGGACGCGGGTTCGATTCCCGCCATCTCCACTTTGAACCAAAAAACCGCCTGCAAGGGCGGTTTTTTGGTTGGGGAAATGAATTATGCAAATTTCATCATGAAAGTCTCTTTTCTCGGGTAATATTGTACCTATTACCTCTTTGTTCAAAAGCTAACTCACCACCTTCTAGAATTTGGCATGAATGCTCACGAATTCCTTGGCATTTCAATGTATCAGTGCAATGAGGATCGTAAAATATTGAGTTTTCTATGCTTCCACTTAAATAATTGAATTGCAGTCCATCATCATTTTTCCTATCTTCACCATGTCTATTTGCAATAATAATCTGTTCAGAATCAGCACCAATGACCAAATTTGCATCATGACTTACCATGATGATTTGTCGCTCTCGTTTTTTCTCTCTGAGAAACGGTACAATTTCATCATAGATTGATCTACTATCGAGATCATCTTCGGGTTGGTCAATTAATAGAGGCCAAGTGTCTTCTGATTCAGCGAGAATCAGTCGTAAAGCAAACAATGCTCTTTTTCCGGGTGTCATAGTTGACTCAGAAAAACCACCAATCTTATCACCTTCCATTGTCGCAGTAAATAGAATTTCCTCCGTAAAACTTAAGGAATCGATTGCAACTTCTATCTTATTATTGCCTTGATTGATTCGCAAAGTCTCTGAATAAATTGCTTCTAAGAAATCTTTCACATGAGACCTTATATATGAAATATCAGGTAAGCCTTCTGTAATAAAAACAGATCGGTTTCGTGTATTAATTTTTTGTTTTACAATTTCAAGATTGCATAAATTAAAATCCTTCTCTATCCCAAACTCCATGTCCTTTATTTGAGTTTGGTCTAGTTCTGAAAATTCACTAATTAATTCATCCATTAATTGTATGCGCTCTTGGAGAGAAGAGGTTAATTGTTCTTCTACACTTGTTAAATTTTTTATGATTTTCTTTTGTTCTTCAATGTTTTCATTAATTTCTGTTATGGTCTTAGATAATCTTGTAGATTGTCTGATTAGTAAATCTAGCTCTTCATTTTTAGCTTGAGTTTCTTTAATTTCTTTTAGTCGTTTTGTGAAATCTTCCTTTTGCTTGTAAAGTTCTCCCAGCTCTGTAATAATCTCTTGATAAAAATTGTATGCAATATCGTTGATCTCATTTTTTACTTCTAGTGAGGTATCAGCCAATTTTAAAGTGATTCTTTCTTGCAATTTGATAGGTAATTCTTCAATTGATGGAGTTGGAGAAATCCCAATATGTTTAAAGAAGTCCTTGTTTTCAGAATCATCACCAAGCAGATGTTGATCCCCTTGTAATTGTATGATCTTCTGATCGAAAGCAGAAATTGCATCGTTGAGCTCTTGAATTATGGTTGTTGCATTAGCATCTAGTTTGAATTCTTCATTAATTAATCTGATTTTTTCTTCGATTTGAGTCTTCTCACTTTTAACTGATTCAATGGCACCAAGGTTCTTTAAAGATTCAGATATTTCTTGATCTTTATCTTTCCAATCAAACCATTCTTCAACATTCTTCCTAATATTCTCATTGATGTGAATAATATTTCTTTCAATTTTGTCGTATTTAGCTCCAATAGAAGGAATTTTATTAAAAAGGACGGGGATAATTTTATTTTTAATTTCTTCAGGTTTTCCACTCATCTCATATAAATAGTTTTGTGGAATATACACGATTTTTCCGGGATTCTCAATATTATCTTTACCGTTTGCCCACTCAATTGAATACGTAAATTTCAACGTCTCCCAAGGTATACCTTCGCCTGGCCCTTTTGGCTTCATTTGTCTTGTAAG
>CAZXRL010000069.1:0-12350 GCA_964643275.1 uncultured Candidatus Brevefilum sp.
ATTATGCATTTTGGTGTGTTTTATCAAAAAGGAGCTGCCTTTTTAGACAGCCCCTTTTTTGTTCGTGCAGACCGAAATGTGTCATAATGGTAAAGATGCAGGCTAAATTGCAAGACATGAATTTCAAACCATGATGGGCGAATGATGGACTCAGCACAGCTAAAAATCCGGCTCCTCGGTCCCGTCCAATTATTGTTCAAGGGACAACCCCTCCAGATCAGGCGGAGAATGGAACGGGCGGTCCTTTATATCCTGGCGGCAGAAAACAAACCCCTCAGCCGTGCTCAGCTTATTGACCGGTTTTGGCCCGATGGAGAAGTCGCTAATCCCCGCAGTGCGTTGCGGACCACGCTTTCGCGCCTGAGGAATGAACTCCCCGATCCCGATCTCCTGATTACTGACCTGGATCAGATCCGATTGGACAGCCGGAAGTACCAGACTGACCTGGTGTTGTTTGAAGAGGACTACCTTCACCTGAAAAACTCGCTCTCCGCATACCATGAAGACCATCCGCTGCCCGCGCAAGTCGTCCATCAAATTGAGAATGCCCTGGCGCTTTGGGCAGGAGAAAACATCATTGAAGGGGATGACCTCAGTGTCTATTCTGCAGTCGAAAGCTGGCGACAAACCCTCAACAGAAATTTGAGGCAGCATCGTAAATTCCTGATGAAAAAACTTGCCCATCATCATGAAACTGCCGGCAGACCAGATCTGGCGTTGGACATCCTGTTAAAAATTAGCAGAAGCGATGCCCTGGAAGTCCAGACGCATGTAGACATTCTTAATTTGATGATCTCTCTCGGCAGGCATCAGGAGGCAGCGTCGTATTGTGACGATTTGGAAATCCTCTTTGAAAAGGATTTCAACGCCCCTCTGCCGGACGCCATCCTGGATCGATGCCGGAATTCGCAAATGCAGCTCAATCAGAAAAAGACCAGCCAATCTGATTGGCCTTATCCATTAAGTATGCAGCTTCAATTTGTCGGCCGCCAGGAGCAATTGACCCAATTACAGCAATGTTTTTTTCAAGGCGGCCTTATCCTTCTCGAAGGGGTGATGGGCAGTGGAAAAACACGCCTCGTTCAGGAACTTTACCGGACACTATCACCCAGACCGCACCTGTTCCTGGCTCCATCCCACGAAATGGAACACAACCTGCCTCTTGCGCCGATCATCCATGGTCTTCGTAAATGTATCCCTGGTGATATTTGGACTCAAATTGACGAGATCTGGGCCAGACAGATCAGCTTACTTATCCCCGAACTGAGTGACATACGGCCGGATCTTGATCAGCTGAACATTTCGAATATGTCCAGCGGACAGCAACACCTCTTTGATGCTTTGCTTCACCTTCTGAATACAACCGTCAGAACTCATGGCAGTCTGCTGTTCTTCCTGGATGACGCCCAATGGACGGATCAGTACACAATCCAGGCTATATCCTATCTCCTGGCCCAGGGTTTCTTTGATCAGCATGGGGTGCTGGTTCTCGCCGCCAGACCGGAAGAACCTAACCAGGTTCTTGACCAGATGATCGAGGAATTCCATCGAAGTCAGACCGTCCGAAAAATAACCCTTAACGGCTTGGATCGGGATGCATTGCGAGAGCTTGTCAGGCAGATCTTCGATGAAGCTCCTCAGGAAAAGTTTATCCGGCGGCTCTTCAACGAGACAAAGGGCAATCCTTTCATAGCAATAGAAATTGTCCGGGCCATACTGGAAACACCCGGTGATCTTGCCGGTCTGGGGGCGATCCTCGACCTGCCGCTCCCCAACAACGTCCGAAGCTTGATCCGTAAAAGGTTGAACCTGTTAGACAATAACGCCCGCCAGATCCTCGAATGCGCGGCTGTCCTTGGGAGTTCATTTTCAACCGATCTCCTCCTGGCCGTGTCCGGGCGAGATTCTGAAAACCAGACGGCGGCCATTGACTTACTGGTGCGTTCGGGATTCCTGCAGATTATTTCCGGAGATCCCCTCACCGGAACCGCTTTACAATTCGTTCACGATAAGATGCGTGAGGTCACGCTTTTGGAGACCTCAGTCATTCATTTGCAGATGCTTCATCGCAAAGTCGCCCATCAACTTTCAAAAAGGCCGGACAGCCCTGCCAAAGCCGCTGTGATCGCCAATCACTACCTCTCTGGCGCCGATGTCCGCAATGCATTCAAATGGTTTCTCAAAGCAGCAAAATATACCTGGTCAATTGGATCCACAGAAGACGCCACCCAGAATTATGAACAGGCTGAAAACCTGGTGATCAATGCGCCGGCAAATTTCTTTTCCCTCCATGAAATCATCAATCTGTATCAGGCCTGGAATGATTTTGCTTACCAGTCCAATCAAATCGCCACTTTGGAAACCAATGGCATCAAGCTTCAATATTTTGGCGAACGAGATTCCAGCCCCATGCTCATTGGTCTCTCGCAAATCGCCCTGGCGAACGCCGCTTTCCTTCGCAATGAATTTGACACCGGCTCGGATTTGATCGATAAAGCACTGCTAAACATCAGGAAAGGCAATCATCCCAAAATGCTTGCAGAAGCCCTCATCCGCAAAGGCGCTCTGAGCTGGTGGATGGTCAAACTTGACGAGTCTCTTACGGCTTTCAATCAGGCACTGGAAATCATCCAAACAGCCGGCCCAACACCCGACCTCCGCTCCCTGGAGTTCACCGCCCGGTATATGGCAGGGACAACCTATTATGCGCAGGGAAACGGCCTCCTGACCCTCAGCAGCGCGCATGAATTGATGGATCGTTTCTTTCATCTTCTCGCGCCGTTTGATCGAATTCGGGCACTGCTCCTGCTCTCCTATGGGACTTTGATCAGAGGTGACTTTGGGGCCTGTCTGGAAGCTGCATCCAATGCCCTGGAAATTGCAGGTGGTTTGGAAAATCCATTTATTGAAGAGATGCTGCTTCTCACTCGGAGCAAGGCGGAATTGGCCCTGGGTTATCTGGACGAGTCTTATCAACATGCCCAAAAAGCGCTCCGGCTTGGCGAAGCCAGCCGGCACCAAAATGTAAGTGTTGCCGCCAACAGCATTCTGGGGGATATCCACTTCAGAATTGAGCAGTTTACAAAGGCCAATCACTATTTCCAATATGCAAAATATCGGGAAGGCGTAAAAAATGTGTCCCACCATGGCCTGGAAAATGACATTCATCTCGCTTATTTCCTTGCCCAGAGCGGCCAAATCCGGGAAGCTAAAACAGTGCTGGAAAAACCACTCGAATTTGCCAAACAATGCGGCATGGAACAACTCCATGCCCAGGCGCTCCTGATCTCCAGCGTCTGTGACCAGAACGAGCCGGATGGCGCGGTTGCCAAAAAGAAATTCCAACAAGCCGAAGCCATCTTCCAAAAGAACGGGCTTGATGTTGACCTGCTCTGGCTAAAGGCCGCACGATCAAGATCATTGATTTTGCATCATAAATTTGACCAGTCCCGTGTCATACTCAGTGATTTACTGACGGATAAACAAAGCCCTCAATCAGTCTGGATAACACTCGAAGCATTGGACCTGTCTGCTCAGCTTGACAAGGCAACTGAAGATTGCACTCAGCAGACAGAGAGACAAACGCTTTTCGAAGCCCTGGTAACAACGCTGACACAGCATGTCCGCTCTGAGCCTTTAAGACTCGCTGTGAAATCTGCAATCAGTTCATGGAAAAAGCGAGGGTATTCCCCCTGACCCGTGGCAATGTTTTGGTAACGCTCCCATGCTAAGCTTTATTGGAGATACAGCACAAGAAACATTGCATCCGGGCGTATGGTTTCAGGGGCCCATATGCAAAAGAACCGACATTGAATGATACCAAAACATCACTGCCGGTTCTTTTCGTTTTAACCGACCTGTAAATGTGCCACAGTGACACCATCGCCGCCCTCTTTTTCCCCGCCGTTTTCAAAGTTTTTGACATGGGGGTTGCTGCCCAATGCCTGGCGGATGGATTCCCGTAAACGTCCAGTACCCTTGCCATGGATGATCCGGACAAAGGGCAGCCCCGCCAGGTAAGCTTTTTCCAGATACCGGTCGAGGGCATCCAATCCCTCATCCACCCGCTGGCCACGGATATCCAGCTCAACACCGGGAGATTCCGAGAATTCGGGCAGGGTGATCCTCCCCGCTTTGGGTTTGTCCGGCTTTTTCTGAGGTGCGGGCTCAGGTTCACCCTTCCGGACCACATCCGAAAGCCTTGCCCTGATCCGAAGCTGTCCGATTTGCACTTCCACCTCGCCCTCGCCGATCGCTGTGACGACACCATCCTGATCAATCGAGCGCAGGTGGACTCTCTCACCCAAGCGCAGCGGCCCCGCCGGTTTGCGGACCGGGCTTTTGGGCGTCTGCCGGACGATGGGTTCGGAAACCTCTTCCTCCAGTTCCTCGACCACCGCCTCAACTTTATCCACCGCTTCCAGGGGTTGGCGCGCCTGTGCCATCTGAAGACGCAGGGATTCCAGCTCTTCACGCAGGACAGCCAGGTTCCGCTCGGTTTCCTGCCGGGTCGCCTCAAGCATAGCCAGACGCTCGTCCTCAATTTTCTCCAGCCTGTCAGCCAGTTCGTTCCGCAGGGATTCCGCTTCCTGCCGGGTGGCTTCGGCGTCCTCACGCGCTTGCCGGGCAAGATCACGTTGCCGGTGGATCTCATCCAGCAGGTCTTCCGCTCTTAGGTCAGCAGGATCAATCTCTGCCCGGGCGGAGTCAATAATTTCCTTTGACAGGCCCAACCGTTCGGCAATTGCCAGCGCATTGGAGCGTCCCGGCAGACCGATCGTCAGGTGATAGGTGGGTTGCAGGGTTTTGAGGCTGAACTCCACACTGGCATTCAGAACACCCGGGGTGGTATGGGCATAGGCCTTCAGTTCCGGGTAATGTGTGGCGATCATGCTGGTGATTCCCCGGTCCAGCAGGTGGGTCATGACCGCCCGCGCCAAAGCTGACCCCTCCTGCGGATCGGTCCCCGCGCCCAGCTCGTCGAGTAACACCAGAGACCGAGAATTTGTTGTCTTGAGGATCTCAACGATGTTGGTCACATGCCCGGAGAAGGTAGAGAGGGATTGTTCAATGGACTGCTCGTCGCCGATATCCGCGAAGACAGCCTCAAATACGGCTAGGCTGGATCCTGATTGTACGGGAATTTGCATGCCGGACTGTGCCATCAGGACCATCAGGCCAATGGATTTGAGAGTGACCGTTTTCCCGCCGGTGTTCGGCCCGGTGATGATAAGGGCAAATGTTTCATCATCCAAATCCACATCAATCGGCACCACAGTCTTTGGATCAAGCAAGGGATGACGGGCTTTATAAAGCCGGATGGTACTGCCAGGGTGCCTGCCGCGGGTGTTCTCCCAGAAGGGGACAAGCTCAGGTTCGCTGGCGTCCAGATCTTGCGCATACTTCGCACGCATGAAGGCCAGATCCAGCACCGCCATCACCGTCACCATCATGGTGAGGGTGTCCGCATGGGCGGCCACGGCCTGGCTCAGCGCGGCCAGGATCCGCCGGATTTCATCCCGTTCAGCCAGTTCAAGCTCCCGGTAGCGGTTATTCCATTCAACCACGGCTAAAGGCTCGATAAAAAGCGTCGCGCCGGAAGCGGATTGATCGTGGATTACAGCCTTGATCCTGCCCTTAAATTCCGCCCGCAGGGGCAGCACATTGCGACCATTGCGCTGGGTGATGATCGGTTCCTGCAGCATCTTCGCAGTATTCGAATCAGAGATAAATTTCTGCATCCGGGCCATCATCCGCTCGTAGGTGATTTTCATTTCACGGCGGATCTCGCCGAGTTTTTCTGAGGCGGAATCCATGACCTCGCCCCGATCAGAAACTGTTCTGGAGATCTGATCCACCAGCCCCAAACCGACGGGCAGGCCTTCAACCAGCCCTGAAAGATGCGGGGTTTCTTCCGCCATATCTTCCAGAACCCGCCGGACATTTCGCGAGACAATCAGGGTATTCTTGACAGCCAGCAAGTCCCCCGGCTCCAAAACGCCGTCCCGCCTGGCCAGCCCGACCTGCGGACGGATATCCTGAGCATTCGTGAAGGAAACATCCAGATCGACATCAAGGATATGGCGCGCCTCGCGGGTGTTCGCCTGCCGCAACCGGGCCTCAGCGAGGTCAGAGGTCGGGTGCAGCTGGCGCGCCAGGTCGGCCGAGGCTGAAAAATCCGCATAGGCGGACAGCCGGCCGATGATTTTATGGTATTCAAGCGTCTCTAAAGCTTTCTCATTCATGCGACTGCAAGTTTATCATGATTCGGGAGACAGGATTTGAGATATTACCTTGAGGGATGAGGGAAAAGGTTTTCAAAGGATGAAAATTGTTAAAGGAGATTTGGAGAAGAAACCAATAAACAGCCCATCAAATGACGAAATCTGGCACTTTTCACAAAAAAGGCGTCCCTATTACGAAGATCACCGCCCGTTCAGATTGGCCATTTCCACCACAAACGCATCGCATTTCTGTTTATAACGCTCCAGTACCAGGTCATAGAACGGGAAGCTCCCCCATCCGTCAATCCGGTCATGCGTCACCAGCCAATCAAAAGTCCGTTTTGCCCCGGTTCGCCAATCAACAGTGTATTCAAATCCCAGGTCGGCTTTGGCGGCGCTGTTATCCATGATGTTCGTGTATTGAAAGTTGAGATAGGTGATCATCGTTTCCTCCGGGGCAATCCTGACAAGGATATCCGCCGGGATATGTACAATGGATGGCTTCGGTGCGCCAATGGCTTCGGCCAGACGCTCGTGGTACTGGTTCCAGGTCTGCCACGCTTCACCAGTGACGAGATAGGCTTTGCCAATGGCTTTCGCGTTGCCAACCGCGTTCACGAAAGCCCGCGCAACGTCATCAATGTGGCAGGAAACCCACAGGGCTTCGCCATCGCCATGGACAATGACAGGCCTGCCCTCCCGCAAGCGGTCGAGGAAATAGCTGCCGAATCCAAAAGTGTGGATAATCCCCCCGCCCTCACCATAGGTGTGCGCAGGACGGATAATCGTCACAGGGAACTGGCCCTCCTGATGGGCAGCCATGAACAGATCCTCGCACCTGGCCTTATCCCGCCCATAATCTGAGAGCGCACGGCGTTCATGCGATTCGGTTACAGGAAAGGAGGCAGGCGGTTTGGTATAGACATCCACCGTGCTGCAAAAAATAAACTGACCGGTGCGGCCCTGAAAAACGCGGATATCATTTTCCGCCTGGTCCGGATGGAAGCAAATCATATCGATCACACAATCAAAGGTCCCGGCGTCCGCCATCTGACCTTCAAAGGCCTTGAAATCGGTGCGGTCGCCATTAATGACCTGATACCCTCCAGGAAGGCGAGGATCTGTTTCGCCGCGGTTATACAGGGTCAGGTCGTGCCCGGCTTCCAGCAATTGGCGGCTGATGGACGTGCTGATCAATCCTGTCCCACCGATAATCAATATTTTCATTTTGGGTCTCCTGACACGAACCGTTAGATCAAATGGTTATTATTCTCTTTTTCAATCAAGATCGATATTGCCGCTGTTATACTCAACCAGTTTATCCCAATTGATGTCACCAGTCTGATGACAATATTCGTCTATAAAGCGTTTGGTGAACCTGTTCACAACACGAGCTTTTTCTTGAGTAAAAGATTCATTGTGCTCTCTGGCTCGATAGCCAATGGGCTCAATAATTTCTTTATAAAGTTCCTTATTATCACTGATAAAATACCAGAAGTTCTGTCCAACCACTTTGAGATAACCATGCAAATATGAGGTCCTGGTTTGTCCATAACAAATCCCAAGTACAGCTTGAACATTAGCAGCATGATGAGATTGTTTTATTCTTTTTACAGCATTCGCAAGATCTTCTCTGAGTTTTCTATGTTGAGAACTATTTCCCCAATTTGTGCCGGACTTTATTGAAACGATATAGTGAATATCATTCTTAAAAAATTCAAGATCAACTCCTGGAGCAGTTGATTTATGCCCATTATTTGTCTTTCCTGCAATAAATACGGCTAACTCCTCGAGAAAATCCCCGAATAGTTTTTCCTCAGAGGATGAGAGAAAAGCTTCCAATAATCCAGTGATTAACTCATTTGCGGTTGTAATATTCTTAGCCTTAAATAAATATGGGTTCTTTCGTAATAATCTATGTAGATCAAGACACTCTAAAGAATTTATTCTTCTTTGGTGAAAATAAATGATGTTCTGATTAACAAATTCACATACCTCAGATAAATCAAGATTTACCATTGTCCCTCACATTCACTCAGCCGAATAATCTCCAGGTTTTTCTGCAACAATCGGCAGCCTGATTTGAATATCCGAAATCCGATCTTTGCTCAACCTGACATATTCTTCTTCTGTTTCAATGCCAATATACCTTCGTCCTAATTGTAGAGCAGCAACGGCAGTCGTGCCAGATCCAAGAAAGGGATCCAAAACGACATCATCCGTTTGCGTAAATAATTTTATAAACCAGGTTGGTAAATCAAGGGGGAAAACCGCACTGTGGTTCCGATTTGAGCATTCAGTTGCCAAATGCAGAACGTTGTGAGGATAAACTTTCTTTCGCCCTACCCAATTACTAATGTTTTTACCAAATCCACTTCCGACTCTTGATTCATCTCTTTGCTTATCAACCTCACTAAGATTACTCAACCGATCTTTAGCCCAATCTCCAACCGGCACCATTACAGCTTCTTGATACATCTTGAATTGTCTCTGTTTATTAAATTGCAGTAATCTCTCCCAATTATCTCGGAATCGATTAGGCCATTTACCGGGATAGGAATTCTTTTTGTACCAAATGAATTCCTCGGTCCAGAGCCAACCTTGTTTGCGCAGTTCAAGTATTAAATCAATTACATAGGTATGACGTTCGCCATTGACGACCCGCTCTTTAATATTTAATACAAAGGTTCCTTCAGGATGAAGAACGCGGAAGAACTCCGCCGCCTTCGGTAAAAACCAGTTGACATAATCATCAGGCTTAATGCCACCGTAGGTATTTTTCCTCTGGTCCGCGTAGGGAGGAGACGTAAAAATCAGGTCAACATAGTCATCGGGAATATTTTTTAAAACATTTTCACAATCACCCAGTAGAATTTGGTTTTCAAATTTCATTTCACAGTTTCCAAAATAATAGAACACTTGTTATAGATAACTATATCTTAATTTGATAAAATCCGTCAAGAATTTCACCTGCCAAATTGTTATTTACACGCCAACCGGGATTTCTCCCGCAATTTCATTCCCCTGCCAGTTCCCACGCTGTCAAACGATCCAGCTCCGGCTCAGACCCTGATCCAGAGACCATCCGGCCCCTCCCTTCGCCAGCCGCTGTCTGCGGGCAGGTCCAGCGCTTCAGTCTCCCAGCCGCGCTGGATGCGCGCCAGGGTTTCCTCCCAGGTCAGCAGGCCGGAGGTCGAATCCGCCTCCTCCACACTGCACGCCCCTGCCGCTGAGGCGGCGAGCAGCGCAGTCTCCGGCTCAGCCCCCTGCAGGAGCCCAGCGAGAAAACCGGCAATGGCTGAATCGCCTGCACCGGTCGTCCCGCTCACAGAGACTTTAAACGCCGGCGCCCAGATCTCCCGATCATGCCAACCGGGGGACATGCCTTCCAGCCCGCGCCCTCCCTTCCCCCACACCTCCGCGCGGTTCGTCCGCAGATAGATGCCCCGGTGACCGAGCTTGATCACCACAACTTTTACGCCGTATCCAAGGACCCTGTCGCTCAATTCTGTGAGCATCTCCGGGGTGATCGCATCGAGGATTGAAGTCTCAGAATCCCGAGACAAAGTGTCAAACAGATCCCGTTTCAAGAGGAATAGAAGCTCTTCACCGCTTGGAAGGAACAGATCAACCATAGGCAGGCTGTTGGCGAGGATCAGAGGCCAGTCCACCTGGCCGGCCGGGCTGGTCGGGTCGGGCAGAGAAAAATCAAGCGAGGTTGTCAGACCTTCCCGGCGGGCGCGCTGGAGGATGGATACCAATTCCGCACCCTCCCCGCGATAAATTGAGCGCATCAACGAAGGATAGCCGAAATGGAACAGATCCGCCTCCCGAAGCGTGGTGCGGGGCAGGTCGGAAGCATAGAAGGTGTCATTTGCGCCAGGCGCATGCAGAAAAGTGCGGTCATACCCGGGCGGGTTGAGGATAATCGTGAAACTGGTGCTGCTGCCCGGATCAATGACCAGGTCTTCCCCCAGCCGGGCATCTTCTCCGCTGATCACTTCCTGAATAGTCCGTCCAAAGAGGTCGTCACCGATCTTGCCAATCAACCGCACCGGGACGCCCAGCTTGTGCAGCGCCAGGCCGGTATTAGCAACTGCGCCGCCCGTCCGCACAATGATGTCCCCGGTCTTGATCATCCGGCCGGGTTGCAGCAGGGCATTGAACTGCCCTTCCGGGACAGATGAGAGATCCGGGGTCACATCCAGACAGATATGCCCGGCTGCGATGACGTGTTTGGATGACATTGACCACCTCCAGCGGGTTTAAGTGCGATTAATCCTACCATACCTGCATGACCGGAGGCGTTTGATTCGCTAGGACACCGGGCCAAACTTTTCCCAAAATTAACCTTAATCTACGCAGGAACCTTTTTTGGCTGCCAGAAGAACATCAGAATCGCAGCAAGGAACGCCAGAATGCTGCCAAACAGGAAGGGTGCCGAAGGGCCGAAACCCTCCCAGCTCCCTGCGCCCTGCCAGAGCAGACCGGCAATTAAAGACGCTGGAAAATCAATGATCCCCAACACTGCGTTATAGGTCCCATAAGCCGTCCCGCGCAGTTCCGGGGCCACCAGGTCTGCCACCATCGCCTTGGCTGTGCCAAAAGCCAGCCCGTAATACAGGCCATACACAATATACAGAACCCAGATATGCCAGGGACGTCCCGCCAGGGCAAACCCCAGATAGATCAGCCCATAAACCACCCACCCGCCGATGATGAGCTTCCGCCGACCGATCTTATCCGACAGCGCACCTGCCGGGGTGGAAACAAGCGCATAAACCAGGTTGAAGACCCCCAGCATGATTAGGATCCCCAGCACGCTCAGGCCCCTTTCCTGCGCCCTGAGGACGAGGAAAGCATCGGAGGAATTCCCCAGATCAAACAGCCCAACGATCAACAGGAAGATCAGGAAGGGTTTCCCCAGCCCCTTGAAGGTAATCTTCGGCGCTGAGGCATCCTGACGCTTGCGGATATCCCTTGATCCAATCGCCAGACTGAGGACCGCCAGAACCGCCGGAACCAGGCTGATCAGGACAACCGTGCGAAAGGTGTTCTCCCCAAGCTCGATGGACGTTGATTGCGCCAGCCAGACCGCCAGAGCGGCAATCAGCAGCCCGATCACCGCACCGCCTGTATCCGCGGCGCGATGAAAGCCAAAAGCCATACCCCGCTGCTCAGGCTGGATCGAGTCCGCCACCAGCGCATCGCGGGGGGCTGTCCGGACGCCTTTGCCCACCCGGTCTGCCCAGCGGATCCCGGCCACCATCCCCCAGCTGTTGGCGATATAAAAGAATGGCTTGGAGACCGCCGAAATGGCATATCCCGCCACCGCGATCCATTTTCGCCCTTTCAGCTTATCTGACAGCCAGCCGGAGAAGACCTTCAGGATACTGGCTGTTGCCTCAGCAATCCCCTCGATGATGCCGATCAGGTTGGTTCGGATTCCCAATACATTGAACATGAAGAGCGGCAGGATATTGATGACCATCTCGCTTGAGATGTCCATAAAGAAACTGGTCAGGCTGACAGCCCAGACATTGCGAGGAAGCTCTCGGATTTTGGAAGAGGATTTTTTGGACGGCATGGGTCACTCCTTGAATATTCAAGAGGGTAATCGCTAATTTTCAACCTATGTTTACAAAAGTAGGTCCTGATAGATATGGCTAAGACCAGCATCCGAACAGGGTATGTGACCCTATTTCCCGCTCACCGGACAAACTTGACCATCTGGAAATCGCAGACGGGATGATAGCCGATCTTCTGATAGATCGCATTTGACGTGGGGAAATCCAGATCCGTTGAGAGGTTAATAAAATAGTACCCCAAATCCAGCAAGTGCTGGCTGAGCCGGGCGACCAGGGCTGTGGCATACCCCTGCCGGCGGTATTCGGGCGGGGTGTAGACCGCGTTGACCGTGACCGAATGGGCAATCGGACGTGCTTTCATCGCCATGGCAACCAGCTCGCCTTCATCGGCTGCAACGCACCCGGGCCTGATTTTGCCTGGGCTACCCAATACCGCGGCGGCGCGGCTCCCTGCGGAGATTTCCAGTGGATGGTTCAAGAAATCCAGCGGCTCAAAGCGGCCTCCCAGAACTTCCTGCGCGCGTGGGCAAAACAGCCT
>CAZXRL010000070.1:0-11992 GCA_964643275.1 uncultured Candidatus Brevefilum sp.
CGTAAGGATTGCATGGCGTCATTAACCACGTCAGAAGCCCTTACGGTTTTTGGTTTCAGGTAGAATCAAGGCGGAGGCAAAAATGAGAGCTGTGGAGATTATTGAAAAGAAGCGTGATGGGAAAGCCCTGACAAAAGAGGAAATCACCTTTTTTGTCGAGGGATATACCCGTGATGAAATCCCGGATTATCAGGCCGCAGCCTGGGCAATGGCGACCCTCCTGCGGGGGATGACGCCTGAAGAAACCACTGACTTGACCCTGGCAATGGCCGCCAGCGGTGAAACACTGGATCTTTCTTCCGTGGTTGAGATTGCCGTGGATAAACATTCCTCCGGTGGGGTTGGCGATAAGACATCCATTGCAGTCGTGCCCATGGTTCGGGCATGCGGGCTGCCTGTCGGGAAGATGTCCGGCCGCGGCCTGGGTTTCAGCGGTGGGACACTGGACAAGCTCGAGTCGATCCCAGGATACAGAACAGATCTCTCAAAAGCTGAATTTCTCGATCAGCTGGGTTCTTTGGGGATGGTCCTGACAGGACAGAGTCTGGATCTCGCTCCTGCTGATGGTAAACTCTATGCCTTGCGGGATGTGACAGGAACCGTACAATCCATCCCGTTGATTGCATCCTCGATTATGAGCAAGAAGATCGCCGCTGGTGCTCAGGCGATTGTGCTGGATGTGAAGACCGGGAACGGTGCTTTCATGCAGACCCTGGGAGACGCCCGTGAACTTGCCCAGTTGATGGTCTCCATCGGTGAGTTGAGCGGGCGGGATGTGGTCGCCCTGCTCTCCGATATGAATCAGCCCCTGGGTGTTGAAGTCGGGAACGCCCTTGAGATGAAGGAAGCGGTTGAGACCCTGAGGGGGAACGGGCCAAACGATTTTGTGGAACACTGCCTTGAAATCGCCAGCCAGATGCTTGTTCTGGGCAAGCGGGCGGGAACAAAGCAGGAAGCGCGCAAAATGGCTGAAGACTCAATCTCATCCGGATCAGGGTTTGAATATTTGCAAAAGCTGGTTGAGGCTCAGGGCGGTGATGTTTCAGCACTTGATCGGATTGAAGAATTGGCCCATGCTCCCATCAAAGCGGTTGTCAAGGTGAAGCAGACTGGTCATGTGGCAGAAGTACATGCGCGGACTGTGGGTGAGACGGCCGTCATCCTTGGGGCAGGGCGGATGAAGAAGGGCGATCCAATTGACCTGGCGGTTGGTATTTCTGTTATGGTCAAAGTCGGTCAGGCCGTGGAACCGGGCGATCCTTTGTTTGTGATCCATGCCCGCAAACAGGCGGACGCTGATCAGGCCGAAAGGCGGTTGCGGGAGGCGGTCAGGATCGTTTCGGAGCCTGTGGAACCTTTGCCATTATTCCATGGTTTGGTGGATTGACTTTTATTATTTAAAATCAGGAGGCGGAATGGAAAAAGCACAATTTGGTGTGATTGGCCTGGGTGTGATGGGCCGGAATCTGGCTTTGAATATCGAACGAAACGGCTTTCCTGTGGCTGTTTATAACCGCACGGAGAGTACAACGGAAGACTTTGTTAAAGGTCCTGCCAAAGATACCCGGATCAGTGCGGCATATTTCTATGATGCCTTTGTAAATATGCTGGAAAAACCCCGCCGGATCATGATCATGGTCAAAGCCGGGCCGGCGGTGGACGCCGTGATTGAACAGTTAAGACCTCATCTCGATCCGGGTGATATTCTGATTGATGGCGGCAATTCCTTTTTTGAGGATACTGAGCGCAGAGAGAAAGCCCTTGCCGAAGCGGGGATTCACTTCATAGGGGCTGGGGTCTCGGGCGGCGAGGAAGGCGCACTGTGGGGGCCCAGCATCATGCCAGGCGGGCCGCAGGCGGCCTGGCAATTCATTGCAGCGATTTTTGAAGCAGCTTCTGCCAAAGCGGAGGATGGCGACCCTTGTGTGGCTTATCTGGGTCCGGGCGGTGCGGGACATTATGTGAAGATGGTCCACAACGGGATCGAATACGGCGATATGCAGTTAATTGCAGAAGTTTATGACCTCCTGCACCGCGGTTTGGGGCTGTCCCATGCTGAGTTGGCGGACCTGTTTACCGACTGGAACAATGGTCCGTTGTCTTCATATCTAATCGAGATAACGGCTGATATTCTCGAAAAGAAGGATGAGGACACTGGAAAGCCGATCCTGGATGTGATCCTGGATGAAGCTCAGCAAAAAGGAACCGGCAAATGGACCAGCCAGAACGCGCTGGATCTCGGCGCGCCGGTTCACACCATCAATGCCGCTGTCTCCAGCCGGATCATCTCCAGCATGAAGGATGAGCGGGTGGTCGCCAGCGATCTGATCACAGGCCCTGTTCCGGAATATAAAGGGGATCCGAATCAATTGATCGCTGCCGCGAAGGAAGCGCTTTACGCCAGCAAGATCATCTCCTACGCTCAGGGGTTCCGGCTCCTGCAGCTTGCATCGGAGGAATATGGATACGGCCTCGATCTGAAGACCGTTGCCCGGATCTGGCGGGCGGGATGTATCATCCGGGCGGCCTTGCTGGATGATATCATGCGCGCTTATGAACGGGATCCGGAACTGAACAACCTGCTGCTGGATGATCACTTCCGAAGTTTGGTGGTCAAACGGCAGGGTGCGATGCGATACCTGATCGGGGAGGCGATGCGCATGGGCCTCCCGATTTATGCGATGAGTGCGGCACTTGGTTATTTCGACGCATTTCGGACAAGGAGGCTGCCGGCCAACCTGACCCAGGCTCAGCGAGACTATTTTGGTGCACATACCTATCGCCGGCTCGATAAAGAAGGAAGTTTCCATACTGAGTGGGGGGAATGAGTCACCGATTTCTCGAGATGTTAATGTCATCACACGGGGTCATTAACGTCAAGTAATCGGATGTAAAGGACCTGCCTGATTTCTGCCTGATTGGAGATCACAGGTCCTTTGCTCTCAAATAAGGGGGCAAGTAAGATTAACCTGAAATTCACAAAGCCTTAATCCGTAATTGTCCTGGTGTTAAATCCGGTTTGTTATGATGGCTAATGTCGGACAATGTTTTGTTTACTTTCTATAAAGGAGAAAAATGCGTCAAAAATTGTTTGTTTTGTCAATCCTCGTTGTCGTTGGTGCCTTGCTGGTTACAGCATGCACGCCAGATCTGAGTGTGCCAACGGAAGCACCGGCAGTTGAAGAAACACAGCCGGAGGCTGAAGTAACTGAGGAACCTCAACCGGAAGCGGAAGTTGAAGAAGCGCTCTCGGGTCAAATCCAGCTTGCTGGCTCAACGACGGTCCAGCCATTGGCTGAGGTCCTTGCGGAGGCCTTCATGGCCCTACACCCAGATGTGACCATCGAGGTCCAGGGTGGCGGATCGAGTGTTGGAGTCACTTCAGCCGGCGAGGGCACAGTCAGTATCGGGATGGCTTCGCGAAATGTGAAGGAATCTGAGTTTGAGACCTTTGCAGACCTGATGGTTTATGCGATTGCCTTCGATGGCATAGCGATTGTGACTCATCCGGACCTGGAATTGCCTTCCCTCACGGTTGAGCAGGTCAAAGCGATCTTCGCGGGCGACATCGCCAATGCTTCAGAAGTTGGCGGCCCAGATGCGGAGATCGTTATTGTTTCAAGGGAAGAAGGCTCAGGAACAAGGGCTGCCTTTGAAGAACTGGTGATGGAAGCTGGCGATGAAGCAGGAGAGATCTCAGAGAATGCCCTGCTTCAGCAGTCCAACGGCCAGATCCGAACGACGGTTTCTACAACGCCCAATGCCATCGGGTATATTTCCTTCGGTTTTTTGGATGAGAGTGTGAACACCGTAGCGATTGATGACGTTGAGCCAACGGTTGATAACGTCAAAAGCGGTGCTTATGCGATCTTCCGGCCATTGAACATGCTGACCCATGGTGAGCCCGACAGCCTTGCAAAAGCCTTCCTGGATTTCATTTTGAGTGACGAAGGACAGGCGATCGTTGGAGAAGATTATATAACTGTCAATTAGCCTTGCTGGCTGAAGCCGGTCAGTGATTTCTGACCGGTGCAAACCCTAACAATGTTGAAGGAGTTCCGTTATAATTGACCGGCAACTCCTTCAACATTGAGGAATACAATCGGTGGGAACCTTGCAAATTCGAAATCCACAGAAACCCCCATATGTAAAGATCATTACGAAAAGTTTAGCTATCATTTTAATCGCAGCCGCTATTGCCGGACTTGCGTTTTCTGTTTATTCGTTCTTATCTCCCTTAATAGTGAAGTTGGACGCCAATCAATCTCAAACCTGGATCGCCAATGGCGCCGGGGGGCTGCTCGCTGCGGTTTTCCTTGGATGGGTTGCCAGAGGCATCTGGAACTACAAGCACTGGGCGAAAACGATTCTGGTGATCGGTCTGATCATTTTCATCCTCACCTATTTTGTCATGATCGTTTTTGCCATTTCCTCCAGTATTTTTGCCGGGGAGGCGGTTGTTCCATTCGGTTCAATTCTACGCGTGGTGGGGGTTGGGCTGTTTTATTTTCTGCAGATAGCCATCATTCCTGTGGGATTGATCTTTGCTCTGATTAAGATCGATCCCTATTACGATGAATCCACGCGCCAGCGGGAATTTGTGGAAAATGCTATCCGTTACGTCCTGCTGGGAACCGCATTAAGTTGTATCATCATCGTCCTATTAATCTTTTTATTCACCATGACTGAAGCCTGGCAGTCGGTCGAAGCCATTGGGCTGGATACCATGCTGCTTGGGACGGTTTGGCGTCCAGGTTCGATCATCGGGACGGACACTGCTCAATTTGGCCTCCTGCCGATGATCCTCGGCACGATCCTCAGCACCCTGGGTGCGGTCGTCATCGGCGTTCCGCTGTCCCTTGGGACTGCGATCCTGCTGGCAGAAGTTGCACCTCGGGCGGTGCGTGAGACGGTGCGCCCGGTGGTTGAACTGCTTGCCGGTATCCCCTCGGTTGTTTACGGTCTGTTTGGCATGGTGGGGCTGGCGCCTCTGATTCGAAATTTCGATGTCCCCCGCAATACCGGGTTTGGGTTGCTGAACGCGTCCATCGTCCTTGCCAGCATGATCATCCCGACAGTGACCAATATCACCGAAGACGCGATCAGGGCCGTTCCCCGGGAGTATAAGGATGGCTCTCTGGCGTTGGGCGGCACGCACTGGCAGACGATTGTGAAAGTCATCCTTCCGGCTGCCCGGTCAGGCATTCTGGCAGCCGTTATCCTTGGTATCGGCCGGGCGCTTGGTGAGACCATGGCAATGATCATGGTGATCGGGAATTCGATTGCCATACCCAGACCGCTTACGGATAACCCCCTGACCTTATTCCTCAATACAGCCCGGACGTTGACTGGCAATATTGCGGTGGAGATCAACTATGCCGCAGGCGCACACAGGTCCGCGCTGTTCTTCACGGGCGTGTTGTTGTTTGTCATGATCATGGTTGTCAACAGCACGGCCCGGTTTTTCATGCGTTCCAAAAAGGAGTCCTGATTTGGCTGTTGAAGTTGAATCGATCATTGCACAGGCAAAAACCAGAAGCAGCCTCAAACGCCAGAAGATTTCCCAGACCTTTGGTTTCATCCTGGTCTGGCTCTGCGGTCTGATTGCGGTTGCTGCGGTATTCTGGATCATCGGGTATGTCCTTTCACAGGGGCTGCGGGTCATCGATCTGGAATTTCTGACAACCAGGCCGGCAGGGGGTGTGTCTGGTGAAGGCGGCATGTCCACAACGATTGTCACCACGCTTTATCTGGTTATCTTGACCATTGCCATTGCGACTCCGCTGGGTGTTGGCGCGGCGATCTATCTGGTGGAATATGCGCGGGATGCTTCCCGTGAGAGTAAGGTAGTGGCTTTCCTGGTCAGAGCAGCCCAAATGGGTGTGGAGATCCTGGCAGGCGTTCCCTCGATTATTTTTGGCTTGTTTGGTTTTGCCCTGTTTGTCCTTTATTTAAAGTTTGGCTTTTCTTTGCTGTCCGCTTCATTGAGCGGCGCAGCGCTGGTGCTGCCCACGATCATCCGGACGAGCGAAGAAGCCTTGCTGACCGTGCCGCGAGCCTACCGTGAGGGCAGTCTCTCACTCGGGGCGACCAAGTGGTATACCATCTTCAATGTGGTCCTCCCTAATGCGATGCCGGGGATTGTGACCGGCATTGTGTTGAGTGTCGGCCGGATCATCGCAGAGACGGCCATCTTCTGGGTCACTTTGGGCGGGAGTTATCATCTGCCCAAGACCGTGATGAACTCTGGCCGTTCCATGGCGCTGCATGTCTATATGCTGGCCTCTGAAACCCGGGCCTTTGATAAGGCCATGGGAACTGCTTCTATTCTGATCATCATCATTATTTTATTGAACCTGTCGATCAATATCCTCTCCAGGCGGCTCACTGCCCGGATGAACGGCAAGAAATAATAACCTATGGAAAATAATCAATGCTGCCATAAATTCATCGTGGAAAACCTTGATGTTTGTTACGGCGAATTCAAAGCTCTGAAAGATGTCAATCTAAAAATAAAAGCTCGGGCAATCACATCCATCATCGGACCCTCCGGATGTGGAAAATCAACTTTTCTCAGGGTTTTTAATCGGTTGAATGAACTGATTCCGAATGTCAGGACCAGCGGGAAGATCCTCAAGGACGATCAACCGCTTTGTGATATGGACATCGTCGATTTACGGAAATCGGTGGGCATGATCTTCCAGCGCCCCAACCCTTTTCCCAAGACGATCTTCGATAATGTCGCTTACGGGCCGAGAGCGCATGGACTTAAGACCCTGGATAAACTTGCGGAGATCGTTGAACGCAGCCTCCGCCAGGCCGCCCTGTGGGATGAAGTTAAAGATACGCTTAATAAATCTGCCCTGGCCTTGTCCGGTGGTCAGCAGCAGCGTTTGTGCATTGCTCGGGCACTCGCTGTGGAGCCGGACGTGCTATTAATGGACGAGCCTGCATCCGCATTGGATCCGATTGCCACCTTAAAGATTGAGAGCCTGATCCAAACCTTGAAAGAGGAGTTTACGATCATTATCGTGACCCATAACATGCAGCAGGCCGCCCGGGCCTCTGACTATACCGCCTTTTTCAATATGGATGATGATCTGGCTGGGGTACTGGTGGAATACGGGGAGACGTCGAAGGTGTTCACTTTTCCAGAACAGAAATTGACCGAAGATTATATCTCCGGCCGATTTGGGTAAGCCGATTTTTATCTAAGAATTTGAGAGAGGATGGGTGCCAGAAGCCCATCTTTTTTGCGTGAGATGACCGAATCAGTCTGGGCGATGACAATCTGCTGGGCGGTTGCAGGGGCAAATGTCTTCTTTGCAATCTGGAATAAGGAAAGATCGTTTTCTGCATCCCCGACCGTATAAATTGGAAGGTGATCGAGACGCATGGCTTTAAGTAATACGAGCAAGGTCTGTGCTTTGGTGATCCCCGGAGGGTTGATTTCATAGGCATAGGGGAGGCTGAAAGCCATCTCTGCATCCCAGCCTTTGACGGCGGCTTCAATGGCCTTGAGGAGTTCAGGATCTTCCTCAAGGACCATGACCTTGAAAACCCTATCTGGCAGCTCATAGTACGGTACCTCACGGGCATTCAGATAGTGCAGTTTGGATACACAGCGAGCAAAAGGCGTGGGATTGACGAGATGGACCTTGGAGAGGCCGAAGAACGTGAAGGCAGTCTGCGGAAATACTCCAGCTAATTTTATGAGCGCGAGGCGGGTATCCGGTGAGAAGACTTGTTCAAAGCACAGCATCTCATTTGGGAGGTAAGCCGCACCACCATTCAGAAAAACCCCCGGAAGGGGCAGGCGCGGTTCAGAGAACAGGCCGTTTGCACGCAGGACCCCTTTGGCGGAGTGTAAGATCCGCCCAGTGGTCAGGACCGGTTGAATTTCGGGGGGAAAATCATGGAGGACCCTGATATCGGTTGGATGGACTTTTTCGTGCGAATCGATCAGGGTTCCATCGATATCGATGCAAAGCAGTGCTTCAGGTTGGCGCGGCATCAGGCCCAATACATCTCGCCGGGGGCTTCAGTGATCACAGCTTCTTTGAGTACGCTCACAGCTTTGGCCAGGCCTTCTTCCACGGACATCATGGCATCCTCGTGTTCGATGGAGATTACGTGATCGTAACCGATCAGGCGCAGGGTGCTGACGAAATCTTTCCAAAACTTCAGGTCATGGCCGTAACCGATGGTGCGGAAGGTCCAGGAGCGTTCCAGGATCCGGTCATAGGGCTTGTGGTCATTGCAGCCGTTGACGGCAATATTAAAGTCGTCCACGTAACAATCCTTACCATGGACGTGGTGGACGGCGTCGCCAAGCTTGCGGAGAGCGAGAAGCGGGTCCACGCCGTTCCAAAAGAGGTGGCTGGGGTCGAAGTTCGCGCCCATGGCAGGCCCGCAGGCATCCCGCATACGGAGCATGGTTTCAACATTGTAGATCAGCATCCCGGGATGAATTTCGATCCCGATTTTGACGCCATGGTCTTCCGCAAAAGCTTCTGCCTCCTTCCAGTAAGGGATTGCAACCTCGTCCCATTGGTACCTAAGGATTTCCAGAAAGTGAGGCGGCCAGGGGCAGGTGACCCAGTTTGGCGAGCGGTCGGTTTTACATCCTGCTGGCAGGCCGGAGAAGGTGTTGACAACCGGGACATCCATCAGCGCGGCCAGCCTGACCGTTTCGCGGAAGAGGTGATCCGCATTCTGCGCTATCTTGGGGTCCGGATGGATGGGGTTGCCGTGGCAGCTCAGAGCGCTGATGATTATCCCGCGGTCACTCAGTTCTTTAAGATAAACCTCGCGAGATTTTTGGTCTGGCAGAAGCTTTTCCAGGTCAAGATGCGGGTGGGGGGCGTAGGCGCCTGTCCCCAGCTCAACAGCCGTGATCCCCATACTTTTTACCTTGTCAAGCATTTTGGCAAAGGGAAGGTCTTGAAACAATGCGGTGAGAACGCCAATGCGCATGCTGGTTCCTTTCAGAGAGATGTTCCGAAAAAGTTTGTGTCCTGGCCCTGGGTCTCCGTCTGGGCAACAAAGACATCACCTGCGTGGGGCTGGTTTGCCAGTTGAGTTTCTGAGAGATCAATCCGGGCCGTGGTGATGAAGACCTGCTCGAGGTTTTTCCCGCCGAAGGTGCAGGAGGTGACCTGCTGGGCAGGGACCTCGATGGTGAGGATAGGCTGTCCCAGAGGATCATAGCGGACGACCTGCCAGCCGTTCCACTGGGCAGACCAAAGGCAGCCTTCCACATCAACACAGAGACCGTCGGGGACAATCCCGCCCCCGTCTTTGGGAAGTTGAACAAAGGGACGCTGCCGGGTTATGCCGCCCGATTCCAGGTCATAGTCAAAGGCATAAATGGTGGATTGGAGCGAATCGGTGTAATACATGATTTTTCGGTCAGGGCTCCAGCCGAGGCCGTTGGAAATGCCAATGTTATTCAAGAGGGTATGCCTGCTCCCGTTGGGGTCAAGCCGGTAGAGTTCGCCCTGGGATTTTTTGGGGTCCATGCTGCCCGCCCAAAAGCGCCCGCCCGGATCAACTTTGCCATCGTTCATCCGAAGGCCTTTTCGAGCTGGCAGGGGAGTCCAGATGAAGTCGGGTTCCAACTGTCCAAAATCCCAGGTGGCAAAACCCGCACCCAGAGCGAGGATGAAGCCGCCATCAGCCCGAAATCCAAAAGAACCGATGGGGGTTTCAAAGCCTGATTTCGTATAGGCATCCATCTCAGGTGTTGAGCGGTAAAGAGTATGCCCGGTGATGTCAACCCAATAGAGGCGGCTTTCCTCAGGGTGCCAGACGGGGCATTCACCCAACTCGCAGCCGACCTCGAACAGGGGTTCAGCAGTGAGGGTCTGCATTCACTCAGTCCCGCCGCTTGATCACGCAGATAAAGCCCATTGGACCCTCACCGATATTGGTGAACTGGTGGACATCCTCGCCGGAGATGAAGACCGAATCGAATGGGCCAAGCTCGTGGAAATCCTCGTTGATCTGCACTTTAGCTTTACCGTGCAGGATCACGACGCCATGTTCGTGCGGATGCTGGTCATAAACGGTGTTCTGTCCCTCAGGGACGTGGAAGTAGCGGATGATAAAGTTCGGGGCATCGTCTTTGGGCCCAACCAGGACATGCTTCAGGACACCCTGAACATTTTCATTATTGTAAATTCGGGGTTCAACGCCATCCCAGGTGTAAGTCCCCTGATCGGGGTTGCCGGTAAAACGGTGGACAGTGCTCATCATTTTCTCCTTGACGTGGTGTGGTTTTCACTGAATTATAACGCTTCTCCGGTGGGGATGTTTGGCCTGGCAGACCTTTTAATATATAATTCTGCTAATCTTTGCCTCACCTCACTTTGAAAGGAACCTCACCATGACGATGATTCACCCCGATCTTCCCCTGATTGACCTGCACCGGCACCTGGACGGCAATGTCCGGCTTCAGACGATCCTTGATCTTGCGCTGCAGCACGACCTGCCGCTTCCGGCTTATTCGCTGGAAGAATTGCGCCCTCATATCCAGGTGACGGAGCCGGAAACGGACATCATGGCATATTTCAAAAAGTTCAGCTGGATGGTGTCTGTCTTTGCGGATTATGACGCCTGCCGCCGGGTGGCCCGGGAGAACGTGATCGATGCGGCGGCAGAGGGGCTGGATTATATTGAGCTGCGCTTCAGCCCGTGGTTCATGGCTGAACCGCACGGTCTGGATCCGGCGAAGGTGGTTGAAGCTGTGGTGGCAGGCGTCAGGGAGGGCGAGCTGGCCGTCAGTGGAACCAAGGCAAATCTGATTGGCATCATCAGCCGCACCTATGGTGCGGAAGTCGGCCGGAAGGAGTTGGAAGCGCTGCTGAGCCACAAAACAGAGATCGTCGGACTGGACCTCGCCGGGGATGAGGCGAATTACCCGCCGGAGATGTTTGTTGAACATTTCAAACGTGCGCGCGACGCGGGCTGGGGGATCACGGTTCACGCGGGTGAATCGGCTGGGCCGGAGAGCGTTTGGGGCGCGATCCGCCATCTTGGCGCGGGGCGAATCGGGCATGCGCTCAGCATCAACGAAGATCCGGATCTGGTGGACTACATGCTGCAAAATGAGATCGGGATTGAGGCGAACCTGACGAGCAACGTCCACACGAACAGCGTGCCATCGTATGCGGCGCATCCGCTCAAAGGCTGGCTGGACCTGGGCCTGCTGGCGACGCTCAACACCGACGATCCGGGAATCAGCCCGGTCACGCTGCGGGACGAGTTCGAGATCGCCGCGCCGAAAGCGGGCCTGACGGAGAAGGATGCACGGAAAGCGCAGGAAAACGCGGTAAAGGTGGCGTTTCTGGGGGAGGGGGAAAGAGAATCCCTTTTGTTTTCCAGATCAGGATTTGATTGATTCTCACATCTGATATTGGGTAAGGTTAATATGGGTGAGTCATTAGGGCTCGCTCAATACACCCAATCTTACGAGGAATCGATTCAAATCGAGGAAAGGAAATCAGACATGTTGTGGACAATTATCATTATCTTGCTGGTTTTATGGCTGCTTGGTGCTTTTGGGAGCCGACTCTTTTCAAATTTCCCAAAACCCGGCAACTGGATCCATACGCTGCTGGTGATCGTGTTGATCCTGGTGGTCCTTAACCTTCTTGGGGTTATCTAGATCGCCGAAAAAGAATAATCAGACTTCTTATGTCTCTAAGTTCATAAGGAGTTCGGATGCGATTCGAGCGCTCAATCAATTGCTTGTATCACTACATGTACACCTTCGGATGTGCTTCTTGAGGAGTTGGGTCATTTGATTAAGTCGCGCCCCCGGTGCGACTCGAACGCCCAACCTACTGACATGGTCCCCTTGTGGGATTCGAAGTCCACTCGATTTTCGTCTATACCGTATATAAGTGGGTGTTTTTGTCTATAGCTACCACCTGTGGGGGTTAAAATCGTCTATTTTGTCCACTTTTTCTATCATTTCTACTCAGGTTGC
>CAZXRL010000071.1:0-11927 GCA_964643275.1 uncultured Candidatus Brevefilum sp.
GTAAGCGACCCAGGCCGTTGCCTCGTTGGCATCAGTCATCACCATTTGACGCGTCATAAACAATTCTCCTTTGATTCGTAATTAAAAAGTCTCAAATTTCGTTCTGAGGACTTGATTTTGTCAGATTCTGGAAATGAACACATTCCCAGCCTAATCCAATCGTTAAGTATAACCGGATTCCTGACGATTTATATGTTATTTATTTCACATTCGGTGTTGAAACCTGTCACATTCCTTAGTTTAGCCTTGGATGGCGTTATTTTCGTTAAAAACCCATTAAGATCGGATACCCCAGCAGGAGCGCAGCCAAAGTTTTGCCATCGTGAAATTCTCCTTGAAAGGCTTTCTGATAAACAGATTTGACCGGCATCCTGCTGATATTCAGAAATTCGTCAGCATCAGGATCCAGGGGGGATTCATACAATCCGGTTGCCAGAAAGACGGTCATATATTCATCGGTATACCCCGGTGCGAGATAAAAACCGCCTAAATCCCGCATCTCCCGGGAAGCCATCCCGATTTCCTCGCGAAGCTCGCGTTGCGCGCATCCCAGAGGGTCTTCCCCGGCTTCCAGAACGCCGGCGGGAAGTTCAACCAAGTCTCCTTTTGAGCCGACCCGGTGCTGTGTGACGAAATGGATCTCGCCCGCATCATCCACGGGCAGGATCGTCACGCTGTCCCCGTGCTCGACCAGGTCATAACCCCTTTCGCGGCCATTGGGCAGGAGGATTTGCAGGATCGAAACGTCAAACGCGTGTCCCTGATATTGTTTTTTCCGGTTTAAGATCTCAAATGGCATGGCGGGTCTTCCTTTACGATTTCGTTTTGATCAGAAAATAAAAAAGCTGCGCTTTCGGTTTGGGCCGGAAACGCAGCATTAGGTTTTTGCTCAAGTTGACCGTTGTCCAACAACGTCAGGGGATGTTCAAAGACTGCCCCGTTGAGAGGGTATAGGGGGTTTCAAGGCTGTTGACGGCTGCAATGGCCTCCGGTGAAACATCGCCATAGTAACAGGCAATGGAATAGATGGTCTCACCCGCAGAAACCGTGTGAGTGGTTGGGTGGGGATGCAGGGCGCGTTCTCCGCTCGCCCAGGTGCCTGTTTGAGGGATTTTTAGCGTCGTGCCAGGTGTGATGCTTTGGGGATTGACGATATTATTGATGCTGATGAGATCCGCCGGATTGAGGTTGTAACGGCGGGCGATGCAGTAAGGGTGTTCGCCTTCTTTCAAGGTATACTCTGCCGGACGGGTCAAGGTGGGAATGACAATGACTTCAGTGGGTTCCGGCGTGCTGGTCGCGGTGGGTTGTGCGATAGACAGGGTTGCTGTCTGGAATTCTTTTGCGATGGCGGTTTGCGTCATTAATTCAGGTGAATCGGTCTGAATGAGGATTGGCGTGGTCTTGGCATCCCCCGGCTCTTCGGGAGCTTTTGACGCGGGCAATTGGCACCCAGAGAGCAATACGGTCATAAGCATCAGGCTGACAATGACAATCATTGATCTCTTCGTCATTGGGGCATCTCCTTCTTCTTCAAAATATTACTTGGATTAGATAATTATTATCTGATTATGCTTGTAATACGATAGTAGCATAATCCCATTTAAGCGTCAAGTTGCGGTGGGAACGCTTTAAATCACAGCGTTTTCCCCAGTCGCTCAGCTTTTTTATTTGATCCACATCTGACGGATTGCGTGATTGCGCTTTAAAGGATTGCCCTGTTTGTGGAGATTGTCTGAAAAGTTTGTCTGTAGAACGTTTCTAAATAAATCATTAATGACTTTGCGATAAGATTCAGTCGCTGACTGCCTGACAGGTGTCAGGGTAAGATGATAAAAGAAAGAGGTCAGTTCCCATCCGTTGCTGATCTTCAGTATGGGTCCTGTGTTAATACTTGTTTTATGATTTCGCGATATGATAATTTTGAAAGGAACAATAAGATGAATGGAAATAAATATAAAATCATTGTTGTTGTTGCGCTGGTTGTGCTGGCCACGATGGCCTGCACATTATCCGGACTTCCTCAAATTTCATTCGATGATGAAGCTCAAACTGTGACACAGGAAGCGCCATCTTCTGACACCTTTGCGATCCCCAATACGGTTTTGCAGCAGGATGCCCTTGTGCAGATTTACGAGGATGTGAGTCCGGGGGTTGTCTCGATCCAGGTTTATTCGAACACAGGGGCGGGTTCCGGCTCGGGTTTTGTAGTTGATAAAGAAGGCCATATTGTCACCAATTATCATGTTGTTCAGGGTGCTGTTGACATCGAGGTGCATTTCCAGAATGGACTGAAAGTGTACGGCGAGGTGATCGGCGAAGATCTGGATTCAGACCTGGCCGTCGTGCGAGTAGATGTGGACCCGGATCAGTTGGTGCCTCTTCGGTTGGGCGATTCGGATCAGGTCCGGGTTGGCCAGACTGTGGTTGCCATTGGCAATCCCTATGGCCTCAACGGCACAATGACTGTTGGAATCGTCTCTGCCCGTGGGAGGACGCTTGAGTCCATCCGGCAGACAACTGAAGGCGCTTATTTTTCGGCGGGAGATCTGATCCAGACGGATGCGACCATCAACCCCGGCAACTCGGGCGGGCCATTGCTGAACCTGAACGGTGAGGTGATCGGTATCAATCGGGCGATCCAGACCTCTGGCAGTTCTGTGACCGGGAACCCGATCAATACCGGGATTGGTTTTGCTGTCTCATCCAATATCCTCGAGCTTGTCCTGCCGGCCCTCCAGCGCGGGGAAACCTATAATTATCCCTACCTCGGCTTGTCTGCCCTGTCCTCATTATCGCTGACCGAGGCCGAGTATCTTGGGCTGACTCATGTAACAGGCGCTTATGTGGTTGAAGTTCTCCCCGGCGGGCCGGCAGATCAGGCAGGTGTTCGACCTGCCACGGAGGTCACCCAAATCCCGGGCCTGCTTGCGGGTGGCGATTTGATCATTGGCGTTGATGGCAGCGAAATCCTCCAATTCAGTGACATGCTGAGTTATATGATGCTCAACAAGAAACCCGGCGATGAGATGCAAATTGCCGTACTGCGGGAGGCTGAGGAAATTGAGCTGACGGTTATTCTGGGTTCAAGGTCTGAAACTGGCCTTTGAGATAAAGAAAGAACAATACCTTCAAATTTCCAGTGTTGAAAGCGGACATTAGTCGGTAAAAATGGTGAGCGCATGACTGCCGGGTAAGGACCGGTGAGACGAGGAAATTGATATCTATCCTGCTTTCGGATAAAATTAATCAAGCCCAATGATTAGGCTTTTGTTTTTACAAATTAATACACATCGTCAAAAATGGAGGCGGCCATGTTTTCTGAGAAAGACCTGCAAGTCTTGTTGGATTTTTCAGCGGAAGGACAGGTCCTGAGTGTTTATTTAAACACCGACCCGACCACACTTAACACGGAAGCTGCCAAGTTGAGGCTCCGCAACATGCTGAAAACGATTGATCTTCCAGAAGATATCCAGGCTGTTGAGGACTATGTGAATTTTGAATACGATTGGGCGGCCAGGGGGGTGGTGATCTTTTCAAACCAGAAGCGCAATTTTTTCCAGGAATATCAATTTGAACTGCCAGTACCCGATCAGGTCTTTGCCGGTGAACGCCCCTTGCTGCGCCCCCTGGTGAATATTATGGACACGTTTATGGGCTGGAGTGTTGTTTTAATCGACAAGCAGAGTGCGCACTTGTTTTCATTTGACCTTGGCGAAATGGACGCACTGAAAACGGTTGATGGGGATGAGGTCAAGCAGCAAAAACGAGGCGGGGGTCATGCGATCCCGGGTTTGAAAGGCGGCTCGACCCTGAGTGCTAATATTGAGAATATTATTGACCGCAATTTCAAAGAGGTCATTGAGATGGCTGAAAGTTTTTTTATGCATCACCACACACGACGGATCATGATTGGCGGTACTGATGATAATATCGCGCGGTTCATGACTGAACTCCCCAAATCATGGCAATCGCTTATAGTTGGCGAGTTCCCGATGAGCATGACAGCCAGTCGGGACGAGGTCCTGGATAAGGCGACTGAAGAAGCCCTGAAAACACAAAAAGAGATGACCGGGAAACTTGTTGAGCGGGCAATCACGCTTGCCGCAAAAGGCAGTACGGGCGTGATTGGGTTGATAGACACCCTCAACGCCATTCATGAGGGACGGGTCAAAACCCTGCTGGTATCTGAGGAATTTGAACAGGAAGGTTACCGTTGCAAAGGTTGCGGATATTTGACCACACAGGTTTTGCAAAAATGCCCGTTTTGCAGCGGCGAGTTTGAGAAGATTGACACAGCTGTGGAAATGGCCGTTCAGGAGTCATTGCGGAAAAGCGCGGAAGTAAAAGTCGTGCAGGACAACCAGCAGCTCAAAGAAGCAGGCCAGATTGCAGCGCTATTGCGATACTGATAGGATCCATACGCGGTACGTGTAATTTCATAGATCTGGTTCATACAGCAAAGGGATGCCGATCAGGCATCTCTTTGCTGTATAAGCCTATTTAATGATAAGGCTATAGAGTAGTACGACCTGTCTTTTGAATCTCGTCCGAGAGACGTTTCCGCACCAGAGAATTGACGCTCTGAGAGGGGAATTTCATTCTCAGATTGATTTAATCAACAAAACAACCCTGAAATGAAGACTGTTAATCAACTATTAACGAAAATGCCGTTTTTTGTGCATGTATCCTTAACATTGTTCATTTATAATTTTCTGAAATCAAAGAATCAGCACGAGGAAACTTCTTGACTTTATCAGTCCACTATTTGATTATCTTCCTTTTTGGGGTGCTCACTATGTATTTTGTGAAGCACCAATTTGCGGTTGGGACGGAAAGGGTCAGATAGAAACAGAAGCAGACCTCATCTAAGCTAAAAGCGAAGCCACCCAACCAAAGGTGGCTTTTGTTTTTTTATGAGGACATCAGATAGATAAAGAGAATGAAGGAGGTGTCTTGGGAACCATTGTCACAAATTGAAGTTTGAAAATCTATGATTTATCATGAGGAGAAGAACCATGAAGTTTAAAAACATTTTAGTTTTAATGATTGTATTTGTCTTAGCTTTGAGCGCTTGTGCGCCCAAACCCGCTGAAGTCAGCGATGATCTCCCGGCAGCCTGCCAGGAAGATGCATTTGGCTGTGCTGTTATCCCCGCCGGTGAGACCATCAAGATCGGCATGGGCGCACCGATGTTAGGCGACTATTCTATGTTCGGTATTGACATCAGCCAGGCCGTAGCGCTCGCGCTTGAGCATGATGACGGTTTTGAGG
The DNA here is from genome assembly GCA_964643275.1 of uncultured Candidatus Brevefilum sp. Classification (GTDB taxonomy): domain Bacteria; phylum Chloroflexota; class Anaerolineae; order Anaerolineales; family Anaerolineaceae; genus Brevifilum. The sequence goes on from CAZXRL010000071.1 coordinate 5,275, forward strand.
GCTGGACTTATGAACTCATTGCCGAAGATACTGGCGGCGCGCCTGAGGGTGGCGCTGCTGTGGCGAACAAAATGGTGACGGATCCCACCGTGGCGGCCATCGCAGGTCATATTTTCTCCGGCTCCACGGATGCGGCCATGCCCATCTATGAAAAAGCAGGCCTGCCGATGATGTCACCTTCAGCGACGAACCCCGACTTGACGACAAAAGGTTCCACGGTGTTCAACCGGTTGGCCTTCACTGATGCCGCCCAGGGCGCTGCTGCAGCGGATTTGCTCTTCAATGCCCTTGGCTTTACGAAGATTGCAGTAATGCATGATGGCGGCACTTACGGCCAGGGTCTGGCCGATGTTGTCAAGGCAGCCTTTGAGGAAATGGGCGGCGAAGTAGTGGGTTATGAAGCGGTCACCCCAGGTGAGGCAGATTATGTCGCGCCGCTATCCGCGGTCGCAGCTGGCGAGCCTGAAGCTGTTTACTTTGGCGGGTATGCCGCTGAGGGTATTGTGATGATGAACCAGTGGTCCCAGGCCGGGTTGGATGGCGTTCTCTTCTTCGGTTGTGATGGCACCTTTGGTGTTGAATTCACCGATAAGACGGGTGCTAATGGCGAAGGCGCGATTGCCGCCTCCCTTGTCCCCCCGGATTCTGAGGAAAAGGCTGCTTTCGATGCAGCTTACGCGGCGAAGTTCCCCACAAAAGCTGGCGAGCTCAGCGCATTTACCTGGTCTTCATATGACACGGGCGGTGTACTGATTGCAGCCATTGAATCGGTAGCTTTCGTTGAAGATGGCAAGCTGTTCATTCCCCGCGGTGCACTGGTCGAAGCTGTCCGTAACTCGGATTATGTTGGCCTGACCGGTCTCATCAAATGTGACGCGATTGGCGAGTGCAATGCCTCCGGCCCCGCTTTCTATCAGGTAGTCGATGGCGAGTGGGTACCCCTTGCCGTAGCAGAAGAGTAAATTACTCCTTCATAAAGGATGGGGAAGTGAAGTTACTTCCCCATCTTTTCATGTTTACCGTTCGGAAATTATTCTTATGATTAATAAACTCAAGAACCAACGACTGACACTGGGGCTGATCCTGCGACTCTTGCTAGGCTTGGCTGTCGTAATTTACCTCGGTTGGCGGATTTATCAAACCGCATTCGGCGAAGGAACTTATGGACCGGACACCTGGATGCGGTTTTTGATTACCGGTTTGGTGATCGGCGGCATGTATGCCCTGATCGCTATCGGCTATACCCTGGTGTATGGCATTTTATTCATGATAAATTTCGCCCATGGCGAAGTGATGATGCTGGGCACCTTTGCGGGATACTTCGTTTTGGAAGCTTTTGCCGCCATCCCCGCGCCAACCGTTGCAAACCCGGATCTAAATTTTCTCAATGCTCAACCTGTAATCGCATTGGTTTTGACCTTTCTGGTCGGGGCCGGTTTCTCCGCATTGATGGGATACATGCTTGAGAAGATTGCATACCGCCCGCTGCGGGGCGCACCCCGGCTGATCCCATTAATCAGTGCAATCGGCGCGTCAATTTTTTTACAGAACGCGGCTCAGCTCCTGTTTGGGCCCCAGCGGCGGCAGTATTTGAACCCCGATTTCCTTTGGCGCGGGACAGGATGGATGATCCTGGTAGGTGGAAAAGAGGTCATGCTCACCTACACAGGTGTTTTCTCATTTGTGCTCTCAATTCTCCTGATGATCGGGTTATTCATCATGGTTAAGAAGACCAAACTTGGAAAATCCATGCGCGCAGTCGCTGAGAATAAACAGGCTGCAGCATTGATGGGAATTGATGTGGATTCCGTCATCAGCAAGACATTTATTATCAGCGGGATCCTGGCTGGCGCTGCGGGTGTGATGTGGGGACTTCACAACGGCCTGTTCAACCATTTTGTCGGTTTCCTCCCGGGTATTAAAGCCTTTACCGCCGCTGTACTGGGTGGGATCGGGAACATCCCCGGCGCTATGATGGGTGGCATGTTATTGGGATTGCTTGAATCTATCGGGCCTGCGCTCCTTGGCATTGATTTCCAACTTAAAGATGTGATTGCTTTCACCATCCTGATTCTGGTGCTGATCTTCAGGCCGTCAGGATTATTGGGTGAAGCGTTATCGGAGGAGAAAGTCTAATGAAAACTTCACTGACGAAAGGTCTCCGTTCCGGGATTGTATTTGGCATTGTTTTTATCTTCCTGATGTTAATTGGATTCATCAATGTGGGTGCTGACATGGTTAGCGATATCTCCGGCGCTTCGGCTGCCTCAGGTGCCGGCGGTCGTTTACCTGTCGGTGATCTATTGATTGTCATCGCGGTATTTGGCGTTTTTTGCGGCATCGCCGCCCGAAGCAAATCAGAAGAAGTGCAATGGTGGTCCGCGCTATTGGGCGGATTGACCGCTGGGATCACAGCTGGTCTTCTGATGGGGGTGGCAATCTGGCTGGTGGGAAGCTTGAGCCTGGATGGGGTGGATTTCCGGACCTATCTCCCCAGCCTCAACCCGGCATCTATCCAGTACCTGACCTTCTACAGCTATCCTCAGTCTGCCGGGCTGACTTATTTGATGTATATGGCGATTTTCTCTGTTGCTGGCGCGGCCCTGGCGTGGCTGCTCTCATTCCGGGACTGGCTCGCAAAGAGCTGGAATTCCTGTAAAACCGGCCTGGGCGGCTGGTTTGAGAAGAAGGACGTCAGCCGGATTTTTAGCAATCAATGGCTCATGATCGTTGTATTTCTGGCAGCTGGCATTTTGTTGTATTTCCTGCCGCTGGCCTGGGGATCCTATTGGAACTATATCATGGGAACCGTTGCAATTTATATCCTGCTGGGCCTTGGGTTGAACATCATCGTAGGTTATTCGGGTCAACTTGTACTGGGATATGTGGCTTTCTTCGCCACCGGCGCTTACACCTTTGCTCTTCTGACCGCGCCGACACCGCATGGTATAGAAATGAACCTCTGGCTGGCAGTCGGTCTCTCCATTTTGGTATCAACGCTGACAGGGTTATTGCTGGGTCTTCCGATCCTCAACCTGCGTGGTGATTATTTGGCCATTGTCACGCTGGGCTTTGGCGAGATTGTGCGTATCCTGATCAGGAGCGATTTATTGACGTCGTTGACCAATGGTCCCAAGGGTGTGACCAGTGTCGGCCAGCCCAACTTATTTGGTAGTCCCTTTTCAGATGTGAATTTTATGCATCTTCTGATGCTGCTGGTCTTGATCGGATTGTTCATTGCTAAACGGTTGAAGGACTCAAATACCGGCCGAGCCTGGATTGCCATTCGGGAAGATCAGACGGTTGCCCAGGCGACAGGGATTAATACCTTCAAACATAAAATCCTGGCACTTTTGTTGGGGGCTGCCTTTGCTGGGCTGGCCGGGGCGTTGTTCGCCTCCCGCAACCAGTTCACCGGCCCTGAAGATTTCACTCTGATGGTTTCCGTGAATGTTTTATGTATCGTCATTGTTGGCGGCATGGGCTCGCTGCCTGGCGTGGTGCTGGGTGCGTTTGTGCTCAAGGGCATTCCTGAGCTTTTGCGAGAGATGGCCGATTACCGCCTGCTGGTATTTGGCGCCCTGCTTGTTGTGATGATGATCGTCCGTCCTGAGGGCCTCTGGCCGGCAAGAAGGGTTCGGTTTAAGCGATCGCATGCTGACCCGGATCGTCAAGATGCGATGGAGGTGGAAGTATGATTGCAGCAGTACAAGCAAGCCGGGTTACCAAGTGTTTCGGCGGTCTGACGGCTGTTAACACGGTTGACCTGATAGTCCCCAAGGGCTCGATCTCAAGCATTATCGGCCCAAATGGTGCAGGGAAAACGACGCTGTTCAACTGCGTTTCCGGTTTCTATGTGCCGGATTCGGGTGAGATTCAATTCTTCGGCCAACCTATCTCCGGTCTGGCAACCCACCAGATCAGCAAATGCGGCATTGCCCGCACCTATCAGAACATCCGGTTATTCAAGGAAATGACAGCCGTGGAAAACGTGCTGGTCGGACAGCATCATCGCATGCGTTCGACCTGGATTGAAGCGATCTTTCATACCCCCAGGTATTATCAGGAAGAGCAGAAAGCGCTTGAGAAAGCGCTTGAATTGCTGGATTTTGTGGGCTTATCCGGACTGGAAGACACGCCTGCCTACAACCTGCCCTATGGGGCGCAGCGGCGGCTTGAGATCGCCCGCGCGCTTGCCAGCGATCCAGCGCTCCTGCTGCTGGATGAACCGACCGCCGGGATGAACCCGCAGGAGACGGATGAGATGACGGCTTTCATCAAAAACCTGCGCGATACCAGAGAGATCACCATTCTTCTGATCGAGCATGATATGCGGGTGGTTATGGATATTTCTGACCAGATCACTGTCCTGGACTATGGAATGAAAATTGCCGAGGGAAAACCGGCAGAGATTCAATCCAACCAGCGGGTGATTGAGGCCTATCTTGGACCAGGCGCGGCCGCTCTTTCAGAAAAATTCAGACGGAAGAAGACACTATATGCTTACAGTTAATGACTTGCAGGTTTCCTACGGCGCAATCCGAGCTCTGAAAGGCGTTACCTTCAGCCTTGAACAAGGGGAGATCGTCGCCCTGATCGGGGCAAACGGCGCAGGGAAAAGTACAACCCTGAACACGATCTCAGGCATTCTCCAGCCTGAAGCAGGTGAGATATTTTATCAGGATGAAGATATTACTAAGACCTCCCCTGCTGAGATTGTCGCCAAAGGTATTGTTCAGGTTCCCGAAGGACGAAAGATCTTTGCCCGGATGACGGTGAGGGAGAATCTTGAGATGGGAGCTTATTCACTGACGGATAAAGATACGATCCAGGAGCATATGGATCGGGTTTTTGAGATTTTTCCCCGATTGAAGGAACGCAGGCGCCAATTGGGGGGGACGCTATCAGGCGGTGAGCAACAGATGCTGGCGATGGGCCGGGGGCTGATGGCGGATCCGCATTTGATGTTGCTGGATGAGCCCTCCATGGGCCTCGCGCCGATCCTGGTTGAGCAGATCTTTGAGGTCATCCGTGATATCAATGAACAGGGCGTCAGCATCCTGCTGGTGGAGCAAAACGCTCAGATGGCGCTGTCCATTGCGGAGCGGGCGTATGTTCTGGAAACAGGTCGGGTGGCCTTGTCAGGTGATTCTGAATCGTTGATGGAAAACCCGGAAGTGAAAGCGGCTTATTTGGGGGGGTGAGCCGGGCCCTGGAAGGGATGGATCAAGGAAATAAATGGGGCTGTCTGCAAAGATAGCCCTGTTGATTTTTAATCCGACGGTGGGTAAAGAAAGATGGGCAGAAAACCGACAATCAATTACGGTGATGAATTTTTAATAATCAATCTACTGGATGTGGAAAAAAGAGATGTCCCTGGGTGATACTAAAATGTGCCACGAAAGGTTGTGCAGTGGGCCTATGCGTAGATAATTTTCGTGGCGAACTCTTCCAGCGTGGTGGCATGGATATCCGCCAGACACTCGACCTGTTCCTGTTCAAGGATGAACGTCTCCTCGCCAAACCCGCATTCAATGGCGTTCAACGGGTTGGAAAGCAGGTCTCTTCTGAAGCGCAGGCTGACAACCGCTGCGGTCATAATCCGGCTGATTTCCTGATCGGGATAAATGATGCTGACCATCTTCGATAACCTCCATCGTTTCAACCTGTAAATAAATTCTATCTAAATTTATTTTCTTATTCCATTATAGGTATTTCAGACTAGATTTACAATAACTGCCGGCTCTTTTTAAGGAAAACTAACAATGGATTTGGGTGGGGGCAGGTTGTAGTCGGGGGCTGATAACAGTGCAATGAAGCGTTACGATGGTTATAATTATTTTAAAGCACCAGATCGGGTGAGTCACTTCTCTGGTTGTCATCCGGTTGGGGACGGGTTAAGGATTGGAGTTCATAATGACGCATAATTTGTTTCAGGTGGATGCCTTCACTGAGTCGCCGTTCAAAGGGAACCCGGCAGCGGTTTGCCTATTGGAAGCTTCAAAACCTGAGGGCTGGATGCAGGCCCTGGCGGCGGAGATGAATCTGTCGGAGACGGCCTTTCTGCTGCCAAAAGATGGGGACTGGCAATTGCGCTGGTTCACGCCGAAGACCGAGGTGAGTTTATGTGGGCATGCCACCCTTGCCAGCGCCAAAGTGCTGTTCGACATCCACCCGGAACTGAGGGATAAACCCCTCACCTTCAGAACCCTCAGCGGCCCCTTGCAGGCGCGCTGGCTGGAGGGGGACATCGAATTGGATTTTCCGGTTAAGGAACCCGAACCGGTTGAAGTCCTGCCTGAGGTCAAAATGGCTCTTGGGATTGATTTGATTGAAGGGGTACGGTCGGGGGATTATTTCCTGTTTCTGGCCAGGGATGACGAGACTGTCCGGCGGGCAGAACCCGATTTCCAGGCCTTAGCAGAATCCCCAATTCCCGAAGTGATCATTACGGCACCCAGCGCTGATCCGGCGTTTGATTTCATTTCCCGATTCTTTGCGCCGCGGCTGGGGATCAATGAAGACCCGGTGACCGGCTCCGCGCATTGCCTTCTCGCGCCTTATTGGGGGGTGAAAATGGGAAAGAAGGACTTCACAGCCTTTCAGGCCTCAAAGCGAGGAGGAAAATTGGGCGTCTCGCTGCATGGAGAACG
>CAZXRL010000072.1:0-11891 GCA_964643275.1 uncultured Candidatus Brevefilum sp.
CTTAAGACCCAAAAGGAAGTCCCATGACCGCTTATCCCCTGCCAAAACTAACACCTCCTGATCCAGTTCCGGATCATGCTGCCATCCTGGTCGCGAGCGGTGACCTCCGTCTGGCTGCGAATCAATCCGGATGGGCTTATCAGGCGGAAATGGAAAATGCCCTGACCCGCGTATTTAAAGCCGAAGGCTGGGAGCTTGTCAGAGCGCATGCTTTTGATCCGGTTGAAAAACATGGCTTTATCTCCAGCCAGCGAATGGGTATGGACGTTTTTGCCACCATCCATCCAGAAGCCCCAATTGTTGTTGCGGTTGCCATCTGGCAATACAGCTATCATGTTCTGCCGGGTTTACGAAACCATCGTGGCCCGATCCTGACTGTCGCCAACTGGCACGGCGCAGCGCCCGGCCTGGTGGGCTTGCTCAACTTGAACGGCTCACTGACCAAAATGGGTGTGGAATACAGCACACTCTGGAGCGAGGATTTCATGGATGACTTCTTCCTTGAGGGGCTTCGGCAGTGGCTGGAAAGCGGCCGGGTTGTGCACAACAGAGACCATGTCCGTGAGTTGAATCCGGTCAGGCTGCCGGCGGCTGAGAAAGAGCTGGGTCAAACCCTGGCTGATCAGCTCCGGATGGAAAAAGCCATCATGGGCATCTTTGACGAAGGCTGCATGGGGATGTATAACGCCATCATTGACGACGAATATCTCAATCCTCTGGGTGTGTATAAGGAAAGACTCAGCCAATCCGCGCTCCTTGCGGAAATGAAAAAAGTGCCGGATGAGGAGGCTGATCGAATCCGTTCGTGGCTGGAGGAGAAAGGCATGACCTTCCACACCGGCACAGACGAGGCAACCGAGCTCACAGAGGGTCAAATTCGACAGCAGTTGAAGATGTATATTGCGGCGGTCCGCATGGCTGATGCCTTTGGCTGTGATTGTATTGGTATCCAGTACCAGCAGGGATTAAAGGATATGGCACCCGCTTCCGACCTCGCTGAAGGGCTGCTCAATAACGTTGACCGGCCCTCGGTTTATGACCCGGAAACAGGCAGGGAGCTTTATGAGGGAAACGCGCTGGTGCACTTCAACGAAGTTGATGAAGGTGCGGGTTTGGATGCGCTCCTGACCAATCGGCTCTGGCGTTTGATGGGTCTTCCGCCTGAAACCACGCTTCATGATATCCGCTATGGTGAACATTACACCGGCGGAAAAGTGGATGATTTTGTGTGGGTATTCCTGATCTCTGGTGCTGCCCCGTCAGCGCATTTTGTGGATGGGTACGCCGGCGCTGACAGCCTGCGCCAGCCTCCTGATTACTTCCCTCTCGGCGGCGGTACGTTACGCGGCGTTTCCCGGCCTGGCGAAATCGTCTGGAGCCGGATCTATATCAGGGACAGCCAGCTGATGGCTGACCTGGGCCGCGGCACGGTTGCGGCGCTGCCACGAGAGGAAACAGAACGCCGCTGGGCGATGACCAACCCAGAATGGCCGATTATGCATGCCGTCCTCCATGGCGTGACTCGTGATCAGATGATGGCCAAGCATAAAGCCAACCACATCAACGTGGTCTACGCCCCTGATGCCGAAACCGCTGATCGCGCGCTGGCCGCTAAAGCGGCGCTTTTTCATGCGCTTGGTCTGCGGGTTTTCCTCTGTGGAGACGTGAATTTATAAAACTGCAAGAGAACAACCATTGTCTTTGACAGTGTCACTCTATTCATCCGAACCGCTTATCTGAGCGCTTTGTTCGGACTTTGTCCCCGTTTTTCTCAAGCCAACCCACCCGGACATCTTCCTGCTCATCAAAGGCTGGCACATAGGGTTTGATGTCCAGAATGGGCGTGCCGTCCAGCATGTCCACATTTTCAAGCTCCAAAACATTATCTGTCATTTTAATCAATCGAACGACTGACAGGCCAATCGGGTTGGGACGTTTTGGCGCACGGGTTGCAAACACGCCATGTGATGCCTTATTTAAAAACGGTGTCACCGTCAGTTGCATCTCGCGCACCTGGTGGAAAAGGTAGATCAGGTAGATATGTGAGAATCCGTCCAGATCCACCAGTCCTTCCATATATTCCGGATGGACGACCAGTTTCCCCTGTACCCCGGCTGCCCCCTTGGGCTGAATGGGCATATTTTGGATGTCTTGATAGGGTGTATGGACTACGCCGATGGGACGAAGTGTAAAGGTGAGATCAGACATTGATTTTCTTTCTACCTATTTTGGTTGGGTTTATTGATGATACCCGGATTTGTTCACAAATTGGATAATTGGATAATATGTGGTAACCGGGTTTCACTGAACTTGTAAAGCGTCCAGCATGACAGGGTCCCAAAGGTTTTGTTTGCATGAATAAATCCCAAAGAATGCGCAAAAGTCCCAGTAGAGCCATCCGATTCCGCGATCAAGCGCAGCGGTTGCCACATATTTCGTCCAATTGACACGGGAACCCTGATCTGCAGTTTGGATCACGCCGAATTCTCCCATAATCAAGGGCACCTGTTGTGCATTTGACCAGTCCACAGCGTTGTCCAGTGCAATCTGAATTTCTTCCTTTTGTGATTCTCTCCCCTCCCAGATTGTCCCAGTCCATGCCGATGATCCTGGAACCCAGGCCGCGCCCTGGTGTGTGAATGCGAACGGCTCATAGTAGTGGAATGTGGCAATCAGATTCTCATCTTGTGGGAGGGAGAGCGACAAAAGGGCGTCGATGGTTGAATAATCAACGCTGCCCACCAGGATTTTACGGGTTGGGTTGCTTTTTCGGATCACGGCCACACCGTCCTTCAGAAGCGTATTCCATAAATCGGCCGTCATATTCCCCATGGGTTCGTTGAGCAGTTCAAAATAAAGTGTCTCCGGACCGTCCTGGTAATGGTCACCAAGCTGTTCCCAAATAGCCAGAAACTTTTCCCGTTCTCCCCCAGGGTCAGCCATCAACGTTTCAAAATGATGCAGGTCGAGGATCACGGTTAAATCCCTCTCCAAGCCCCACTTGATTGCTTCGTCCACCACACCGAGAAAATCCGGATCGATTGTGAACATCGGTCTCGGCCCCGTATGGGCTGAGAATCGAACTGGGATCCGGACAGCATTGAACCCTGCGGCTGCGATGGCATCGAACATTTCCTCTTGGATCTCCACCTCCCATTGACCAGGCGCAGGGGCTTCCAGAGCATTGCCAAGATTGATCCCATGCAGTAAAGGTCTCTCACCAAAAGCTTCGAATCTCCGGGTGGGGGTTTGTGTTGGCTGAACGATAGTGGTGGTTGCTGAGGGCTCTGGTGTAGGTGTTTCCATCTGCGGTGAGTTGGTTTTGGATGGTGAGTTTACTTCTATTATGGTGGGCATATGACTCCTACATCCGACCTGGCCTGAGAACAGGGCAAATGAAAGGATCAATGAAAAGATAGAAGTGGATCGGAGGACACATTTCTTCATTGGGCCTAAAGCATACCACAATCAGTGCGCGACAAAAAAAGAGGTCCGGATTTGTCCCGGACCTCCTTGATATTTGCGCCTGAGAATTGGTTTATTCGAAAGCTTCTTCCGGCTTCCATTCCTTCCAGACATTGCCCACCAGATTTGGACCTGGTTTGAGGGTCTTCTTGCCGGGTTGCCATCCGGAGGGAGTGACTTCTCCGGTTTTGACAACATGCTGGAAAGCTTTCACTTGCCGGATCAACTCGGAGACATTCCGGCCGACTTCTGCAGTCAGGACTTCCATGGCTCGGATCGTAAAGTCTGGGTCGATGATGAAACGGCCGCGGATATCCACACCGCTGTTTTCATCATAGACGCCATAGATCTTGCCGACGCGACCCCCCGCATCTGCTAAGAGGGGGAAGGGCACACCGCCCTCCACCATTTTTGAAAGTTCAATTTCCTGCCAGATCTTATGGGAAAAGTGGCTGTTTGTGCTCATCGCCAGAACTTCGACTCCCATTTTCTGGAGTTCATTATATTTAACGGCGACCGCCGTTAGTTCGGTCGGTCAGACAAAGGTGAAATCACCCGGGTAGAAACAAACCACAATCCATTTGCCCTTATAATCCGACAAACGGATGTTCTTAAACCCGTCACCAACGAATGCTGTGAGTTCAAAATCCGGTGCGGGTTTGCCAACACGCGCTTCGACCATAGAAACCTCCTTTTGGGGTTGGGGGGTTGATTCGGTTGGTTGTTCTTCGGTCGCTAAAATTGGTCCTGTGGATGGCGTTGCGCATCCTTCTGGAACATCGGTCATAGGTCCTCCTGTGTTCTTGTAGCGCAAATATCTGGTTTCACTTTTGATTCTATCATCTGGGATTCCCCAAAAGCAAATAAGTTGAAAAACAATACGATATGATGATCGCGTCAGATGGGGAGGTTAATAGTGGGGCGGTGATAGAATCCCGAAAGAATTTCTGTAGACTCTAATCTTTTCCCAATGGAAGCGATGCCAGGATTCTGTTCAATTCATCCGCGCCGGCATAATCTCTCACGCTAACCTTCTGGTCGGTCACGCCAGCAACAGGTTTGACAGCTTCAATAATGGACATCACCAGTGTCAGGGCAATCGGACAAAGCGGAGAAGATGGCCGGAAAACATATTCAGCCGTGCCGTCTTCGTGGACAGTCAGATCCAGGACCAGCCGCATCCGGATCACGTCCACGCCGGTTTCGGGATCAATGACCTTTCGCAGCGCAGCCTCAATATCTGATTTTATTTTTTCGGGCTCACTCATCAGCTCACGCCTTCCGGGAACATCGCTTTCAGAACCGCTTTCCAAATCCTCTGGACCGCTTCACTGGCTGGCGCATCAGGTGAATACTGCGTCACAGGCTGCCCTGCAACCATCGCTTGCGGGATAGCTGGGTCGAACGGAATTTCACCCACAACAGGGTACCCGTATCCAGCCGCCAGCTCATGGATGGCTGTGGTGCCTTCTGAGGAGATATCGGCTTTGTTAATGCAAATCATTGATGGAATCTTGAAATGGGTCAGGGTTTGGATTATGCGTCCAAGGTCGTGGACTCCGGAGACACCTGGTTCGGCTGCCAGTAGTGCCAGGTCCGCCCCTGCACTGGCAGAAATCACGGGACACCCAATTCCCGGAGGCCCGTCCACAATCATCAAGGGGATCTTGTGGTCCTCAGCATGAAGTTTTGCATGTTGTTTGATCAATGTTACCAGTTTGCCTGTATTTTCAGCTGCGGGAAACAATTCGGCATGGAACTGAACCCCATAAGGTGTGCTGGATCGATACCATTCTCCATCTTGTTGGGGGATCATTTCGATGGCCTTTTCCGGGCAGCAATGCACACAAGCTGCGCAACCATCACAAAGCAGCTCAACCACCTGATAACCGCTTTGTCCATCATGCGGCGGGTGGATTGCGTCATACCGGCACACATCAAAGCAATTGCCGCAAAGGCTGCAAGCGGTTTTATCAATGACGGCCAATGTGCTGCTGGTGAACGGATGGGCTTCTTCGGTTTTTGCGTTGGTCACAAGAGCCAGGTTGGCTGCATCCACATCTGCATCCACAAACACGGTGGGAAAAGCGGATTTGGAAGCAAGCTGGACCAATGCTGCTGCCAGGGTCGTTTTACCTGTTCCACCCTTACCGCTCAGGATGACCAGCTGCTTCAATCGGGGGTGGCTGTCCATCATGCTGCCGTCCTCTGGGTTTGGAGTTGCTCAAGGATCTTCAGGTAAAGGTTTGAAAATTCCATTCGATATTGCGGAAGGATTTCGGTCAAAACTTTTCCTTTAGCCAGTCCTGCAGCAATTTCGCACCGATGTGGAATCCGCATCAGGATTGGGATATTCCTGTTTTCAAGCAGGATTTCAACGTCCGAGGTGATTCCTGTCCGACCTTTGTCAACCTCCCCTCCGATCCCATCCCGGTTGATGATGACGCCGGCTGGCGTTCGTGTTTGTTCAAGCACCCCCAGCATCTGTCGGAGGTCATGCAAACCAAATGGGGTAGGTTCGGTGACCAGCAGGACGAAGTCTGCATCGTGGAGGGTTGCCACCACCGAACAGGATGCCCCTGGCGGCGCATCCAGGATCCTGATCTCTCCGTGGTTCTGCATTTTCCGTTTCAATTGGCGGATGATGGGTGCTGGCATCGGTTCACTGATGGTCAGCTCTCCTCGGCCGTATTGGATTCCGGATTCTGTTTGCCGCAGACTTAGGGTCCCGATAGGATGGGGTTTTTCCCGGATTGCACTTTCCGGGCACTGAAGATTGCAGCTTCCGCATCCATGGCAGAGTTGGGGGAATATGAGAATCTGACCACCGATTTTCGCCAGAGCGTTAAATTCACAGACATCCACGCATCGTCCACAGAGAGTGCAGACATCCGGATCAATTACCGGCAAAGCAATTATTGCCGGGTGAGTCTCATGGATCTCCGGGCGAAGGAAGAGATGGGCGTTCGGTGCTTCCACGTCACAATCCAGAAACTGCAAGGTGATCTCGCGTACAAGGACGCTGGCAAGTCCCGTGGCGATCATTGTCTTTCCGGTGCCGCCTTTGCCGCTTGCAATGGCTATTTTTATCAAGATATTCCTCTATGCTGGTTTTGATAAGCGCTCCGCAAGGAAATCATCAATAACCTCCCGGGCGGTTTGTTCCTTGTCCTCAAACATTACCATTTTGATTCCTGCTGCCGAAAGTGCCTGATGGGCATTTGGCCCGAACCGGCCGCTGATCGCGGTCTCTACACCCTTATCAGCCAGGAATTGAGCGGCTGCGATTCCGGCTCCGCCGCGTTGAGTCTCAGCGGGATTCTCGAAAGCCCGCCAGCTCTCATCCTCCGTATTATAAAGGATGAACCATGGGGCTCGGCCAAATCTGGGGTTTAAGCGGCTGTCAAGAGACTGTCCCTGGGTGGTTATGACGATGTTCATAGAAAGCTCCTTGAAAGTTAAAGATGATGATTGTTGAAGTGAATTGTATTATGCCATACTATTGACAATATGCAAATAGTATAATAGCATATAGCTAAAAGGAGAGAAGTTGTGTTCGAAAATTATAACAGTGAAAAAGGCAGTTTGACAGGCTCCGGCAGGGGGATGAACCGCGGGCGCGGACGGGGGCGTGGTAGGCGGTGGATGGGAGATTACTCCCTGATGGATGTCCGTCTGGTTGAGCCTGCATTGCTTGCTTTTTTGCAAAAAGAAAACCTGCATGGATATGGGCTGCTTGAGAAACTGGATTCTCTTGGCCTGGATGCGATCAATCCCAGCATGATATACCGGATTTTGCGCGATTATGAAGACATCGGGCTGGTGAGATCCGATTGGGATTCAGAGGGCACGCAGGGCCCGCCGCGCAGGGTTTATGCGATCACCGATGAGGGTCGGGCGGCCTTGAAGCGGGCAGAAACCTCGCTTCGTGAAACAGCCGACCGGATTGAATCGCTGCTTGACCGAATTAAAAGAGATTCAATTTAGGACCTAATAAAATTTTTACTCAGAAAGGAAATCGATATGCCTGGATATGATGGTACCGGACCTGATGGATCTGGATCGACTGGATGGGGGATGGGGCCTTGTGGAGAAGGGAAGCCTCGCGGCCTAGGTGGCTTCTTTGGTTTCAGGCGCGGTGGTCGTGGTGGCAGGCGGGGCTTACTTTTTTCTCGTCATACCCTGAGTGAGAGAGATACGCTGCAATCGGAAAAAGACCGGTTGGAATCGCAGTTGAAGGCTATTACCAGTGAGCTTGAAAAGATGGGGGAAGAATAAAACGAATCTAAAATTGATCTGTTAATAGTAACTTCTAAGTTGACCGGATTTTCGAGCCGGCAAAGAGGCTGTCACAGGAAGACATCCCCTTGTTTTGCTAATTAAGAATACCCGTTCACTTATTTGCTGCACTTAGTGGCTCTTATCATTATTGGTTCAGTCAGGCGCTAATAAGAGTCAGGACTTCATGATCCGGGACCGTATGCCAGTGTCTATAAGCCTGTTTGATGGACTTGAAAAATTGAGGCTTTTCCAAAACGTAGACTTCATCCACGTCCTGCATGCCTTCAAGAGCGTGGACAGACTCAGGACTGCCAACAGGCGCAGCCACAATCAGCTTTTCCGGTTCATGTTTTTTTATTATTTTAATTGCCGTCTGCATCGTGGACCCCATTGCGATCCCTTCATCAACCAGGATCACGGTCCTTCCAGAAATTGCGGGAAGAGGTTGATTCCCCCGCAGGATTTGAATGCGCCGTTTGATTTCCTGTTCTTGTTGATGAATAATTGCTTGAATTGTTTTTGGATGGATCCCCCGGCTGGCCTCTTTACGGATGATGGGCGGCCCGTCTTCTGCAATCGCGCCAAATCCGGATTCGGGGTGGCAGGGACAGGGTAATTTTTTGGCGATGATCAAGGAGAGCTCTGCATCCAGCTCGCGGGCAATCTCAAATCCTATCTGGACCCCGCCGCGTGGAATTGCAAGCACGAGAATGTCTTCTCCTCTGTACCTGGTAAGCTCTTGAGCTAGTTTTCTGCCTGCGTCAATTCTGTCGGTAAACATGATGGGTAATTCTTTTCTACCTTTAAAGTATTTTCTTCAACGGCCTTTGGAGCGCACAATGAATCTTCTTTGTACAAGGGATTTGACAATCTGCTGGCTTGCAATGCCGTGAGTTTTCACGATCACCTTGACCTGTTAGGCTAAGTGCTCGGAAAAAACTAAATCTTCATATTTAAGTATCCGCGGAAATAACGGCAATGGTAATTGTTATGGATTGGTTAAGGATATGGTTTTCGGGTTACTGAGTTTGAATTGAGTTGGGAGGGGATGCTTTTTAATCCCGTTTCCCATTTTTTCTTGTTAAAAGCGTCATAGCGGCGTGATACGTGTGCTTTTGCCGATTATGACATTCTGACTGGATTTATATTATTAATGTTACCTAATCCTTTCTTGACGTATGAAGGGCAACTGCTTAAAATAAGGCACGCCATAAAAATACAACGAAAAATATAAGGGATACCCGTAGATGATGGACATAAGAGATCAGAATTTGAGTGACAGCATGGAAATGTACCTGGTGACAATCGCCCGGCTCCGGCGAGGTGATAAGCCGGTGCCGCTGTCGCAGCTTGCCGAGGCCTTGAATGTCACGCCGGTTTCAGTCAACGAGATGTGCCGGAAATTACAGGACAATGGCTTGCTGGTCTACCGTCCCTATAAAGGAGCGTTGCTGACCGAATCCGGGGAGACCTGGGCAGACCATACCCTCCGGCATCATCGCCTTTGGGAGGTCTTCCTCGTAGAAAATCTCCATTTTTCAAAAACGCAGGCGGATGAGATCGCCTGTCTCCTGGAGCATGTCAACACCGACGAATTGATTGACCGGTTGGATGCCTATCTCAGTTTCCCAGCCGTCAGTCCGCGGGGACTGCCTATTCCGAGACCAGTCCGCGAGGATTCGGAAGCCCGGAAGGGTATCCTACTGACCGATCTGACGGCTGGGAAATCCTGTCAGATTCTTCGGTTCAATGGGTCAGATTCCGCAAAGCAGTTTTTGCAGGAACATGGGATCTTTCCTGGCGTGAAGGTTACGGTTATCGCAGTCAGTCCGGACGATCTGTTGGTGGAAGTGGACGGCATCCATGTATCGCTCGCGGGGTCCCTGGCGAGGGCAGTGGATGTTGAGCCTTTGTCATCCCTTAGAGACGGGACAGAAAAAGCAGAATTATCAACCCAGAATCACGAAAGAGGTTCGATGGAACACAAAGAACAAACCGGTCAAACAGCCTTGAAGCAGATCCCTTTAAGTGAATTAAAGAAGGGTGTGGAAGCCGTTGTTGTTGGGGTTGGCGGCAAAGGGGCTGTCAAACGCCGAATGATGGATATGGGTGTCGTACCTGGCGCATCAATCAAGGTCCTCAGGGTTGCACCTTTTGGCGACCCGGTTGAATATGAGGTCAAGGGGTACAGCCTCTCACTCCGAAAATCCGAGGCTGGACAAATCATGGTTGAGATTCAAAGTGAGGAACATCACGCATGATGCCTTTGGCGCTTGTGGCTGAAGGGGAGGAAGTCCGTTTGGTGGCAATCCGGGGCGGCCGCGGGATGAGAAAACGCCTGGCTGACCTTGGGCTGAACCTTGGGATGACCTATCGTGTCGTCCGGAAATGCCCTGATGGACCGCTGATCCTGGCAGTCAAAGAAAGCCGGCTGGCGCTCGGCTGGGGCATGGCGCTCAAAGTCATGGTTGAACTAACATCATCTATTTGAGGGAGCAAAATAATATGAAATCACTGAAAACAGTTGCGTTGGCGGGCAACCCCAATGCAGGAAAGAGTACGCTGTTTAATGCATTAACAGGAGCCCGTCAGCATGTAGGCAACTGGCCCGGCAAGACTGTGGAGAAGAAAGAGGGAATCTGGACCGTGGATGGTCGTGAGATCCAGGTCGTGGACCTGCCCGGAACCTATAGCCTGACAGCGTATTCGATTGAAGAAATCATTGCCCGGGATTATATCGTTGAACAACATCCGGATGTGGTCGTGACTGTGGTGGACGCTGCTAACCTTGAACGCAACCTCTACCTGGTGGTGCAGATCCTTGAAATGGGAGCGGACGTGGTGGTTGCCCTTAACATGAGCGACGTAGCTGAATCCCGCGGGCTGAAAATTGATACGGAGAAATTATCGCTGGCGCTTGGCGTGAAGATTGTACCCACCATTGCCAGCAAAGAACGAGGAATCGCCGATTTACAACAGGCGATCATTGACACATTGGGAACGAATTAAGGAGCAGACATGACATCACACACCAAAGCTTACAGCCGCGGCGATCGTCTGGTTGATTATGGTTTTGAGATTGAAGAAGAGATCACCCGATTGCAGGACAAAATAGAAACTTTTCCGGAGATTGTTTCGGAATATCCTTCCCGCTGGCTGGCGATCAAACTGCTTGAGGAGGATGAGGTTCTCGTTGCGAAGGTTTCAGCCCAGGCCGGCGGCGAAGACGTCCTTGAATCGGTGCAAAAGGCGATAGAACATCTCCGCGATGTTTATGGCGATGATGTGGAAACCATCATCGCGGACAGGCGTTATGGATGGATCAATGGTCTGGTTAAAGAGGCCGTCCAGCGATCGGAAGCGAAGCGCAGGTCAACTTCCGATTGGCTTGACCGGATCCTCACCAGCCGCATTCTTGGTATCCCCATCTTCCTGGCGCTGATGTGGGTTGTGTTCAAGGTTACAACGGATCTTTCCGCGCCGCTGCTCGACTGGATTGACGGGGTTATCAGCGGACCGATCAGCCGCTGGGTGATCAGCCTGCTCTCGTGGGTTGGCCTGGGAGGGACATGGGTGGAAAGCATGATGGTTGACGGGATTATCGCTGGGGTGGGGGGTGTGCTTGTCTTTGTGCCGGTGATGGCATTTCTCTATATCGCCCTGGCAATCCTGGAGGATTCGGGTTACATGGCGCGCGCCGCGTTTGTGATGGACCGCTTAATGCATGGGCTGGGGCTTCATGGCAAGAGCTTCCTTCCGATGATTGTCGGCTTTGGCTGCACCGTCCCGGCTCTACTGGCGACCCGGACTCTGGACAATGAAAAAGACCGTATCCTCACAGGCCTGCTGGTCCCCTTTATGAGTTGTGGTGCCAGACTGCCGGTGTATGTCCTGCTGGCGACAATCTTCTTTCCGCAAAACAGCGGCATGGTCATCTTCTGGCTTTATGTTCTGGGGATTGCCGTTGCCATTCTGATCGGTCTGCTTCTGAAGAACACCCTGTTCAAAGGCAAAGAGCAGTCTCCCTTCGTTCTGGAATTGCCGCCCTACCGGGTACCCACCCTTAAAGGGATCTGGTTCCATACCTGGGAGCGGACAGGTGCTTTTGTTCGCAAGGCCTGGGGCCTAATTCTGGTCACAAGCGT
>CAZXRL010000073.1:0-11837 GCA_964643275.1 uncultured Candidatus Brevefilum sp.
ATTCACCCCTTATTTTATCTGGAGAAATCATATGCCTAAGATATCGCTTGTTACTGACACCAACGCCAGTCTCCCCCCTGAAATTGTCGAAAAATATGGGATCATTCAGGTGCCCATCCACATCCAATTTGATGAGGAAGCTTATATCACCGGTCAGACCATCAATGACCAAAGCCTGTTTGAAATGATTGACGCTCGAAAAACCCTGCCGACGACGGCAGCACCTTCGCCAAACGCGTTTGAAAACGCCTATCAACAGGCGCTTGACGAAGGTGCAGATCAAATCATCTGTATTTGCTGCTCCAGCAAGGTCAGTGCGACTTATAACGCAGCCTTGATGGCGCTTGAGGCTTTCCCGGATGCTGACATCACCGTGGTTGATTCCCTGATGCTCAGCCTGGCTGAGGGCTATCAGGTCATCTTGGCCGCAGAGGCGGTGGAAAACGGCACCAGCAAGGAAGACATCCTGGACCTTCTCAAAGCGAACAAAGACAAGGTTCATGTTTACGGCGCTTTACCGACCCTGAAGTATCTAGCGATGGGTGGGCGGATGGGTAAATTGGCGGCCGGATTCGGGGATACACTTGAAATTAAACCCATCCTGACGATGCGGGATGGGAAACTGGAACTGCTGGAGAAGGTGCGCACCTGGAAAAAGGCCCGTGAGCGCCTTATTGAGCTCGCCGTTCAGAGTGTTGACAGCAAAACCGTGCAGTGGATAGGCATGTTCCACGTCAACAACGAAAGCGGCGCGGAGAAACTCTATGCAAGACTTGCAGAAAGCCTTACATTACCTGATGATCGGCTGATCGCTGAATTCACACCAGGTCTTTCCGTCCACGCAGGGTCTGGCGTCATCGGATTTGTAATAATTACAAATTAATAAGGATTCTATCTATATATTATAATTTTTTGATGAAACAGCGGCGACGTTTGTGTTGCCGCTTTTCAAATACCTTCCATTGCGATTGAACATTCAGGTTCGTTTCCAGCTCAGGATTGGACTCGACCTTGCGAATACCGAGTGCCCTGAAGACCTGATGGACCTGCGCCATCAGGACAAGATTGACCCCGAGGCCTTGATAGCGCGCTTTGACAGCGATCAGATAGAGATCTGCCCGGTCGTTAACCCGCAATGCCCGCAAAAGATGCCACCAGCCCAAGGGAAGTAACTTTCCCCGGCTTTTTTGCAGCGCTCTGGAGAGAGAAGGGATGGCCACGCCGAAGGCGACCATCTGATCCTGTTCATCCAGAACAACCGGGACAAACTCAGGGCGGATAAAGCCAAAATAGGCCTTCGTGTAATGCTGAATCTCCCGGTCTGAGAGGGGGGTCGCCCCATAAAGGTCGGCATATTCTCGATTGATCAACTGAAACAACGGTTCAGCGTAATCCAGCAGGTCTTTTTTCCGTTTAGCGTGTAAAAGATGGAGATTGTTGCGTTGTAAAACAATCTCTGCCGCCTTCGAGATACGGTCATCAAGTTTCTCCGGCACAGTCAGTTCATATTCTAACCAATCGATATCCTTCCGGTAGCCAAGGGCTTCCAGATGGTGAGAATAATACGGATAGTTATAGAGGGTCGCCAGGGTCGCTACCTCGTTAAAACCCTCAATTAACATCCCTTCGCGATCGAGATCCGTGAAGCCCAGGGGACCGTGAACGGCTTCCAAGCCGAGATCGCGCGCCCAGCTTTCCACTGCGCCGAGAAGGGCGGCCGAGACCTGGGTATCATCAATGAAATCCAGCCAGCCAAAGCGGAGATAGGGTTCATGCCACTTTTCGATGTGTTTGCGGTTGTGGATAGCCGCGATCCGTCCAACGGGCACAGAATCCCGATAAGCCATCCAGTAGCGGACGTCACAATAGTCAAAAGCCGGGTTTTTGTCCCAGTGCAGGGTATTTATTTCATCAGGGAGCAGTGCAGGGACATAGCAGGGATGGTTTTGATAGAGCCGGAGGGGAAAACGGATGAATCGGCGTAAAGCAGATGAAGTTGTGACCTCTTTAAGAAAAATTGACATTGGCGGATTCTTTCACAAATGCGTTTAGGTTTATCATTAACTAAACATAACGCTTCTTTCCAGATCTCTACATATAATTATGAGCGATTATACAATCAAATCCGGACGATAACCAGTAGAACGGTGAAAACGCTTTGTAAACGCAGACTTAGAGTAGAGGAGATCGTAAATTAGGGAAGTGGTCTGAGAGAGTAAAACAAAAGAACAAAGAATTATTATATACGAAATAATTAATTATATTACCATAGTTATTGAAAAGTATTATTCTCATAAACTATAATTGGCCATTATTTACCCTCTCTCTTCCTTAAACTAGAGCTTTCTTACGGATTTCTTACAAAGATCCTTTCACAGCGCTATCTGTGGTCAGTCCTGCACGGGTATAATTCCAGATAGTGATATATCATCCGGAGGATATTTCTGGACAAGTGCAGATCGTAAACCCTTATGCCCAATCTCAAGTTATTCTTCAAAACCCTTTACCTCAGTTTCTTCAAATCCGAAGGCACACCAGGACGCCTCACCCCCAAACGCTTCTTTATCCTCCTGTTTATTTTCCTTGCATATCCGCTCTGGCATTACAGCATCCGGCTTGCATATGGTTTGGACAACCTTTTCTTCCCCGAATACCGACAGCAACAGGTCAAACAGCCGATCTTTATCGTTGGGAACTTCCGTTCAGGCACCACACTCCTGCACCGCCTGCTGGCTATGGACGCCCAATCCACAGGTATGACGAGCTGGGAGATCTACCTTGCCCCTTCGATCACGCAACGCAGGTTCTACCGTTGGCTCATGAAGCTCAACAAGATGGTCGGCAACCCGATTGAGAAACTCCTCAACGCTTTCGACAAAGCCCTGCGGTCATATTCCTACATGCATCCCACCGGCCTCCGCGAAATTGAGGAGGACGGCCATATCTTCTTACATCTCTGGTCATCCTACAACCTGTTTGCCTTTTTCCCCTTTCCGGAATTGGTCAGGAATTATATCTATTACGATGAACAGGCCTCTGAGGACCAGAAGAACCACGAAATGAACTATTATCAAGGGGTTCTCAAGCGCCACATCTTCGCCAGCGGCGGGAAACGCTACATCTCCAAAAGCCCCACCTACTCTGCCAAGGTACGCACCCTTCACCAGAAATTCCCGGACGCAAAGTTCATTAACCTGGTCCGCAATCCGAACCGTGTAATCCCTTCCTCCGTCAGCCTTTACAGCAACCATTGGAAGACCTATGGTGATCCCGAGGAAGAATACCCTCACAGCGGCTCTGAGGCCATCATGGAACAAGCCCGCCATTGGTACATCCACCCGCATCAATACCTTAAAAGACTCCCTCCCGATCAATATCTGATGGTTCGCTACAGCGACCTGGTCGCGGACCCGCAAGGCACCGTTGAACGGATCTATGAACGGTTTGGCCTGGAAATAACGGCGCAATACCGGGAAAACCTGCACCAGGAATCCGAAAAAGCCAAAAAGTATAAAAGCACCCATGAATATTCGCTGGATCAGATGGGATTATCCGATCAGGACATCGAGAAAAAGGTTAGAAAGCCCGCTGCCAAACAACATATCCCCCTTGAATAAGACACCAATTCATTTTGAATAAAGATTAGCCCGGCACTGTTTACCAATCAGGTGAATTGCGCCCATCTCACGGAGGCAATAGGCCATTTTTTGAGCAAGCCTGCGCGGAATCGCCAGCTTATCCGCCAGATTGGCTGTGGTAAAGGCTTCCGGCAGGTCTGCAGGTAACATTTTTAGCATTTGAGCAGGACCTTCATACAATTCATGGCCCAGAACAGTGATCAAACGCCTTTCCACTGTCTCCCAACCATTTCTGTACCACCGCCTGCGGCCGACATACCGGCGAACCTCCTCTTCCTGAACCAGGACACATTCCAACGAGAAATTAGGCTCTGCCAGGAGTACTGGAAAGCTGACCAGCTCCTCAAAAACCGCCACAGCGCGCTCCTTTTTGGGTGATTTTCGACGGGAAACAGCTTCCCCCGCCTTTCCAGGAAGTTTCACAAGCCATTTCTCCACCGCAATAGGGTAAACCAGTTTTATGCGGTGTCCTGCGGCCAGTTTTGCCATTTTCTCTTTGATCGCGGAGAAATTGCCGGTCTGAATCTCAATCAGAAGGCCGTCCTGGACCACATCCACCACACACCCATCGACCCGAACCTCCAATTGATCCGGCGAGGTGGCATAATGCATCTTCAGCGCGTGATGCAGATGCTGTTCCTTGAGTTGTCCGATCCCGTTCATCTCCCCCATTATAATTGAAGAAAATCCAAGTCCAAAACCTCCGGGAGCGTCCCACCCACCCCGGAAAATCCTGCCGGAATCCAGAAAAATATCTGATTATTTATATCTACACGAATATTGCAGGTATTTTATGCGAACAGATCAACGAAATCCGCTGCTGTCTTTTGAGTGCGCTTTTTTCGCCGCAAACTGGACCAGAGAATGTCCCCCGCGCCCAGAACCTGACCGCCCTTTTCCTCGCAGAGCGCCCGCATCAGGCTGAGGGTCTGGTCCGAACCCCATTTATACGGCAGGAAATGCGTGACGTAGATCGCCACACTTTTTCCAGCTAGGGACGGTATTGATTCCAGAAATGTCCGCATCGGTGCTGAAGGTCTTCCCCCGTTCACCGGCGTACCGAGAACCAGGGCATCAAACGCTTCAACGGAAGGGATTTCCTCAAGGCAGACTCGGTCAGCGCTCAAGCTCACCGGCTCAGCAGGCCTCAAGACAATAACCTCAACCTCATGGCCGGCTTCAGCCAGTTGGGCTGCCACGACCTCCCCCACCTGCGCGGTGTGGCCTGTCCGGGAATAATAAAACACTCCGATTTTCATTTCTACCTCTTTTATTATAGGATTTATTATTATGTTATTCAATTTTCATCAAGTTTGAGTTTCACCTCCGGCTCATCACCGTAAAATTCTCCCGTCGGCTCAAACCCCAGCGTGCGATAGAACCCCTCCGGGCTGCCCTCGCCTGGATGATAACTTGTGTAAAGCTCCCGCACACCGAGGGACCGTAAATGCGCAATCAGGTGTTGAATGGCAGCCCCCCCATAGCCCTTCCCCTGATGCTCATAGGCAACCATCAACCGCCACAGGAAAACACCCGGGCAATCGATCCCATCCGCCCAGTCAGACCCGATATGCAGCAGGATAAAGCCCACCAGGTCCTGGTCAGCGTAGATCGCCCGCATCCAGGCGTTTTCTGAACAGTGAGCCTGAGCGATCGAGACGGCATTATCCGTTACAACAGCCCGCTGATCGGGAGGCAATGTATCGCTCAGCCGGCAGACAGCCAGCACGTTCTGCGCCGTAATCCTTTCAAAATGAACTGCCGGGCCACCCTCATGTTCCGCCATCAGGACCTCACCTTTCAGAACGCTTTCTAGACACCCGTTTCTTCCTTGTTATGAATCTGTTATCTTTTGTTCTAATAATCTCAAAGATTTTTCCGGATTCGATTTGCGAGGCCGGAGAAGCGGGTGGATACTTTGTTATTATTGATGGCTATACGAAGAGCTTTGGGGTTCCCAACGATAACGCAAAGTTTTTCTGCCCGTGTAACCCCAGTATAAACCAAATTTCGCTGCAGCATCACATAATGCTGGGTCAGCACCGGCATAACCACCGCCGGGAATTCCGATCCCTGCGCTTTGTGGACTGAGACGGCATAAGCCAGCACCAGCTCATCCGCCTCCGGGAACTCATAAATCACCGGTCTGACACCGTCCATCATGACGGTTAACGTCTGATCGATCCGGTTTATCCCTTGAATGAAGCCAATATCGCCGTTATAGACGTCCTTGTCATAATTATTCCGGATTTGCATGACCTTATCCCCCTCTCTGAAAAGCCTGCCGGGGAGCTTCTGCTCAATTTTCTGCCCGCCGGCAGGGTTTAACCCCGCCTGCAGACGCTGGTTGAGCGCATCCACCCCGGCACCGCCCCGATACATCGGCGTCAGCACCTGGATTTCCCGGACCGGGTCGAACCCGAAGATCTCCGGAATCCGATTTGTCACCAGATCCTGGACCCAATCCGCCGCCCCTTCCGCGTCATCCGCCGGAAAAAGGAAGAAATCTCCTGTTTTGGTTTTAGAAAAGGCAGGGAGTTCACCCCGGTTGATCCGGTGAGCATTAGCAATAATATCCGAACCGGCAGCCTGGCGATAGATCTTCGTCAGACGTGAGACTGTCACCACACCACTTGTAATCAGATCACGCAGCACGTCCCCTGCCCCAACAGAGGGTAATTGATCCACATCCCCAACGAACAAGACCTGCGTCCCCTGCTTCACTGCTCTCAGGAGCTGGTAAGCGAGGATCACATCCAGCATTGATGCTTCATCGACGACCAGAAATTCAATATTTAACGGTTTATTTTCATGGTACTTAACTCCGGCAACCGGCGAATACCCCAACAGCCGGTGTATTGTACTGGCAGGTCGTTCCGTGGCTTCCGACAGGCGTTTGGCTGCCCTGCCGGTGGGTGAAGCCAGGGCATACCGCACGCCCCACATCTCCAAAAGCTGGATCAGGGCCTTCAGACAAGTCGTTTTTCCTGTCCCTGGCCCGCCTGTGATGACGCTGACCGGGCTCGCAAGGGCCTTTTCCAGCACTTTGCGCTGTTCCTCCGATAAATTCTCTGAGGTTGGCATCAGCGGACTCTGGCGAGGCACCACCGGCGTACCTAGAAGTGCCCGTAAACACGCTGCAAGTCCTTTTTCCGCGTGATAATAGGGGGTTAAGTAGACCGCTGTCACTTCTTCTTCGGTTTCCCCATCCATCAGAAGTGTGATGGGTTCGATCTGGATGCGGCCGCCCTCCGCCAAACGGGTCAGACCTGGAGGAATCAAGTCTGGATTGACCTTTAACAGTTCAACAGCCCGCTCCTTCAGGTGTGATTCCGGAACGAAAACATGCCCGTCTTCAACCCAATTATTCAATGCATAGATGATTCCGGCTTCAATCCGGGAAGGATGATCAGGAGGCAAGCCCAAATCCCGCGCGATCTTATCGGCCGTCCGGAAACCCACCCCATAGATGTCCTGCTCCAACCGGTAGGGGTTTGCCTGCACCAATTCCAGAGCCTGTTCACCGTATTGATGATGGATTTTGACCGCAAGGGTGTTGCTGACATGATGTTCATGGAGGAAGAGCATGAGGTCCTGCACCTGTTTTTGTTCCTCCCAGGCGGCAATCACCTTTTTCATCCTGTCCGGCCCGATCCCGGGCACCTCCCGCAGCCGCCGGGGGGTCTTTTCAATGACCTCAAGCGTGTCCGTTCCAAAATGCCTGACAATCCGTTTCGCCAGTTCAGGGCCGATGCCTTTGATCATCCCAGACCCTAAATATCGTTCAATCCCCCCTTTGCTGACCGGCAGTTCTTTCCTGACCCCGCTCACCTTGAATTGTAAACCGTGTTTGGGATGGGTTGTGAAATCCCCCTCCAAACTGAGTCG
This sequence comes from uncultured Candidatus Brevefilum sp., assembly GCA_964643275.1. Lineage (GTDB taxonomy): Bacteria > Chloroflexota > Anaerolineae > Anaerolineales > Anaerolineaceae > Brevifilum. Next base: position 7,527 of record CAZXRL010000073.1, read on the forward strand.
CTCCCCTGCGGCGACTTCTGGCAGCAAACCCACAACCGTCAACAAGCCGTCCAATCCCACGCCAGGCGGCTTCTCTCCAGGTGCGAAATCCGGGCTGAACCGCAGGACAGTATAGCCGTTTTCAGGGTTATGATAGGTGATCCGTTCAACTACCCCGGTCAAAGTTGTCATGTCCTCAGTATAATTGATAATCCCTCTTAGAAACGATCAGGATCCAGCGTTATTAATGGGATTATCACGAGAACTTAAGGTGACCGTCAAACCCCTGGAGATGGTCTCCACCATTAAAGAACTCAGCAAAGCTCGGGAACATAGCCTTGATTAAAGCCTGTTTTTACCTGAAACTAAACTATAATCTTAGTAACTATAACGACTCGTCCATTGGGTGTCCAGAGGACGTTATCCCATGAATGCGTTCAATAGCAACTATCAGAAAGGGGATCATTGAAAAGCAGCCTGTCAAGTTACCTATATTTAAATTATTCACTTGAAGATGCCATCCGCAAAATAGCCGTGGCGGGTTTTGACGCTGTCGACATCTGGGGCGGACGCCCCCACGCCTATCGGAATGACCTGCGCGAGCATGATATCCGCAATATCCGCATATTAATAGATGATCTCGGACTCGAAATCGCCTCCTTTATCCCCGCCCAGCGCCACTACCCCATCAGCCTCTGTAATCCGCTGAACCCCATCCGCTATGAAAGCGTCCATTACATCCAGAACGCGATCGAGACGGCGGCACGCCTTGATGCACCCATCATCAGTGTCTGCCCGGGCCACACCCTCCATAATCAGGATCTGGATGACGGTTGGGAGCGGTTAGCCGACAGCCTCCAGAGGATATGCGAGTTTGCCGGGCATTATGAGGTACTGATCGCACTCAAACCATCAGACCGGTACCAATCCGACCTGATCAATACCACGATCCAGGCCATGGATATGATCGATCAGCTCGGTTGTGATAATCTGGGGGTTGTTTTTGACACCGGGCATGCCCTGCTCGCCGGTGAAAACACCAGCTCGGCAATCGTGAACCTGGGCGACCGCCTGTTTCATCTTCATTTACATGACAACGACGGCCAGCAGGACCAGCACCTGATCCCGGGACGGGGAAAATTCGATTTCAACGCGCTGATCCACGCCCTCCGGTTGGCGATGTTTGAAGGTTTTCTGAGTACCGAACTGGATTGGACCTACACACTCGACCCCGATCCAGCCGCCATTGAAACCCAGGAATACCTTGAAAGACTGATTAACTCCTGATAAACCTGCCCAAATCCCATCAATGCGACGGCCAGGGGATGGTCACCGGCTCAGAATAGCCGTGTTTTTCGACGGTATACAACACACCTGAGGATGACTGGCTGCATGAATCGTCATCCTTAATCGTGGCCTTCGTGGTGTACTGGTCAGGAAAACTCTGAGTCCACCACAGATAAGCACCATCCTGACAGACCCAGGCAATGATCAGGTATCCCCGATCATCATCTTCGGTCATGGGGACTCTATTCCAGGTAATTGTGACCTCGTCCCCTTTACGGGAAGCCCGGATGTCCCTGGCCGGCGTATATAAGTCAAAAGTGCCGACAGATCCCAAATTGAGCTCCTGATAACGGATCACCGAGATATCCCCCGTAAGATCTACTACAGAAGGGGAAACCCAGCAGTGGTAATGCAGTTTATCCCATCTCACCCAAAGCCAGTTGCTGTAAGGGAAACGCCCGTGGACGACACCGCGATCTCCCTCGTATAGGTCTGCAGCATGTAAGAAGGCAGTCGAGGGACCGTAACGGCAGTGGGCAGCGCCAACACTCACCACAACCTCCGGAAAGGCGTAGGTCGGTGTGAGCGTGACCGTGGGAGTCATTGTTAGGGTAGGTGTTGGCGTCCTGGTCGCAGTCTGAGTCACCGTCAGGCTGGGAGTGAGGGTTGCAGTCTGGGATGGCGTCAGGCTCCACTGGGCAGCGAGCTCAGTTGCTGCGCTGGATGTTTGGGTCGCCCGGGCAGATTCGGATGATTCGCAAGCAACAAGAAGACACCCAACAATCACACCTAACCCTATCAAGACCATGAATTTCCAGGATCCACTCATGCTTTCAGTTTACCGCAAGCAAGTTGCCCCGGGCAATGCATTCAAGATCAATCTTTTGCTATAATGGAGTTGTTGGTAAACTCAAAACCCGGAGGCACATGACCCATTCTTCTCACCCCTCATCCTTCAAGATCACAGACGGTTTCTGGGCCGAGGTCCAAAACACCAACGCCGAGACAGCCATTTTTCACCAATGGAACCAGCTTGAAATGTCAGGTTCTATTGAGAACTTCCGCATCGCATCTGGATACAGCTGCCACTTCCGGTCCGGCGATTTCTTTTCCGATTCCGATATCTATAAATGGCTGGACGCCGCCTGCCGTATCATGCTTTCTCACCCCAGCGCAAAGCTCAAGGCTTTAATCAACGAACTCTCAGCCCTGATCCAGCAGGCCCAGATGTCGGATGGCTACCTTTTCACGTATAACCAGATCCACTTCCCCAACCAGCGCTGGATTGCCCTCCAGATTGAACATGAACTCTATTGCCATGGTCACCTGATCGAAGCCTGCCTTGCCCACCAAAGAGCTTTTCTCTCTGAGGACATGCTGCAGGTCGCCGTCAAAGCCGCTGACCGGATTTGTGCGGATTTCCTGGATAAACCCGCCCAATTTCAACCCGGACATCAGGAAATTGAACTGGCATTATTAGAACTATACGAAATAACAGATAATTTATTGTATCTTCAAATGGCATGCCAGTTTTTGGAACGGCGCGGGAAAGTTACCCGGCACGGCTTCCGCCTGCTTGGCACTGTAATCCGCTCTGCATCACGCGCCTGGCGGGTCAAGCAGCAACGAAAAGCTCACAGCAAAGCACATCCCGACCTGCGCCCTTTTACCCTGCCGCCGATGAACAAAGTCAAATCCAACCTCGGCCTCCAGCTACGGTTTTTGGGAAGCGCCTTCTCGGGCAGATACTTTCAGACTCACCGTCCCATCCTCGAACAAACCGAGGCTGTCGGCCACAGCGTCCGTTTTGGCTATACTATGGCTGCCCAGGCCCGCCTGCTCAGACTGACGGAGAACTCTCCGGGACTGGATGCCCTCGACTCCCTCTGGCGCAGGATGGTCACAAAACGCACCTATGTTACAGGCGGGTTAGGATCGCTTCCCATCATCGAAGGTTTCGGGAAGGATTACGAATTGGATCCGGCGCTGGCTTATGCCGAGACCTGCGCGACTATTGCCAGCCTGTTCTGGGATTGGGAGATGCTGCTGGCGACCGGAAACCCTGCCTTTGCAGACCTGTTCGAGTGGCAGCTTTATAACGCCGCCCTGGTCGGTGTCGGTTTGGACGGACAATCTTATCTCTATAACAATCCCCTCACTTCGGATGGTGAGCTGACCCGGGAACCCTGGTTCCGGATCCCGTGCTGCCCCTCCAATCTGTCGAGGGTTTTTGCATCCCTGGGCAAATACGCCGTGACCTGGGATAACCACACCCTGACAATCCAACAGTATTTCTCAGGCGAATTCTCGACCAAATCCCCCACGCCTCTGCAGATTGCCATTGACAGCGGCTTCCCATGGAAGACAACAGTCCAAATAAAGGTCACCTCAGCGTCCGATATCCAGCCAAACCTGGCTTTGCGGGTTCCTGGCTGGGCAACGGGTGTCCGAATCACCCTCAATGATCACCTACATGAGATCCCATTTACCCCCCAAACACCCCCTAGAACCGCCAGTGGTTACTCCCCCTTCGGAGCCGAAACCCTCACCCTTCCCCACAAACTCCATTCCGGAGATCGGATCAGCATTGATTTCGAAGCTCAGGTCAGAGCACATAAAGCCGATCTGCGGGTTGGGCTGGCCGAGAGAAGCACGGCGCTGACCTTTGGCCCGCTGATCTATTGCGCCGAAAGTGTGGATAACCCTGATGTGGACCTGGATGCGATCAGGCTGGACCCGCATTCCTTTTCCTCAGCACCCTCTGAATCGCTGAAGGGAATCCTCACCCTTAAAGGAAAGACCACGGACGGTCAGCCGATCACCCTGATCCCCTACTTTTCCTGGGCTAACCGAGGCCCCTCCCGGATGCGGGTGTTCTTCAGATCGTAGCCCCCCTGTTATTGGATCCACAAGTGTTCATGACTGCCACCCAATCCTGGAACAGCAGGTAAGTAATTTGACTCATCTTTGCATTAAACAAAAAACGCCCGGATTTTTGCATTCGGGCGTTTGTGGTTTCATGTTGCTGTGGTTTAGATCGGCGCC
>CAZXRL010000074.1:0-11793 GCA_964643275.1 uncultured Candidatus Brevefilum sp.
AAGGTGACCCTGCTTTCATCCTCCTGCATGGGTTTGGCGCAAGTACATTTTCATGGCGGGAGGTCATGGACCCCCTCTCTGACTACGGGTTGGTGATTGCCTATGACCGCCCGGCATTCGGGTTCACGGAACGCCCCCTCGACTGGGCGGAGGAGAACCCTTATTCGCAGGAAAGCAATATCGCCCTGCTCCTTGGTCTTCTCGACCGGTTCCAGATCAAACAGGCTATCCTGGTCGGGAATTCCGCCGGAGGGACTCTCGCCACGGCCTTCACCCTCGAGCATCCGGACCGTGTCCGAGCCTTGATCCAGGTGGATGCCGCGGTCTACCAGACCATCCCGGATTCACCCCTCCTGACCTGGCTGTTCAACACCCCCCAGATGGATCACCTTGGGCCATTGGTCGCTCGCCGGATTGCCGGCGGGCAGGGGGATGCTTTCCTGCAAAGCGCCTGGTATGACATAGACAAACTTGCATCCCAGCCGGAGATTATGGAGGGTTACCGCAGACCTCTGATGGTTGAAAACTGGGACAAAGCACTCTGGGCCTATACCCAGGCCGCCCGCTCGCCAGGGTTGGAAGACCGGCTGGATGAGATCCAGGTCCCAACGCTCGTGATCTCAGGCGCGGAAGACGAAATCGTCCCTTTGGAAAACAGTCTGAGACTCGCCGATGCCATCCCAGGGGCAGCCCTGTCCGTGATCGAGAACTGCGGCCACCTCCCTCAGGAGGAGTGTCCGCAGGCGTTCATGCAGGCTATTGACAGTTTCCTATCCACTTTTTCGGAGGTGCATCATGAGTGAAGGCAGGATCAGCGTTGGCGAAAAAGCCCGGGATTTCACCCTGGAAGACACCCACGATAACCCGGTTACCCTGTCCGGGTTTGAAGGACAGAAGAACGTTTTCCTGGTATTCAACCGGGGGTTCACCTGACCCTACTGCCGTAGGCACATGTCGCAGTTGCGACACGATTACGAGAAATTTGTTGAACGGGATACGGCTGTGATTGTTGTCGGGCCGGATTCGAAAGAGGCTTTTCAAAACTTCTGGGAAAAAAGAAATATTCCCTTCATCGGTCTGGCTGATCCGGTACATGAGGTCGCCCGGAAGTATGAACAGGAAGTCAACCTGCTGAAACTCGGACGAGTCCCCGCCCAAATGATCATCGACAGAGAAGGAGTGGTTCGCTACGCACATTACGCCGATTCCATGGCGGATATCCCTCAAAACGACACCATTCTCGCGATGATCGACGACATCAATCCATAAGGCTCACGCTGGCTTCTAAAACAACACTGATTATAGGTAAATAATGGTACGAAAGATCATGGTCGCAGGTGGGACCGGCCGAACAGGCCGGTTGATCGTCATGAAATTAATAGCTGAAGGCCACTATCCCAACGTTCTGGTTCGGGATCCTGCCAGGGCAAAGCAAATCCTGGGGGAAGAGCCGGTCTTTTTTAAAGGCAATGTCTGCCAGACAGAAACCCTTTTGCCGGCTATGCTGGATATGGAAATTGTCATTTCCGCCATCGGCGCCCGGACCCCGGTTGGGAAAAGCTGTCCACAAAGAATCGATTACAATGGGGTGGTCAATCTCGTGACTGCGGCCTGCCAGGCCAGGATCCAGCATTTCATCCTCGTCTCTTCGATTGCCGTCACCCATCCGGAACATCCCCTGAACAGATTTGGGAGGGTGCTGGATTGGAAACGGAAAGGGGAAGAGGCGTTGATTGAAAGCGGCCTGGTCTACACCATTATCCGCCCGGGCGCACTGATGGACACCCCCGGCGGCAGGCGCCAATTGATCTTCGCACAGGGCGATCACGTTCTGGGCACCGTGAGCCGCGCGGATGTCGCTGAGGCCTGCCTGCAAGCCCTCAATTATCCCGCCAGCCAGGGCGCGACCTTCGAGCTGGTCGAAATAAAGAATAGCGGCCGTCCGGATTGGGATGGATTATTCAGGTCATTAACCTAAACACCGTTATCAGGGAGGTTCAATTCTATGGTCTGGGATTTTAAGCAGGTCCTGGCGCGCCGCTTGTTATTGTGGGCATTCCTCAGTTTACTAATAGGCGCGGGGTTATCGTTCTTTGGAGATCGTTCCTGGCTGGGCTTCGGCATTCAAGCCGTTATCTGGGGGATGGTTAACACCCTGCTGGCCTGGGGCGTTCTCCAGCGGGCAAAGCGGCGGCTGGGGCAGCCCTTCTCGCAAGCGGATGAAAACCAGGAAGCCGGCCGATTCCGCAAAGCGCTCTGGATCGGGGTCGGATCGGCTGTCGTGATCATCTTCGGCGGTGTTTTCATGGCCTTTTTCCTGAGCACCGGGGCATCCATCTGGCGCGGTACGGGGTGGGGCCTGATCGTTCAGGGTTTTTTCCTGTTTGTTTTTACGTTATGGCATGTTTTTCGGGTACCCGACCCCTTCCAGCTTCCCTTTCTACCCCTTTTTACCCATCCTGACCACAAGCCCTTTACGTTTGAAGGCGGAAAGCCGGCTGCGCTGCTTGTGCATGGCTTCCCCGGAACCGCTCTGGAAATGCGTCCCCTGGGCGAGGCGTTGAACAACGCCGGGTGGACGTCCCGAGGCATCTGCCTGCCCGGGTTTGGGCCGGACCTCGTGAACATCATCAATTTCAACAACACCCAGTGGGTGGATTTCGTCTGCGAGGAACTGGAAGACCTGAGGTTGAGGGGCCATCACCCCTTGATGCTGGTGGGGTATTCCTTCGGGGGCACCCTTGCGCTCCAGGCGGCTGCCAGAACGCAGCCTGATGCATTGACCCTGATTGCTCCGGCAACCTGGCAGGAGCCGCCCTGGGCCACTATTCTACTGAATTTCGTCCGGGCGCTGCTCCCGCTCCAGATCTCACCATTCCGCTACACATCCGTCCAGGGTCGGGCCTTCAAAGACGGTTTCGCCCCCTTTCTTCCTGAGCTTGATTTTGATGACCCGGATCAAATGCAGGAGCTCGAACATCTGCAAATCCCCCTTATTATTCTGGACCAGGTACGGGAAGTTGGTCGGAACGCCCTGAAGACGGCACCCCAGATCCAGACTCCCACCCTTTTGATCAGAGGAACAAAAGACCCCGTGATCCGTTCCGGCCCCACAGATCGCCTCGTTGAACTTATACCTGGATCTGTGAAGCTTGAAGAGGTCACCGGCCCCCACAGTCTGACCATGCCCCATAACCCTGCTTTTACCGATGTAGCTGCAAAGGTGATCGCCTTTGCGGCGCAATTCCATTGATCAATCCGAGACTAAAAAGTCAGCCGCCAAACCGCATTGCCCGCAGACCATTCAGCGTGACCAGCAGGGAGACACCCATATCCGCCAGAACTGCCAGCCAGAGCGGTGCAAATCCAAAGACGGCAAGCCCCGCAACCAGGAGCTTGCTTCCCAGGCTGAAAGCGATATTCTGCCGGATCAGCCGGTTGGCAAAGGCGGAAAGCCGGATTGCAAAGGGCAGTTTGTGGATGTCATCCGCCATCAGCACCACATCGGCGGTTTCCATAGCCTGAGCGCTCCCGCTGCCGCCCATCGCTATCCCGAGGTCAGCCGCGGCCAGGGCGGGTGCGTCATTGATCCCATCCCCCACCATGGCCACAGAGTTATACTGATCCCGCATTACGGCGATCGCGGCCTGTTTATCTCCGGGTAGCAAATTCGAGCGCACATCGTCGAGGCCCACCGTTTGTCCCACCACAGCCGCCACAGTGGCATTATCCCCCGTCAGCATGACCGTATGTTTCCCGAGGTCATTAAGCGTCCGAATCACAGCCTGCGAATTGTCCCGGAGCGTGTCAGCTACGGCAATGAACCCGCGGACCTGGTCACCATCGCAGAGCAGCATCGCAGTCTTCCCTTCCGATTCCGCCTGATTAACCCATTGGTGGACAAGCGGCGGGATAATGTGTTCTTCCTCAAACAACCTGCGGCTGCCAATCGTCATCCGACGGCCGTCGATCACACCTTCCAGCCCCCGCCCCCCGCGAGCCGTCAGGTTCGCTGCGGCCGGGTAACAATCCTGGACCTGGCGTTTTTGCGCCTCTTCCGCAATCGCTTGTGCCAGCGGATGTGTGCTGTGACGTTCGAGGGCGTAAGCCAGGGCGAACATGTCATCACAGGCAGCGCAACCGATGCTGTCGCAGCAAGCCAGATCGCGGCTTTCCACCACTTGAGGACGGCCGAGGGTCAGAGTCCCGGTTTTGTCAAAAGCAAAAGCCTTGATCCGGGAGAGCTTTTCCACAAAGATCCCGCCTTTGAAAAGAACCCCTTCCCGGGCGGCTTTTGTCAGGCTGGCGATCATTGTCACAGGGGTGGAGATCACCAGCGCACAGGGACAACTGATCACCAGCAAAGCCAACGCCCGGTACAGCCAGCCCCGTGTTCCGTCTGCGAGGTTGAGAAAAGGTTCTCCAAACACCAGCGGGGGAAGGACAGCGATCAGCACTGCGAGGATGACCATAGCCGGGGTATAGATCCTGGCGAACCGGTCTATAAATTTCTGGCTTTTCGATTGTCGCGCCTGAGCCTCCGTCACCATTTCAATGATCCGGTGGAGGGTGCTATCCCCCACCAAACGCGTGACCTTCAGAATCAGCGAGCCGCTACCGTTGACCGTCCCGCTGTAAACCTCATCCCCCGGTTCTTTCCAGACCGGCATACTTTCCCCGGTGATCTGCGCCTGGTTGAGGTCGCTCTGTCCCTCCACGATCACGCCATCTATGGGAACGCGTTCGCCGGGCTGTACCAATATCTTTTCCCCGACGGACAGCGCCTCCACCGGGACCAGCGCTTCATGGCCTTCCGCCAGCCGGATGGCATGCGTGGGGGTGAGGGCGGTGAGCTGGGAGATCGCGCCCCGTGCCCGGGCGTTGGTATATCCCTCCAGGGCTTCCGCGAGGTCAAAGAGCAGGATGAGCGCGGCTGCCTCCGCATATTCGCCGATCACCACCGCGCCGATCCCGGCAACCGTCATCAGAAAGTTGATGTTGAAGGTGCGATTGACCCACAGGTTTACGAGGCCGCTGCGGGCGATAGGCCAGCCAGCCAGCGCCAACGCCCCAATTTGCAGACCGATCGCCAGCCAATCCGGACCGCCCAGCCTTGGAAGAACCAGAGAGACCAGGACGATGACGCCGGCAATTAACGCCATCCGTGTTTCGGCCTGCTGGAATAAATAACGCCAGAAACCAAGCAGGGCATGCGGTTCATCCGCCGGGTCGCTCCTGGTGCCGTTGCCATCATCCACACCGTAACCGAGTTTCCTGATCATTCTGCGCAATGCCCCCTCGTCCACGTCACCGCGCACGGTGAGCGTCCCGTTAAAAAATGCCAGTTGCGCCGATTCCACACCGTCCAAATGTGCGATGGAAGCCTCCAGCCCTTTGGCGCAATCCGCACAGTCCAAACCTGTGATTTTAAATTTCTTTTCAACCATTAAACGTTACCACCTCAATCGTAGAGAATGTGTTCAAGGGTCCGGGAGAGGATATCCCGGACATGGTCATCCGCCAGAGCGTAAAAAACCTCGCGGCCGTCCTTGCGATAACGCACGATATCCAAACTTCTCAGGATTCGGAGCTGGTGTGAAACTGCGCTTTGCGTGACCGCTAGATGTTCCGCTATATCACCAACCCCGCGCTCGCCATCAAACAGCAGCGCCAGGATTCGCAAACGGGTGGGGTCGCCCAGGGCTTTGAAGCTCTCGGCCATGGTAGCCACCACCTCATCCGAGAAGGTCGCCAGATTAATCCCGGGATCTAAAACATTGCGAGAGTCCATGATTATCCTTGTATATATGAGCACTTATTCATGTATTTATTTTATCCATTTCCGACTCTCTTGTCAAGGGACGACACCAAAACATCCGGTCGCTTCAGCCGCAGGATTTCAGCCCGGTTTTTCAGGTAGAATCTTAACGACCATGACGATCATGGAGGATCTGATGGATAACCCGCAATCAAAAGAAATCATTGCTGACATCAAGCGACATCTGGCGCAGGGAGATCGTGACCTGGCAGCGGATATGATTGAACAACTGCTCCCGCCAGACCAGGTCCAAATCTTTTTTGGTTTGAAACTGGCTGACCAGGTTGAGATTCTCGAAAATATCGAGGCCGGCGAAGCCGCCAATATTCTCGAATTCATCAACGATGAAGATGCGGCCTCTCTCGCTGAAAACCTTGAGATCAATGCGCTGGTTGAAATTCTTGATGAAATGGAGTCCGATGAGGCTGCGGACCTCCTGGGCGATCTTACGCCGGCGCTAAGAGATCAATCTCTGACCCGGCTAGTGGATTCAGAGGAGATCCAGTCTCTTTTACAATATCCTGACGAAACAGCCGGCGGTCTGATGACTCTGGATTTTTACGGTTATCCGGAAGAGACCCCGGTTGGCGCGGTTTTTCAGGACATTCACGATCAACCAGACCGCGATGAAGAAATTCCCTATATCTATGCGCTGGATCATGACGGGCGACTGACCGGGATTACCCGCCTGGCCGACCTGATTCGAGCGCATCCTGAACAACCTCTCCAGTCCATCGCCGACCCGCAGTTCGTCTCCATCACCCCGGAAGCGGATCAGGAAATCGCCGCACAACTGCTCAACCAATACGATCTCCTCGCCCTGCCTGTTGTGGGCCAGGCTGGGCGGCTGCTTGGTATCATCACCATCGATGACGCGATTAACGCGCTGGAAGTGGAGGCGACCGAAGACATCCTGCAAAGCGCAGGTATCCTCGCCAAAGCCGACCAGCAGGCAGTGAAAAGCGAAAAGATGGTCCGCGGATCTATCTGGCATTCCCTGAGCGTTCGGATCCCTTTTCTGATCCTGACCATGATCGGAGGGATCCTGGCAGGCAGTGTGATTGGGGTTTTTGAAGAAGCCCTCGAGACGGTTGTCGTGCTGGCCTTTTTTATCCCGGCCATTATGAATATGGGCGGCAACAGCGGCGCGCAATCCACCAGTATTTTCATCCGGGGGCACGCCCTGGGGCAAATCAACCTCCCAAACTTCTGGAAACTCCTGCTTAGAGAAATATTTATCGGACTTGGCATGGGGCTGATGGTTGGGCTTCTGGCCGGTGCGGTCGCCGCGCTCTGGCAGGGCGATCTCCAAATCGGACTGGCTGTCGCATTTTCCATCATTGCAACGGTAACCCTCGCAACCGGGCTGGGATTCCTGGTCCCCTTACTTCTCAACCAGGTGGGGGTCGATCCGGCCATCGCCTCAGAGCCGATCATCACAACCATCAAAGATATTACCGGCATATTAATTTACTTTTATTTCGCATCCCTGTTTATTTCTCAGATTCACTAAGGACTGGACAACACCCCCTGCTGCAGGAAGAAGGTATCCCGGATGAATCCCGAACAAGCACAAGAACAACTCACTCGACTGATCTCAGGAGGACAATGGGAAGAAGTCCGCTCCCTGCTCAGTCCCCTCCTGCCCGTTGATAGAACAGAGCTCATCAAGCTGCTTGATCTCGACCTTCAGCGTAAGGTCCTGGTCCAGCTTGACCCGGTTGATGCCGCAGACATCCTGGACCTGCTGGAAGATTATGATGCCTTCAAGCTCGCATCCCAACTTCCCCCGGATGTACTGATTGAGACTTTGTCCCTGATGAGGCCTGACGAAGCGGCCAACCTCCTGGGCGATCTTGGCGAATCACAGCGCGCTCAGATCCTGGCGCAGCTGCCCGATGCGGAAAAACTCCGGTCCTTGCTGCGATACCCCGATGATTCAGCCGGCGGGCTGATGACCTTTGAATTTTACAGTTTTCCCGAAAGCACCCAAGCGGTGACCATCCTGAAGGAATTACGGTCTCAACAGCCTCAGGAAGAGGAAGTACCCTATATCTATGCCGTTGATGAAGACGGCAAACTGACCGGCGTTGCCCGGCTCGCGGACATGATCCGCGCCCACCCGGACCAGCCTCTTAACCAAATCGCGAAAGCTCAAATTGTTTCCATCCATGCCAGACAGGATCAGGAAATGGCTGCGCGGCTGCTCAACCGGTATGACCTGATGGCCCTGCCGGTCGTGGACAGGCAGCAGCGTTTGATCGGCGTCATCACTGCGGATGACGCCATGGCCGTGTTGGAAGAGGAAACTTCGGAAGACATTTATAAAAGCGCTGGTATCCTCCCCGACCGGATCAGGCAGTTCACCAAAAGCGACCTGCTGGTTCGGGGTCCAGTCTGGCGTGTCTGGGCGCTGAGGGTGCCATTTCTCATCATTACGATGATCGGAGGCATGCTGGCGGGCGTTGTGATCGAACATTTTCAGGAAACTCTGGAAACCGCTGTCATCCTGGCGGTTTTCATCCCAATCATCATGGATATGGGCGGGAACGCCGGCGTACAATCCACATCAATTTTTATCCGTGGTTTCGTCCTGGGACACATTGACGCCAGGCGGATTGGCAAACATTTACTCCGCGAGACAGCCATCGGCCTGGGGATCGGCCTCATCCTCGGCGCAGTGACCGGCGCTTTTGCCGTCATCTGGCATGGGATCCCCGCACTCGGCTGGGTTGTCGGTCTCTCCCTGGTCTGCACCGTGACCCTGGCAACTTTACTCGGGTTTTTATTCCCCTTCATCCTTATCAAACTGGGCGTTGATCCGACTGCGGGGGCCAGCCCTCTGATCACCACCGTCAAAGACATCACAGGGCTGTTTATTTACTTCGGGTTCGCATCATTATTATTGGGGGGCTAGGCATTCGTCAGGGCAATCATCAAAAGTCAATCATGAATTATCCAACCTCAACCCCGGCCTGTGGGATGGGGTGATTACAGAACCTGGAAAACCGAAGAGACTAAAATCTATGGCTTTTGACTTTGTGATTGCCCCGTGACCCTTAAATCAGCGGCTCTTTGATCACAACTTTTATGGTACAATGGGTCAGGACATTCAAAATTGTTTTTGATTAATTCAAATGATGACCTTTAGTAAGAATAGAGAAATGACAGATAAGAAAGACACAACTTCAGACGATAGCGACAGTCCTTCTGGCGACCAACGTCGAAACGCGGACAGGATCAAGCCAGTGTAAATTAAGCTAATCAGCCCTCTCTTGAACATGGCAGGAGCTTGGTTTATACCGGGCTCCTGTTCTTCTTTTCTGCAATGGAATCCTGAATGCTTCCGGTTTCGTCAAACCATGAAGGAAAGAGGTGAGAGATGATTTATTTCAGTCAGTTAATCAACCAGAATGTTTGGGATGGCTTTGGCAGCGTTGTGGGGAAACTTGAAGACATCCTGATTGATGCAACTGAAAAGAAGATGCCGCCCATCGCGGCGCTATCCCTCAAAAATAACCCCGCAGGAATCAAATATATCCCTGCGAATCAAATCGCCAGTTTATGGCCCAGTATCACCCTGCGGGTCGGCGTTGACCGGATCAGACCTTATTCACCGACCGGACATGAGCTCCCCCTGCTGGACCGGGTCCTCGATCAACAGATCGTGGATACCGAAGGGAAGCGCCTGGTGCGCGTTAACGACCTTCAACTGGCCCGCTCCCGAGACCAGTTCGTACTCACCGGCGTTGATGTCAGCGGGTCAGGATTGCTCAGGCGTCTGGGGCTTGAGAAATTCGGGCGCACCATCGGGTCCATGTTCAAAAAATCTCAAGAGACGGTGGTCATCCCATGGGAGTTTGTCGCGTCCATTGAACATGATGACCCCCTCAGGTTGAGCGTCTCCCAAAACAAGCTTGTTAAGATGCCGCCTGCGGATATCGCCGCCATTGTGGATGAGCTCGACCACCATACGACCACGGCCCTTTTGGAGGGGTTCGACAATGAAGCCCTGGCGGACACGCTGGAAGAATCGTCTGCCGACCTCCAAATGGCAATTCTCTCCCATATGACGCCTGAGCGGGCAGCCGATATTCTGGAAGAAATGGACCCGGATGAGGCGGCAGACCTGTTGGCTGATATGCCGGATGGAACCAGTGAAACCCTGCTTGGCCTGATGGAAAAAGAAGAAGCGCTTGATGTCCGTACCTTGTTGACCTATCCCGAAGACACTGCCGGCGGGATCATGACGACTGAATTCGCCAACGTCCCTGAAAACATCACAGTCCGGGAGGCCATTGATTACCTGCGTAACTCGGAAGAAGCTCAGGAAGATGAGGTCATGTACTACGTACACATCCTGGATCAAGCCGAGCGTCTTAACGGCATCATCACCCTGCGAGACCTGGTGATGGCGGACCCGGAGCGCAGTCTGGACCAATGGAAAGAACCGGATGTGATCTCAGTCGAACCCCTCACACCGCAGAACGAGGTCGCCTACCTGATCGCAAAATATGACCTGCTGTCCATCCCGGTGATTGACCCTGAAAACAACAGAATGCTGGGGATTGTCACGGTTGACGATGCGATTGACGTCGTGCTGCCCACAGCCTGGAAGAAACGCCTGCCGCGGTTGTTCTAAGATAAACACGGAGAAGCTACCGATGAAGAGAGTCAGAATTCCCGGCTGGCTCAAAAGAGTCAGCCTTTACCTCGCAGTTCTCGGCCCCGGATTGATCACAGCCAGCGCCGATAACGACGCCCCCGGGATCGCCACCTATTCCATGGCTGGCTCCACTTACGGGTATCAATTCCTTTCGATCATCCTCATTGTCACAATTGGCGAGGTCGTCATTCAAGAGATGGCAGCCCGGATGGGCGTGGTCACCGGGAAGGGCACCGCTGACCTGATCCGGGAGCGGTTTGGCGTCAAGATCACAGCCTTTGCGATGCTGGCGCTGTTGCTTGCCAACCTGGGGACAACGGTGGCTCAGTTTGCCGGTATTGCAGCCTCGGCCGAGCTTTTTGGGATCAGCCGCTATATCGCCGCTCCCGTTGCCGCAATTGTCGTCAGCCTCGCCGTGTTGAGAGGGTCGTATAAATACATTGAAAAAATCCTGTTAATCCTCTCCCTTTCAGCGATCAGCTATGTCATCACCGTGATCCTGATCAGACCGCCATGGGAGGAAGTCCTCAGGGCAACCCTGGTGCCGCAGTTTGAACTCGAACCCAATTTCATCATCGCCGTCCTGGCCACCATCGGCACAACGATCACACCCTGGGGCATTTTCTATCTCCAGGCATCAGTGGCGGATAAAGGCCTGGCGGTGAACGACTATAAATACACCCGGCTGGATGTCACCTTTGGCGCGACCTGGGGTAATATCATCTCCGCTTTTATTGTGATCAGTACCGCAGCGACTCTGTTCGTGCACGGCATCGCTGTGGAAAGCGCAGAACAGGCCGCCATGGTGCTGGAACCATTGGCCGGCAGCTGGGCGAAGATCCTCTTCTCGGCGGGATTGCTGGGCGCTTCGCTCCTGGCCGTCGCTGTCCTGCCGCTTTCGACCACTTATGCGGTTTGTGAAGCCTTTGGCTTTGAGCGGGGCTTAAACCGAAAGATCAATGAAGCCCCAGTTTTCTATTTCATGTATATCGGCATTATTGCCATCAGTGTGCTGATCGTCCTTATCCCGGGGATCCCCTTGTTCCCCATCATGTGGCTCTCACAAACCCTGAACGCTGTCCTGCTTCCGGTGCTACTTGTCCTGGTCCTCAAACTCACCAATAATGACCAACTGATGGGAGACTGGAAAAACAAGCGCTTTCAGAATATCCTGGCCGTCGGTCTGACGGTCGGTGCCCAGGCCCGGGCCAATGGCCAGGGCGGTCTTCTTCCAGAGCAGGTCGTCCTCGTCCTGCACCATCACCGGCGCCAGGGTGCCGGTCGTCGTGGCCGGCAACACCCGCAGGAT
>CAZXRL010000075.1:0-11740 GCA_964643275.1 uncultured Candidatus Brevefilum sp.
AAGACCCCATACAGATAATCAAGATCAAGAACCAGGACGGGATGCCCGGCTGCCCGGAGGGTTTCCAGAAATCCATCCTGATCCCCTGTGGCCCGGAGGTAAACAAATATACGATCGGAACCATAGGTGTCGGGAGAAAGAACCGGCTCACCCGTGATGGGGACAATACCCCTGCCATCTTTACCGCTGGATTCAGCCACCAGCTGTTCAAGCCATGCCCCAAATGGCGCAATAGGGACATCCGCAATGAGTGTAAGTTTATTCTTTCCACTCTTGGCGGCTATACCGAGGATGATCCCCAAGACAGCGCCAGGATTCGTTTCGAGGTCACTCTGATCAGAACAACGTTGCGCCATTTCGCTGGCGTCCCACAGAAGCTGCTCCAGGTCCACGCCCATCAATACGGCCGGCACCAACCCAAAATGGGTAAAGGCTGAATAACGACCGCCCACATTCGGATTTGCGGTGAACACTTGCCGGAATCCTTTCTCCACACCGAGCTTAGCCAGGCTGCTGCCTGGATCAGTGATTGCAATGAATTGGTCTCCAGGGAACCCCCCAATTTCAGCTTCAGCTCTGTCCCAAAAATATTTATAAAAACTCATCGTTTCGGTCGTCGTCCCGGATTTACTGGAAACGATAAAGAGAGTCTTCTTATAATCCACCCATTTCTCAGCTTTTCTGATGGATTCCGGGATCGTGGAATCGAGGATCCGGAGTTCCAACCCATCAAGATATTCCTCAAGGATCTGATAGATCGTTTCAGGTGCGAGCGAAGAGCCCCCCATGCCAAGCAACAGGACTTTCTCAAACCCCTCGGCGATTGCGGTGTCTGCTAAATCATAGAGGGGTTGAATCAGGCTTTGTGATTCCTCAGGCAGCCCCAGCCATCCCAGCCGCTTTTGAATCTCCGATTTCCCATCGGCGTCATCCGTCCAGAGTATGGGATCAAACCGGTGCATTCTTCCAATGACATCATCAGCTTTGAAAGTTTTCAAGGTTGAAGAAACAGCCTCTGCAAGGCTGGCCAAACCCTCAACATACGTCCTGCGTCGAGCTTCAATCACATCCAGCAGTTCTTTGAAGGCATCTGCAAATTGCGCCACGCCTTCATCCTCAAGTTCCTGCGTGATGTCATCAAGAGATATCCCCAGCTCAGTAAGGCGTTCAAGCTGGTGTTCAGCTTTATCCAGTTCATCATGGATCGTGATTTTCGGATTACCATGATCCAGATACGCATCCAAAGTCTCAGGGGGGACTGTGTTGACGGAATTTTCCGCAACCAGGGATTCCACATACTTAATATCTGAATATGCCGGGTTTTTCGTGCTCGTGGATGCCCACAAAGGCCGTTGTTTCTGAGCGCCTTTTTCAGCCAGCTTTTTGAACCGGTCGGAACCAAAGAACGCCTCATAATCTCGATAAGCCAGACGAGTATTCACCACCGCGATTTGACCCAGAAGCGATTGGGCGATCTCTGCCTGTTCGCCGCCCTTTTCGATCAACGCTTCAAGCCTCTTGTCCGCTTTGGATTCCAAACGCGACACAAAGAAAGAGGCAACCGAGGCGATCTGACTGACATCCAACCCTTCATCCAGCCGCCGGGCGATGCCGTCCAGATAGGCAGCCATCACCTGCCGGTAACGTTTCCGAGAAAAGATCAAGGTCACATTGACGTTCACACCCGCCGCGATCACTTCGGTAATCGCCGGCAAACCGGCTTCGGTTGCCGGTATTTTGACCATCAGATTGGGTCTGGCAACTTTCTGCCACAGCCAGAGCGCTTCCTCAACCGTCCCCTCTGTATCGTAGGCCAGGTTCGGATTCACTTCCAGACTCACAAATCCATCCGCACCCTGCGAAGCCTCATAATACGGGCGGAAGAGATCGGCGACAGCCTGAATATCCTTGATTGCCAAACGGTAAAAGATCTCCTTGGGATCCAGCCACGCCCAGGACATGGTCTGCAAATCCGCATCATAGTCATCGCTCTCAGCAATGGCTTTACTGAAGATACTGGGATTCGATGTTACACCATAGATCTCACGGCGCTCAATCCAATCCAGCATCATCCCATCCTCAATCAGCGAGCGACGGATATTATCATACCAGATTGATTGTCCGAGCAACTGTACTTTGACAGCCGTATTCATAAATTTCCTTTCAAAACATTGTAAAAGTTTTTTTATTTTCGGCCGTTATCCCGTTCATCAGCAGATGGAGTACCAGATTTTAGTAAGGCAAGGGATTCATCAATCACATGGTCAACCGTAAAACCATATTCCTTCATGACCACGCCGCCTGGTGCAGAAGCGCCAAAGCCGTCAATCCCGATCACAGCCCCATGGTCGCCCACCCACTTCTGCCAGCCGAAGGTAACCCCAGCTTCCACAGCCAGGCGGCACTTGACCGATGGCGGCAGGACTTCATCACGGTATTCCTGGGGCTGCTCAGCAAATATCTCCCAGCTTGGGAAGGAAACAACCCGCACATTTACACCCTCAGCGGCCAGCCTGCCCGCAGCCCGGATGATCAAATCCACCTCAGAGCCGGAGGCCATCAGGATCAATTCCGGATCATTCTCACCCATATCGGCCAGGATGTAGGCGCCTTTTTGCAGACCCTCCGCACCAGCATAGATTTCCCGGTCAATCGTCGGGAGATTTTGTCTTGATAGAACCAGAGCTGTCGGACCGTCACGCTCAATGGCATACCGCCAGGCCTGGGCGGTCTCATTTGCGTCCCCGGGCCGGATCGTGACCAGATTGGGGATGATCCGCAAGCTGGCAAGGTGCTCAACCGGCTGATGGGTCGGACCGTCCTCACCCACGCCAATCGAATCATGGGTGAAGATCCAGATTGAAGGATAATGCGAAAGAGCGGACAGACGTACGGCTCCCCGCATATAGTCGGAGAACACCAGGAAAGTTCCCCCGTAGGGGATTAACCCGCCATGAACCGCCATCCCGTTGACGATCGCTCCCATAGCGTGTTCTCGAACGCCAAAATGCATATTTCGGCCTTCTGGTGTATCGGACTGGAACGGGGCTTCATCAGTAATCCAGGTCATGTTCGAAGGCGCCAGGTCGGCAGACCCACCCATGAGTTCCGGAAGGCTGCCGGCAAGCGCGTTCAACACCTTGCCAGATGCAACCCGGGAAGCAAATCCTTTCTCGTCGGCCGGGAATTCAGGCAGGGATTTCTCCCAGTCTTCCGGTAGGTCGCCGTTGATGCGTCGTTCAAACTCGGCGGCCAGCTCGGGGTAAGCATCCCGGTAAGCATCCAGTTGAATATGCCATTTCTCTTCCAGCAAGCGTCCACCTTCTACTTTGGTCAGGAAATGTTCCCTGACGTCATCCGGTAGATGGAAATGAGGATCAACCGGCCAGCTCACATTCTTTTTGGCCTGGTCAATCTCATCCCATCCTGGCGGAGAACCATGCGCGGCTTCTGTCCCCGCCACAGAGGGCAGGCCATGACCGATGGTCGTATTCACGATAATCAGAGAAGGACGAGGATCGGCTTTGGCAGCCACAACCGCTGACTCGAGACCATCAATATCAAAAGGATCAATAGGTTGACTTACGTGCCAGCCATAGGCTTTGAACCTAGCCGCGCGGTCTTCCGTGAAAGCTAGATCCGTCGAACCGTCAATTGAAATATGGTTATTATCGTAGAAATAAATCAATTTACCGAGTTTGAGGTGACCCGCAAGAGATGCCGCCTCAGAAGCGATCCCCTCCATGAGGTCGCCATCCGTGACGATTGCATAGATATAATGGTCAACAATCTCATGCCCGGGCTTATTGAACTCAGCCGCAAGATGGGCTTCAGCAATCGCCATCCCCACGCCATTGGCAAAGCCCTGGCCGAGAGGTCCTGTCGTCGCTTCAATGCCCTCTGTCAGACCGTATTCCGGATGCCCCGGTGTGAGGCTTTCCCACTGCCTGAAATTTTGCAATTCTTCCATCGGCAGGTCGTATCCGGTAAGATGCAGCATCGTGTATATCAGCATCGAACCATGACCACCGGATAAAATAAACCGGTCACGGTTGAACCATTTTGGGTTTTTAGGATTGAATTTTAACAGCCTCATCCATAACGCGTAGGCAACGCCTGAATTCCCCATCGGCAGACCGGGATGGCCGGATTTTGCCGTTTGGACACCGTCAACGGACAAGAATTTGATCGTATTAATGGCTTTTTCCTGCAGTGAATCCTGACTCATGAGTGAAATTTCCTTTCGTTGGTTGATCCCTGTAATTTTACCACGAGGGGTATACAATCCGGCATCCGGTCTCTAAAGCTCGTAATTATCTAATATAATTATGGCAGGATTCATCATCAGAACAGGAGAGCGTATGAACGCACTATTAGGGATAGATATCAGCACAACCGGCGCAAAAGCAATTTTGATCGATGATCAGGGTAACGTCCTTCAGACCTCAACTCATACTTACCCGCTCAGCACCCCCAAACCCCTCTGGTCCGAACAGGATCCAGAGAACTGGTGGCAGGCTGCTCAAGCCACCATCCGCGAGGTCATCACCGAATCCGGGCTTGATGCGGGGGACATCAAGGGCCTCGGATTGACCGGTCAGATGCACGGCCTGGTGCTGTTGGACAGTCAAAACAATGTCCTTCGGCCGGCGATCCTCTGGAATGACCAGCGCACAGGTGCGGAATGTGAAGAAATGGTCGAGAAAATCGGCCTTGAAGAGCTGATCAAAATCACAGGCAACCCGGCTCTGACCGGTTTCACCGCTCCCAAGATCCTTTGGGTAAGAAAGAACGAACCGGAGGTCTTTCAAAAAATCGCTCACATCCTTTTGCCCAAGGATTATGTCAGGTTCAAATTAACTGGAGACTATGCCATCGATTGTGCAGAGGCTTCCGGCACCTCCCTTTTGGATATCACCAAAAGAAATTGGTCGGAAAAGATCCTTTCCGATCTGGAAATCGATCCCGCCTGGCTGCCAGCCGTTTACGAGGGATGCGAAGTCACAGGCGTTGTTTCTCCGGATGGCGGGAAAGCGACCGGGTTGCTGGCAGGGACACCCGTTGTCGGTGGCGGCGGCGACCAGGCCGCGCAGGCCGTCGGCGTTGGTGCGATCACCGAGGGCATTGTCGCGCTCACCCTGGGCACCTCGGGTGTCGTTTTTGCGCCAACCAGCGGTCCCTTCATTGATCCCCAGGGTCGGCTGCATGCCATGTGCCACAGTCTGCCGCCAGGAGATGACCAGGGCTGGCACCTGATGGGCGTCATGCTTTCTGCCGGCGGTTCGCTCCGCTGGCACAGGGACACTTTTGCCCCCGAAGCCGATTACCCGGAACTCATGTCACCTGCTGCGGATATCCCGCCAGGGAGCGAAGGGCTGCTCTTCCTGCCCTATCTGACAGGTGAAAGAACGCCCTACCCCGATCCATTTGCACGGGGTGGATTTATTGGCCTGACCGTCCGCCATACCTTCGCCCACCTGACCCGGTCGGTTCTGGAAGGAGTCGCTTTCGGGCTCCGGGATAGCATGACCCTGATCAAAGCTGCCGGCCTCGGCGCAATCCAACAGGTGCGGGTCTCAGGAGGTGGCGCAAAAAGTGATCTGTGGCGCCAGATCCTCGCTGACGTCATGAACTCGGAACTGGTGACCGTCAACACGACCGAAGGTGCTTGTTTTGGCGCCGCCCTGCTGGCAGGGGTTGGTGCTGGTCTTTGGCCCGATACCAAAGAAGCTTGTCAGGCAACTGTGAAGACCCTGACCTCAACCCTCCCGATTCAGGAGAATGTCTCGCTTTACGATGCTTATTATGAGGATTATCAAGCGCTGTATCCCGCACTAAAGGAAAGGTTTGTTTCTCTCGCCCAAAAATCCATGTGAGGTACATTTTGAACAAGAAAGTTTTTATTGGTAGTGGATTGACCCTGATCGTTCTCAGCCTGATCTGGCTGGTGATCACCCCTGTTCTTTACCCCGGAGTGCAGGCTGGAACGGCGTCCGCCGCTCATCCGGGTTTTCGTGCGCCGGATTTTACCCTTGAAACACCTCAGGGTGAGCTCATAACTCTGTCAGATTTCACCGGTCAACCGGTGCTGGTTTTCTTCTGGACCTCCTGGTGCTCGGTATGCAAAGCGACGATGCCTGGATTACAATCCGCCTATCAGGATTATGCCCCTGATGGATTTGCGCTCCTTGCTGTCAACGCCACATCGCAGGATGCGTTGGCAGCCGCCGAATCCTACTTCCAGTCTCAGGGATACACCTTTACCCTGCTGCTCGACCGGGATGGATCAGTTGCCCGGGACTATCAAATGCATGCCGTCCCTACTTCGATTCTTATTGACCGGAATGGGATTGTCACGGACGTTGTGATCGGGTCCGGGATGAGCGAAGGGTTCCTTCGTGCCAGGCTGGACGGTATCCTTGTGACGGGAGAGGGTGAGTGACCTATGTTTCCTGTCCTTGACCTCGGCCCCATCGCCATCCAGGCAGGCGGACTGATTCTCTTATTGAGTCTCATGATTGGGATCTGGCTCTCCAGGAAATTTGCGAAGAACCTGCTGACAAATGCCGAAGCGATCGAAAACGGCATTCTGACAGGGCTGCTGGCTGGGATTGCTGGTGCAAGAATCGGGTTCCTGCTCCAAAACCCATCCGTATTCCTCAATAATCCTCTGAGTCTTGTGTCATTGACCCCCTCAATGTTGAACCCAGGTTTCGGTCTCCTGGTCGGCGTGATCGTGATCTGGATTATGGCTCAGAAGAAACATTTGCCCCTCTGGCCAACGCTTGATACCATCAGCCCTTTGATCCTCATGGTTTTCTGCGGGTTCCATCTGGCAAATTATGCCAATGGCAATGCCTACGGCCTCCCGACATCACTTCCCTGGGGAGTCCAGTTATGGAATACTCTCCGGCATCCTGTGCAAATGTATGCCGTGGTTTTAGGATTGGCGGCGTTAGCCGGATGGCTTCTTCAAACCCGTGGTATGAAGCAGACTGGCTTCCAGAAGAGCGGGGTGCTGTTCGCCATCGTGATCACTGCCCTGGCTTTTATCACCGTTATCATTCGTGCTTTCGCTGCTGAGAAGCTGATCTTCCTCGGGGTGGATCTCGTCCAGATGCTTGCCGTCATCCTCCTGATCGGGAGTCTTTATCTGGCCTATCATCGTCTGTTCAACCGCCGGCACCCTGTTCAGGTTTTCGTCAGTCTTGGATCCAATCTCAATCCAGAGAAGAATTTGACCAAAGCCCTCATCACGCTGCAAGAAATTTTTAAAATCCGCCAGGTTTCGGGTCTCTATCGCTCAGCAGATGTGCGTGAGGGACAAGCCGGATTGCAGTTTCTCAACCGGATGGTAGAACTCGAGACACTCATTCCGTATCTGAATTTACAGGAAAAACTAAAATCACTGGAGCGCGAATTTGGCCGAGAACCCAGCAATAAGGACCGCGTCCCTCTGGACTTGGATATCATTACCTATAACGGAGAAGTTTTCGTTCATCAGGGCAAGAACATTCCCGATCCCAACCTGACAACGTCCTTGTACATTGCCCAGCCGCTGGCAGAGATTGCGCCTGATTTCAGGCATCCCGGAACAGGACAGACTATTCATGCCATCATTGAACAAATCGATGATAGAGAACAAGCCATTGAGAAAATAACCGAGGTGGAAAATGGAACTACAGGGTAAAACCGCACTCATCACCGGAGGGGGAATCCGGCTTGGACGGGCCTTTGCGCTGGCACTGGCGGGCGAAGGCGTTAACCTGGTCATCCATTACAACAACTCCGAAGGACCTGCGGAAGAGACCGCCGTCATGGCCAGAGAAATTGGCGTGGAGGCCGTCACAGTCAAAGCAAATTTCGATGATCTGGAATCAGTCGAAACGCTCTTTCCAATGGCATTGAAGCATTTCGACGTCATCAGCATATTGATTAATAATGCGGGCATTTATCTGCGGGGAACAGGATTGGAAACGGACAGAGCCACCTGGGAAAAGCAGTTCAGGATTAATTTACAGACCCCTTTTACCTTAATCCAGGCTTTTGCAAGGCAGCTTCCCAAAGGTCAACCTGGGAGAATTCTCAACATCGCTGACGCACAGATCGAACTGAACAAACCCGATCACTTTGCTTACCGGTTGACGAAGTCCGCGCTGGTCGAGATGACCCGAATGTTTGCGCAGGAGCTCGCCCCGAATATTACAGTCAATGCTTTGGGTTTGGGGATCATGCTCCCGCTGGCGGGCAAAGAGGATCTGGATTTGGCAGCGTATGCAGACGCCCATGTCCCCCTCAAACGCACCGGAAGCCCGGAGATCGCTGTTGAGAACGCGCTGCACCTCATCAAGAGCGACTTTACAACCGGCGCCTTCTTGCGGGTGGATGGGGGACAGTACCTCTAAGGGTCAGGCTTGTCCATAAACAGGAACAGCCGCACCCGTGATCCCATCCGCTGCTGAAGAGCAAAGATAGAGAATCACGTCGGCGACCTGTTCCGGCGTAACCCAATTGGAGAAATCAGCATTCGGCATCCCTTCCCGGTTTTGCGGCGTATCAATCGTCCCGGGAAGGACGCAGTTCACCTGGATGTTTTCTGACTTCAACTCTTCGGCCATGCTCTCCGTCAATCTGAGCAAAGCCCCTTTTGCGCCGGCATAAGCTCCTGTCTTTGCGCCTCCTTTGAGTGCGGCTCTTGATCCGACGGATACCGCCTTGCCCTGGCCCTTCGCCAGCAGATCCGGGACAAACGCATGGGAAAGGTTGAGAAATGAAAAAACGTTGAGAAGCAGCATACGCTCCCAGGTCTCAAGAGCAAGTTCATGCACCTCTTCACCAGCCGTGAAGCCTCCCACAGTGTTCACAAGAATATCAACCCTCCCGGCCTTTTCATGAACGGCAGCTTGTAACCCCACCATAACCTCACGGTCAGTAACATCAACCTCGTCAAACTCGTATAGCGCTCCGGTATTTTTCACAAAGGCACGTAATCCTTTCAATCTGCCGCTGCCATGGTCCAGCCCACAAACAACCGCGCCCTTTTCCAAAGCTTTTTTGACAACTGCAGTTCCGAGATTACCTGCGGCACCGCTAATAACCAAGACCTTACCCTGGAAATCCATCATGTTAACCTTCTCTTTCTTCTAAATTCGGAACGATATACGTCCTGTCAATCCAAGATGACCATACCTCTTCTGAGACACCCTGTTGTTGAGCATCACAATACGTGAGGATTGTGTAGTCCTGTAACAGGCCTGCTAATTCTCCTGCCGGCTCAAACCGTCCCCGGAAATCGTGATAGATCTGCCCCTTCTCCAAATAGCACCAGGGCGCCAGCGAATAAGCGGATTCTTCACTATAGACAGGGTGACTGAATTGGACCGGTTCCTTTTTTCGACAATTGGTGATGATCTCCGCATACGTTCCCACCTGACGGTTGAAATCGAATTTCTCTTTGATTGCATCAAATACGGCTTCGGATCCTCTCCGCCGGTTTTTCAATAACGCCAACACACCCTCAACAGCAGCCGAAATATCCCCATATGGCACCTTGTCAATTAATGCATCCGGCAGCAGGGATCGGTGCACGCCGGCCTTTGCAACAATACTCGGTGTTCCACAGGCCAGGGATTCGTAGGCGACATTGCCAAATGCCTCAACAATATTTCCCAGACAAAGCGTCACATCACCCAGACTGTAAAGTTCCGGCATCCTTTCCGCCGGCATCCAGGGGATAAACTGAAAATTCTCCCGAACGCCTGATTCGTCCATCATATGAATCAAATTATTATAAAAATCGGTTTCACCCGTGGAAACCATCGAACCAATCCATTCCGGCACCAGCACGCGCACTTTCCTCAATCCATGGTGATGAACAAGCTGCTCAACAACCTGGATCGTCTCAGGCAGCCCCTTGCCAGGCTCGGGCCGGTGAGGATGCAGTAGCAGGGTTTCAGTTTCAGGATCAACCCCCAGTTCTTCAGCAAGTGTTGATGAATCAACAGGTGAGAAGACCTTAAAATCAATCCCATTATTCACCTGATGAATCCGTTGACGCAGGCCGGGATAGAAACGGCCGGCGGTGTTTATAATCACTTCCGCGGAATATTCCGAGACACAAATGAGGTCGTCAAATTTCCCAACGAATGATCCCAGGACTGATTCTGGATAGACATTATCTCGAAACGATGCAATTGTTGGAATATGGGCATAGATATCTGGAAGCAAAAATTCCCCATCATGGATGTAGAACCGGTCTGCGCCACCAAGCGCATCTGATAAACGCTGGACAATCAAAGCCAGGTCTGCGCCGCTAATTGCGTAAGGCTGAGGAAAGGGGATCTTGAACGGCAGAACGGGGTAAACACGGACATTTTCCGACCAGGTAAAGGGATCCAATCGCTCATTCGGTTGTGCACACAGGATCTCGACCTGATGTCCCAATGCCCCCAGATGCCTGGCGATGTGATAAAGATGCTTTGACGCACCGCCAGTGATAAGATGCGGAAAAATGGGGTTGATGGAAAACATCACGATCTTCATCGACAACTCATTTCTGCTTTTTTCGGTACAATAGAGAACATTGGAAAGCGAGGCATCATGGACAGAATATTCATCAAGAATCTTAGCACGAAGGGAATCCTGGGGATCCATTCCCATGAACAACAGAAACCTCAGGAAATCCTGATCAGCGCAGCCGTTACACTGGATATCGTTCAATCCGCCCAGGATGACGACATCAGCCAGACTGTCAATTATTCGACATTAGCAAAAGACATCCTCCGGTTTACCGAAGCCAGTCATTTTCTGACCATTGAGGCTTTTATCGAAGCCCTTGCACGACAAATCCTTGCGGACAAACGCATCCAAGAGGTCTGGCTCAGGGTTGAAAAGCCAAATGCTGTTCCAGCTGCGGAATCCGTTGGTGTTGAAATTATCCGAAAGAATTCTGCCTAAAAGTGAAGTCGTTCAGCCCCGCGGCTGATGTTGTCTAGAAATTCCATCCTGGTTGACATGTCATCTCTGAAAGCTCCCAGCATCGTCGATGTCGTCATCCGGGCATCGTGTTTCTTGACCCCGCGCAGCATCATGCACATATGCAGGCCTTCCACAACCACAGCGACTCCTTTCGGGTTGAGAACGACCTCCAAATACTCGGCAATTTGGCGTGTCATCCGCTCCTGCACCTGCAGCCGCCGTGAAAACAAATCCACAATCCTGGGGATTTTTGACAAACCAATCACTTTATCACTGGGCAGATACGCCACATGTGCCCTGCCGATAAATGGCAGCATATGATGCTCACAAAGTGAATAAAACTCAATCTCTCTGACAATAACCATGGCGTCATAAGCCACGTCAAACACCGCTTCATTGATCAGTTCTTTGGGATCCATGCGGTATCCAGCCAGCAATTCTTCATAACTTTTAGCGACACGATGAGGCGTCCTGAGCAGACCTTCCCTGGCCACATCCTCCCCTATTGCCGTCAGAATTTCAGAAATTGATTTCTCAATTGTCGCTGTGTCCATATCTTCTTCACAGAAAAGGTCCGCAGCGAGTGCGAGGGGGTCATTGCAGTCTTGAACCATTCTTACCTCCAGGTTTTTTGATGGATTTCTATGAATTTATTCTAGCATAAACGATCCACAAAGACGATTAAATGTATACGGCTTGTACAACAAGCTGTACAAGCCGTATGGATAGAAAAAGCAGATCAGCCAATTTCAGGAACAATAAT
>CAZXRL010000076.1:0-5528 GCA_964643275.1 uncultured Candidatus Brevefilum sp.
TTCCACCTATGGTATTCTTAAAAAATCACTGTTGCACTTAATACTTGAATCTAAGCCTTAAAATTACGAAAATTCTTAAAGAAATTATTCAACAAAGGTCATTAGAAAATGCACGATAAAGATCTTCCTCATTATAAGATCGCATTTATTTCTCAGCCGGAGTATTATCGTTTCATCTATGAAAACGATCTGGCACCGTTCGCAGAGGTCAGGGAGTTCCGACTAACGCATAATATGGTTTCCCGGGATTTCGATGATCTGGTCGCTTATAACGCGGACTACAATATTTTCTTTCGGGGTGAGTTTGTACCCAATGATGTCCTTGAAAAATTGGAAGGTACAACGATCGAACTATCCAGTGAGCCGTTTCCACGGGAAATCAATAACCATATAGAATACACCCGTGATTCATTATTGCGTTATAGCATTTTTCGTACGATTAGAGAGAAATCCTTTGACTATGTCTTTCATTATGATGCGGCATCACTGGAGATGATGAAAAAGGATGGCCTGGAACTATCTGGAGATTTTGTTTTTCCGGTAGCAACGGATGTGTACAAGCCAATAGATATTGAGAAAGAATGGGATTTATTTTTCATCGGGAGAAGTACCCAAAGAAGAGAGGACTTGTTTAGCCCTTTGAAGCATCATTATGATTTCCTCCATATTGCCCATGGAATTTGGGGCCCTGATTTAGTGAAGTATATTTGCGCTTCTCGGATTGGCTTGAATGTGCATGCAGAAGATGAAATTTCCTGGGAACCCAGGCTGCAAATGATGCTGGCGTGTGGCGGGTTTGTCATCAGTGAGCCCGTTACGCCCAATGAGTATCTCCGCCCGGGTAAGGATTATATCGAAGTGACATGTGCAGAGGAGATGGCTGAGGTGGTTTCGTATTACCTCGACCATGAGGAGGAACGAAGGATGATCGCTGAGACAGGATGCCAGCGCGTCCATGAAAGATTAAGCAGTAAAAAAGTATTCGAAACATTCCTTTCAGGGATATCTAAGGAAAATTTCCCCAGGTTCAAGGTTGAATCCGGTTCCCTTTTTTGGAAGGTATATCACTGTATATGGAAATTTTGGCGGACCTCGAAAAGTAAATTTAAAAAGTAATTCTACGAAAGCGGGTTCAAAAAATTCATGAAGATAGCTTATCTGATTCCTGATGTCGGTGTTTCCGGGGGGGTGGCTATTGTTTGTCAGCACGCGAACCGGTTGAAGCGAAGAGGGCACCAGGTTTCTCTCGTGTCTCAAACGCAGGCGACTGAAATCAACTGGTTCCCAAATCAAAACGTCCCGGTATTGACTTTTCAGGAGTTCCCGGAGGATTTGGATATTCTGGTTGCAACTGGCTGGTCCACGTCTTTTGATATTGTCGACCTGCCGGCAAAGCAAAAATTTTATTTTATCCAATCGGACGAAACCCGATTCCACGATCAGGATAGCATCTGGCAAAATCTTGCAGCGCTATCATATTTATTGAACGTGAATTATCTGACAGAGGCTCGCTGGATCCGGAAGTGGTTGAAAGAGAATTTTTCGCATGAGGCAGCGTTGGTTCCGAATGGCTTGGATAGGGAAATTTTTTTTCCCGTTGAACCCCTCGAACCAAAAGGAGAGAAACCTAGAATACTTTTGGAAGGTGCGATTGCTTTGCCTTATAAGGGAATGCAAGATGCATTTTCAGTGGTCGCTGACCTTGATGTTGAAGTGTGGTGTGTAAGTTCATTGGGAAAACCTGAACCCGGCTGGCATTGTGACCGGTTCTTCAAACAGATTCCAATGACCGAAATGCGGAAAGTTTATTCAAGTTGTGATATCCTGTTGAAAATGAGTCGTGTTGAAGGATTCTTTGGTCCGCCATTGGAGATGATGGCGTGTGGCGGAACCAGCGTTGTGGCCAAGGTGACGGGTTATGATGAATATATTAAAGATGGCTATAACGCGCTTGTTGTTGAGCCTGGTGATGTTGCCGGAGCCAGGCGGGCCATTCAACGGATTCTTTCAGAATCAAAGTTGCGTGACAGTCTGATCCAAAATGGTCTGGAAACCGCAAAACAGTGGCAATGGGAGAGTTCGATTGATCGTCTGGAAGCCCATTTCCAGGAAGTTCTGGACGGCAAGGCGGGTGTAACCTATTCCAGGGTACGGAAGCTTTCGGATAAAGCCATATCCATAAGTTATCATATGGCGAGGAACCAGGCCAATATTTTCGGAGATTGGGAGCCTTCAGCTTTTACTGAACCCATCGATAGGATCCTTTATCGAATAAGGAAAATCGGATGGATCAGGAAATTTGCAGCATTTATCCATAAAGTGTATAAGAAAATTACATGAAGCGGATTTTCACGACCGACCACAGATATTCTAAAGGATCGTAAGAAACCGGAAAAAGGACAATCATATGGATGAGAAAGTAGCATCTAAACAGTATATTCAGATTTGGCAAAAGCATAATGCGAAATTGGTATTAATCCTTTTGCTGATCATTTTTTCTGCCTATTCAGTTTTTCTCGCGACACATTTACAGACAGCGATTATTCCAGATGAAACTTATCGGTTTGAGGTTGCAACTTATTTTGCGGACACTGTAGGCATTCCGGATGATGTCCCGATTGCGTATTCATCAGGTGATAATCTGCATCGAAACCCTTATCTGGGGTACTGGCTCTATGCGAGAGCAATAAACATTTTCCAATTATTCCAGCCGGCAGCTATGGAATGGCAGACACTTGTCGCATTAAGGGTCGTTAACTGGCTTTTCGCTCTGGGTACAGTAGTCTTTATCTATGGATTATCGAAAGAGCTCATTTCAAACAAATGGTGGCAGCTTTTTCCTGTTTTTATGGCGACAAATACACTGATGTTTGTTTTTCTCTCGGGGGGGGTCAATTATGATAATCCAACTATTTTTGCTTGCACCGCAGCCATCTACTTTTTTGTCCGGGCATTGAAAAAAGGAAATTTTATCATCAACAGTCTGGCATGGGCTATTTTTATCTCGGTTGCATGCTTGATAAAGTATTCGATTCTTCCTCTCGCGCTGGTGCTGGCGATTATCTGGTTTGTGGATCTCATTAGGAACAGAAAGACCCTTCAGCTTGAGTCCATTAAGAAATGGCATTGGGGAGCGATCGTTTTGCTTATCATCTTGATCGGATTGGTTTTCTTGAATATCGCATTGTATGGTGTTAATCTGGTGAAATTCCATGCTCTTACACCAGCCTGCATTGACACATTCCCTCAGGAAGTTTGTGCTTCTTCTTTTTTTGGCATGCGGCACAATGAAATGGCGCTTCCCGAAAAGCTGACCCTGATCGGGGCTTTTAAACAGGGTTACCCGGAGCCAGTTCGCTATTTCTTTGATGAGTGGGTTCGTGAGATGTTGAAACGGACTTATGGTATTATGGGTGAGAAGAATTATTTCCCGAACACTATTGCTTATTTTCAGGTTGCACTTTTCTGGGTTTTGTTTTTGGGCTTCCGTTATGTAAAGAAACTGGACTTTATCAAAACAAGTCTGATGATTATTTTTGGTTTCTATACGACTGTTCTGGTGGCCATGAATTACAATTCCGAGTTAATCTACGGGTTTAATAAGTATGTCGCCCTCCAGGGCAGGTATATTTTTCCTGTAATCAGTATTGCATTTTCATTATGTGCTTACATACTCACTAAAGTCCGCAACAAATACCTTAGGTATGGAACACTGATAGCATTAATTGCCTTATTCTTATATGGTGGGCCTGTCCGATTTCTTTGGTATTACAATAGCGTATTTGCTGACTGGTTTATCTAGTTATTGTGATGCAGCGATTTCTCAACAGCTTACGAAGCAAATTGTTTTCACCAGATTCACGGCTTGAATTGTGGTTTCGTACCCAGTATCACAAAATTAAAAAAACGAAATTATATTTTCATATTCAGGATTTTCAAGCAAAGCGGTCCTACTATCGGTGGCGAAAGAAGGGCCAGCATGTTTTGGTGGGAAACCCTTCGTTTGAGAATTGTCCGAAAGTTACCTTCCTCATTTCCATTCACGGGGACGATCTTGGTGATGTAATCCCAACTATAGATTCCATCAGGAAATTGACCGGCCAGAATTGGGAAATCATTGTAATTAACCCCACTGAAAACGATCGTTTATCCGAAGAGATAGGTAAAGAAGATTGCCGGATCAAGGTTGTCCACTCGGATCAGGATAACCTTATCCCATCAATTTCCGGGGGTTATTTAATCTTTTGTGAAGAAGGCGATCTTTTTTCCGAATCATTACTCTCAAACTTTTATCAGGCCCTTGTCCCTGACGCAAATCGAGACGTTGTTTATTATGATTGCGAATATCTCGATCAAAGTCTTTCCCAATATAGGCCTTTTTTTAAACCAAAATCACTTTCTCCAGAGCTTTTGTTATCTGTAAATTATCTTTCTCGAGGATTTTTCAGGGTCGCTCTGGTAAAACAAATCCTGAATGAACTTGATCCCAAGAAAAATATGGTAGCTCTGGAATACGAACTGGCATGTGCTTTATCTGCAGGAAGTTTCTCAATCACACACATTCCAAAAGTGCTGGTTTCGCAATCCAATCTCAGCACGCCGGACACAAAAGACACCGAAAAGGTCGTTGTTCAACACTTGGCTCGTCAGGACGTGCAAAATGTCAAAGTGGACCGAAAACAAGATTTAACCCATTTTACCTGGCACTATGGGAACCCTTCAATCGCAATTATTATACCTACCAGGAACAACAAGGAAGAATTAAATCAGCTTCTGAATTCCATTGCCCAGGGAAATCACAGCCACAATTACAAGATAATTATCGTTGACAATAACAGCAAAGATGAAGCAACGCTGGCATATTATCGAGACCTCCAAAGCGTCCCCGATATCTCCATTGTCCCTTACACCGATCCGTTCAATTACTCACAAGCCATAAATTTAGGGGTTGCACAATCACAATCTGATTTGCTGCTTTTTCTAAACGATGATATGAAAATTATCCATTCTCATTGGCTTGGTGAGTTAGCCCAATGGGCGGTTTGTCCTGAAATTGGAGTGGTTGGGACAAAACTGCTCCGGGAAAATCGTACAATCCAGCATGCGGGCATTATCCTGGGATTAAATAATTTTGCTGGCCATATTTACTTGAATGCCCCTGATCACTACAATGGTCTATATGGGTCGGTTGACTGGTATCGCAATTACCTGGCACTTACCGGGGCCTGTCAAATGGTGCGCCGTGAGGTCTTCGAAGAAGTGGGGGGCTACGATGAGAAATACCGATTAGCCTTTGGAGATATTGATTTTTGTCTCAAGGTCCATGAACACGGTTATCGGAATGTGTATACGCCTTTTGCAAGCATGTATCATTATGAAGGAAAATCTCGGGGATATTCGACGCCCACAGAGGATATCCTGTTGGGGTATGAGAGGTTACAGGATTATCTGGCAGAGGGTGACCCTTACTTCTCTCCCAATCTGACATATTCAACTATTCCTAAGTGCAAAAAGCCGGGCTATTCAGA
>CAZXRL010000076.1:5628-11622 GCA_964643275.1 uncultured Candidatus Brevefilum sp.
TGCGGTTCGGAGATCGGCCTTGAAATCCAGCGTGCCTTATCCTGGAACAAGCATTTTATTCTGATTGGGGCCTCAGGCTCTGATCCAAACCACGGCCCCTTTGTTTTCAAGCATTATTTTGACGGCCTGCCTTTTCACAACGAGCCCGACTTCATTGAAAAGGTCAAAGACTTTGTCGATGCCCATGCTATTGACGTGATCTTTCCGGCCAATGATAGTGTCCAGTTACAGTTAGCACGCCATGCTGATGAGCTGGATTGTCTGCTGATCAGCCCACCGGCTGAGACCTGTGAGGTTTGCCGGAGTAAGGCGTTGACTTATCAAAAGTTATCGGGAATTGTCCGGGTGCCGCAGGTTTATGAACAAGGAGAGGTTGTTCAGTTCCCGGTCTTTCTGAAACCGGATAAGGGTCAGGGTTCGGAGGGGGTTCATCTTGCCCGAAACCAAGCCGAACTGGATTTTTACATTTCCCGGAATCCGGACTTGCTGATCCTGGAAAACCTCCCTGGCGAGGAATACACGGTGGATTGTTTCACCGACCGGCACGGCGTCCTTCGGGGAGCTTACCCGCGGGCCCGGGCCAGGATCAAGCGCGGGATCAGCGTCAGGACTTATCCGGTGGAAATTCCGGCCATCCAAACGCTGGCTGAGGAAATCAACCAGGCTTTGGATTTGAGGGGGGGATGGTTCTTTCAGCTCAAAGAAGCTTCGGATGGTGAGCTTGTGCTGATGGAAATCGGCCCCCGAATCGCGGGCTCCATGGGACTTACCAGAAATCTGGGGGTCAACATCCCGCTCCTGAGCGTCTACGACAGGCTGGATATGGAGGTGGGGATTCAGAAGTTGGGACATAATCTTGTCATGGAGCGGGCTTTGACCAACCGGTTCAAATCGGACCTGGAATACCGGCATGTCTATCTGGACCTCGATGACACCTTGATTGTGGAGGGACAGGTGAATCCCATGTTGATGGCTTTTATCTTTCAATGCCGCAATCGGGAGATTCCGGTTCACCTGATCACCCGCAACCCAGCCGATATTCACGAATTACTGCGCGGCTACGGTTTGGATTCTCTATTTGATCATATCATCCAGATGGAACCGGGTGAGAATAAGGCTGACAGAATTATCCACAGAGACGCAATTTTCATTGATGACTCTTATCAGGAGCGGGCTGACGTTGCTGAAGCCTTGCAGATCCCCTGTTTTGATGTTGATGCGGTGGAAAGTCTGATGGATGACCGGCGATAGCGGCTAATCTGCAATCAGCTCTGGGTGAGAAACTCTCATTGTTGCAGGGATGTCTTCTGCAATCATTAGATGTTGGCTTGAAAATATTAGCCCGCACTAATGGTTTAAACAGTTAAACTTCAGCAGCAGGCTGCTTTTTGAGTTTCTTTTGGGTCGCCAATGAAACGCCAATCAGGACCAAAAAACTGAGGGGGATTGAGATGATCCCGGGTTGGTTGATCGGCATGGGCGCAGAGGCGGCATCCAATCCATAGCGCACCCACATATCCGGGCTTAAGAAGATCAAAGCCACTGAGGAGATGATTCCAACCAGGATGGATGCAATGATTCCCTGTGAAGTCGCTTTCTTCCAGAACAGCATTCCCAGCAGGGAAGGTAAATTTGCTGATGCAGCAACGGCAAAAGCCCATCCCACAAGGAAGGAAACATTAACCTCCCTGAATGAAATCCCCAGTACAATCCCGATCACGCCAACAACCACTGCAACGATCCGTCCGATTAGCACCTTGGTTTTATCTGGTATTTCTTTCCGCTTGATACTGCCCATCAAATCATGAGCCACAGCGCCGGAGGCTGCCATGATCAGCCCGGATACTGTCGCTAAAACGGTAGTAAAGGCAATCCCGGAAATCATCGCAAACAATACCTCACCAAAACTTCGGGCTAATAATGGTGCACTCATATTGCTTGTCTCAGGGTTGATAGCGCCACTGGTAATTGCACCCACTCCCAGATACATTGTCAGGATGTAAAAAAGACCTATCCCGGCAATGGCGATGATGGTGGATTTTCTGGCTGAATCGGCATCCGGGACGGTGTAATAACGGATCAGAATATGGGGAAGGGCAGCCGTTCCAAAAAATAGTGCCAGCATTAACGAGATAAAGTTCAACCGGTTGAGCAACGAGGTTGCCGGCGGTTCACCCGGTTTTGCTTCAAGAGGAAACATTAAGCCGGGTCGCATAAAGACATCCCCAGGAACAGGAGCTTCATAATGAATGGTGACCTGTTCACTGGCATGGGACGTGAATGTGATACTCTTTGGCTGTTGTACAATGGTGGCTGGGTCAGACATAACACTTAGAAGTTTAAAAGGTCCAATCGCACCTGTCTCTCCACCGAATTCTTCAGGGATCTCGGATACACCTCCTACCTGACGCAGTCGATTGGCCGCGCTCTCGGGTGCACCGTTGATGATCGTATTGCCATCCGGCAAAATCGCTTTGGACTGTGTCTCCATCAGTTGATATGTGTTATCTTCATTGCTGATCAGTTGCCACCAATCCTCAATCCGAAGGTAGGAGTTGTCATCCAAATTCTCGAGGGTCAGAGGGGGCCATTCATTGCTTGATGGGTTGATCGAGACACTGCGTCCTTTGATCAAAGCTGAATAATTGCCTTCCAGATCCGCCTCAACCGGGATCAACCTGGATATGCGGTAGAACACCTGGGTCTCTTCACCAGTGTATGGGTCAGAAATGGCGTAGCGTTCAACAAACCTGGCACCGGCTTGATCAATCTGAGGATCATCATCCGTAAGATTGACGTCGATAACCTGATATTGATAATTTTCAAGATCCGCCAAACCTTCTTCAGAATTTCTATTCGATGTGCCCACCCCGCGTAATAAAACTGCACCGGTGAGAATGGCAGCAAAAAGGAGTAACAGACCACCATTAAAAAACTGGACGTAGGTGGTAGAAGTCATTCCTCCCAAGGTAACAATGAGAATGACCACAGAACCGACAATGATCACACCCCAGAAATGAGAGATACCGAGCAAAGGCTCAATTAGCACGCCCGCACCGACCATTTGTGGTACCAGATAGAAAAGAGAAACCACAAGCACGCTCAAACCTGCAGCAATCCGAATGCCGCGCTTTTGGAACCGTCGGTCAAGCGCATCTGAAAAAGTAAAGGTTCCTAAGCGTTTCATTGGTTCGGCAATCACAAATAAGGCAATGATCCATCCTGCTAAAAATCCGATTGAATAAAGGAATCCATCATAACCAAAAAAGGCAATCAAACCACAGATTCCCAAAAAACTTGCCACGGAAAGATAGCTGCCGGCAAAAGCGATCCCGTTTACACCCCAATTAATTGAGCTATTGGCAACAAAATAACCGCCCACACCCCGTGACCTTCGGCTTGTGATTGTGGCAATGGCCATTACGATCGTCACAAAAATGATAAAGACAATAAATGCCATTTACTCCTCCTCTTGCAGATGACCTGCTTCAGGTGTCTGATTCTGGTCAAAGATTTACTTTGTTTAGCGGACAAGCTGGTTGTAGATCAATGCAAAAACCAGGGCGATGAGAATCAGCCCCAATCCATATACGATCGCCAAATTCAAGCCCATGAATACGCTTACCCCCAACCATGCTGGGGTAAATACACTCACCAGCACAAAACCTCCATAAACGATTGAATATAGAAGAGTCATCCATACCCCGATATTCGATTTGCGTTGTTCAGAGGTATTGCTTTCCTTTGAAAAATCTTCGGCCATGTGCCCTCCATGTGATTATTCCAGGGAAGTAATTCAAAAATTGTACCATAATATTTTAAGAGTCTGATCAACTTTCCACATCTGATTATCTTGCTGAAAGCTTACAGCATGTTCCTGATTGCGGTTTGAGTTTTTCAGCCCCAACCGCTCAGAGCAATACTTCCCTATCGCGTTGTCTTTATTCCTCGAAGGATTGTTGACCTGAAATATTATTTCCGTGGTCATCCCGTTTACTCTGACAGATCACAGCTGACTTTCAGGAATGATCAAGAGGAATTATTGTCGAAAGTGTGATCTCCACAGAAAAATCAAAAAATTCAGTCTGGAGAAAACTCCATAGCAGAGTAGAATTGAGTGATTTCATAAATTATGGAAGTATTGAATTGCATTCAGTAGAAAAGAACAATGTCGAATCATCAAAACCAGCCAAGGATAAAAGGATTGCCAGCCAGCTTGAATGGGATCGTAATTGCGCTTCCGGTCATCCTCGGCTATCTCCCCGTGGGCTTTGCCTATGGCGTTCTGGCCGAAAAAGCCGGCCTTTCCCCGATCAACACCCTGCTGATGTCCATTGTTGTTTTCGCGGGGTCGGCCCAGTTGATCGCTGTGGGGTTGTTTTCAGCGGGGATCGAGCCGTTGACGATTATCCTGACCACCTTTGTGGTCAACCTCCGGCATATGTTGATGTCCGCAGCGCTCTCGCCCTATCTCCAGGGCTGGCGGAAAAGAGAGCTGGCCTGGTTTGCTTATGAGCTTACGGATGAGACCTTTGCCCTGCACGCCACGAGATTACCCGAAGACGGGGTATCCAGGACAGAGACCTTTGCAATCAATGCCGCTGCCCAGGCAGCCTGGATCCTGGGGACATTGCTGGGTGTGGTGAGCGGGCGGCTCGTCACGGATATCGAGCCATTAGCTCTGGATTATGCGCTGCCTGCGATGTTTATTGCCCTCCTGGTGATGCAGCTTAACAGGAAAACAGAGGTGGCTGTTGCCGTTGTCTCAGGTCTTTGTTCTGTCGGGCTCTATCTTGCCGGATGGGATCAATGGCATGTCATTATGGCGACTTTAGTGGGTGCGACGTTTGGTGTGGTGGTGGAAAAATGGATCAGGTAACAATTTTGATAACCATATTCGGCATGGCCCTGGTGACCTATATCCCGCGGGTCTTTCCCTTTCTGCTCTTGTCAGGACGCAAACTGCCCGATCTTGTCATCTCCTGGTTGCGGTATGTACCTCCGGCGGTCCTGGCGGCTTTGCTCCTGCCTTCTCTCCTTTTTTCTGACGGTCAGCTTTTTCTAAGTGCGGATAACCTGTTCCTCTGGGC
The DNA here is from genome assembly GCA_964643275.1 of uncultured Candidatus Brevefilum sp. Classification (GTDB taxonomy): domain Bacteria; phylum Chloroflexota; class Anaerolineae; order Anaerolineales; family Anaerolineaceae; genus Brevifilum. Next base: position 10,719 of record CAZXRL010000076.1, read on the forward strand.
TGCCATTCCCACCTTTGCCGCGGCGATCCTGACTCGTAACCTGTTTGTTCCCGTCTTGATTGGGATGCTGGTGGTGATTGTGGGGCGGCTGTTGATCTAAAGGCTTCTATTTTCATGTAAATCAAGCAGGCGTTGATACTGCCAATCTCGTTCTTTGGCAACGCTGGCTGCTGCATTCTGCGCGCTGGCAGCGTGATGAACAGCCTGCTGTGCGTACCTGGCCGCGCCTATGGCATGGGCGGGGACGTGAGCTGTCGCCACTGCCTGCCCGGCGGCCCGAGCAGCGGAACGAGCAGGCGTGTCCGCGCCAACGTCGCGGGCGGCAGCATGAGAGGCGAGTGAAGCTCCTCGGATTACTGCCATTTGGAACACGCCCGTCTCAATCCAGGCTTGCAGTGTTTCCAGTGCCTGGCGGGGACGGAGGTCCTCGGGAAAGTCCTGCTCGAAAGAGGGCAAAACCCGGTTGGCACAATCGATCGCCCATCCAGCCAGGGTCTTGTGGTTGTTCTTTCGCACCAGGTCCGTCATAGCCTCATCAGGCTGGGCTAGAGAAAATCTCAGCTTTTTCATTAGGCTGTATTCTTAGAGAGCGGATGACCGGTGATTGAGGTTCAGATTTTTAGGATTTCAGCTGCCCATGCCTTGGCTCTGTCAAGTTCGCCTTCGGCCAGGGGACCCTCACTGTCAAGAACAGCAAAACCTTGTGGCTCTAGCACAATTTCCACACCCGCCTTCGTCAATTGTTTGACCATCTTGGGGTTCGCATAGTCAAAGAGCTTGATCAGGAAACGCAGGAAGCCGGACTCAGCGGATTCAATCGGGAAACGGGTGTCGAAGACGCTGCCTTTAACCCCGTCCACGGACCCCCGGATGCTTTTCAGCCAGGACATGATCGCTGGGGTAG
>CAZXRL010000077.1:0-8353 GCA_964643275.1 uncultured Candidatus Brevefilum sp.
CGACGAGCAGAAGCGCCGGTTCAAGGCCGATCCGGCCAACCGGGGCCGGTTCATCACCACCGGCCTGTGGGCATGGTCGCAGCATCCCAATTATTTCGGCGAGATCACGCTGTGGCTGGGCATTCTGGTGATTGCCCTGCCGCAGCTTTCACAGTATGGCCTTGATCTTGCCTTCATCGCCGGAATCGAGCAGACCTTTACGGTGACGCTTGAAAATCCTGCGGAAGGCGGCGTCTTTGATTCTGTTTTGTTCAACTTCAGGGTCGCGGATACAAGTCTTGAGGATATTGCCAGCTTTGAATACTACGTTGAGGCAACAGAAACCTGGTATGCCATGCCCCTCTCAGAGGATGACGATGATGTAGTGGGCTATTATGGCCCCTCCGCTGGTTTCCCGCTGGGCGCACCCTATGACGCAACGACGCTCTTCAAAATCGTTTTCAAGAACACGGGCGATTACGATGTTGTCATCACACTGGATGATTTCGATCAGAACTGGGAACTGGCAAAACTTGAAAGCACAGTCTCGGTTTTAGGTGAGTTCACGGTGACCGGTACAGTTTCCATGCAGGGCCGTACGGTCCGCTCAGGTGTGCCGATGACACTGACCCACCAGTCTGTGGGTTACACACCTTTTGAGGTTGTCTCCGGAGCAGGCATGACCGGTAACCTCGAATTCTCGCCTGTGAACGGCGGCGGTTACCTGGTGACCACCAATCAGGCACGTTATCTGAATTTGCCTGAAACAATGGCAAGGATGATTTACGTTGATGATGATTTTGATCTGCCTTCGCTGCATCTCTTCGGCGGGAATGCCAAATGGACAGATAATGTCATTGACATCCTTGACGCAAGCACCGTCGGTCAAGATTACGGCGAACTTAACGCCTTGGCTCTGGACGCGGATGTCAACTTTGATGACCGGGTGAACATTCAGGACCTGGCCCTGGTCGGCGGGAACTTTGACCTGACTTCGGAAGCCGCTTATGCGGATTGGCTGCCCAAGGCATACAATGGAGCCGTAATGGGTCAGATCAATACAAGTGAGACAGGTGTGGTATCAGGTACGCTGACAGGTGATTATGAGCTGACAGTTCACGCTCAGATCATCAACAGTGATGGAAACATCTCCACCTTCTCAGGCTCGGTATCCGGAGATATTAACGGTGATATTGCTGGAACAGTGAGCGCGATGGGGATTGACACCCTCTACGGCGTCATCACCAATTCTGATGTGGGCGGTCCGGTTCGGGTCTTTGGCATATTCGCTCAGTCAGGTGTTCAAGGTCATTTTGTCGGCCAGATTGCGACCGGACCTGAACGTGACCTAGTTGCAAGTGTTGTGATTACCGGACCTGACACCGTTGTAGTTGGTGGCACCATTGACCTGGATGTTGTGCTCAATGGCGATCCAGCGGACGACAGGCCGGTACGTTGGGCGGTCTATGTGGATCACAGAGACTATGTCGATGTGAATGAGCTGACCGGCGTAGTGACCGGCAAGCAGGCGGGCACAGCTACAGTGATTGTGACCATATTAGATGACAGCAATGTCTCCTATGCCACAAAATCCATTACTGTGACTGCTCCGTAAGTTATTGGTTTTACGCAGGCTGGGACTTAGGTCCCAGCCTGCAGGAATATGTTTGTCACGGCGAGCCCTTGCCAGGGAAAGTAACAATCTCAGATTACTTCAACCCCTGCGGGGTTTCGCAATGACTAGAAGGTATTCAATAAGAACGATTTGTAATGGTGACAATAAATTTTATTTGTGAGGTGTGACATTATTAATAAGAGGCGATCTTGAAAAAACATTTTATTGGGCTGATGCTCACGGTTGCTGCGCTTGCCGCAGGCCTGGTTAGGCCGGTTCAGGCCCAATCAGGAACGGTGCTGGCTTTGTCTCCGGAGGAATCCAGCCTGCCCCTCGGCAACGAGGTCCTGTTGGAGCTGACAGTGCAGGCCGGGATGTTGGTCAATGCGTTTGACCTGACACTGAGTTATGATCCGGCTGTCCTGGCTCTGGAATCCTGGTCGCATGGGGATTATCTCTCGAACGTAGCGGTCGTCAAAAAGGTGGAAGAACCGGGCCTCCTGCGGATTGCCGCCACCCAGCTTGCCCGTCCGGCAGTTTCGGGGGATGGGGTGCTGTTGGAGCTGACGTTCAGTTCAACCGCATTAGGCGAGTCCCGGATTGAGATTGTTGAGGCGGTTCTGGCGGATACACATGGGAATAAGATCACGCCGGAGACCGAAGCAGGCCTGGTCAGTGTGATCCAGGCACCAACCTTCACCCACACGCCAACGCCGACCCGGACCCCGACGACCAAGCCAACGCTGGCCCCGACCGCGACCCGAACCTCGACCAGCAGCGAAGGGTCGTATCCGGTGGCCACAGAAGCCCCAAAATCCGGGGCGACTGTGACAGCGACCCCAACCCGGACAGGCACGGCTTCCTCCAGCGAGGCAGGGGTGAGCGGGCGCGGTCAGGATTCGTCAACGATGACGCCGGAAGCGCAGGTTGACGAGAACGGAGAGGATCCCTCAGGGCAGGGCGCAGGGTCCTCCCCTTCCAGCGAACAGACTCCGGGGGTTGAAACGTCTCTGACAGCCGGGGCTGTTATGGCGGGAGAGGCTGAGGATTCAGACGGGATGGCGTCCGGCTTTAGTGAGGGCGGTTCCTCAGAGGTATTGTTTTCGTCCTCCAGGGGACTGGAATTTTTATTATGGGTATTACTGGCCGGCAGTCTAATTGTCTTGATCGTTATGATTGTTATTCTCATCCAACGAAGCACACATCAACCTGAGGATTTATTGCTATGAAATTGAAAGCTATGACGTTATTATCACGCATTCTATTATTAGGAATTATTTTCCTGGCTGTCCCATTGCAGGTTGTCTCCGCCCAGGGAGGCGGGACGGCTCAGGGTGGGGTTTTTACTGACTATGACCTCCCGCCGGATATTCGGGTGGAGATCCCGCTTGAGATCAGGAACGTTGAGGAACTCTATGCGCTTGATCTTGAGCTTCGCTTTGATCCTGATGTGTTGATCATCGAGGATGCCAATCCGGAGATGAAAGGCGTTCAGCCTGCTCTGGGCACCTTTCTGGATGCGGGCCTGACCCTTTATAACGAGGTGGACAATGAGGAAGGCGTCCTGCGGTTTGTGATGACCCAGGCCAACCCCAGCGAGCCGAAATCCGGCAGCGGGGTGGTGCTCGTGCTCTATGTCCGGGGGGTGGCTGAGGGGGAGACAGATTTGACGGTCTCCTTATTGGAACTTTCGACCCGCCAGGGCACGGCTATCCCGGTTGAACCGCTCAATGCGACGGTGCGGGTCTCTTCCAATGCGGTTGCCAAAGAGTCAACCGCAATCCCGGTGCAGGATTCCTCTGCTCTGGTGCAGATCCCCACGCTGGCGCCAACGGAAGTGCTGCCGACTGCAACCGCCACCCTTGAGGCGGGGCAGGTTGAATCAGGGGCCATGGCTGAAATTGAACAGGCTTCTGAGGATGAGACCCAGATAGACGATGATGAGACTGACTCAGTGACGCCAGCAGACCAATCACGAAGCGGTGGCGCTCGAACCGGTTTCTCTCTGGTGGAACACTGGTGGATTGTTGGCATTGTGCTGGTCCTGGTCATTGGCGTGGCTGGATATCTTGTTGTTACAAGGAAATAAACGAAAGAGGAAGCGGATGATGCGTAAAAAAATTGCAAAGATCTTTCGATTAGCGCTTTCATTGATAACCCTTCTGGCCATTTTTGGGCTGCCCACGCGTGCTTATTCGGATGACGTGACCACGCAGCTCAGGATTGATCCAGCGGCCGATATCGCAACAACCTGCAGCAATCTTATGATCAAAGTACGGGTTGAAGATGTTGTCGATCTGACCGGCTATCATCTTGAGATCAGCTTTGATCCGGATGTGATCGAAGTTCTGGGAGTGGTTAACGGTGGATTTCTGGATGGGGATGTGGATGAAGCGTTCTACGAACCTGACAATGAGATTGATAATGTCAATGGATGGATCAGTTTTGGGATGGCGCAGCGGGGAGACAGCGCGGGAGACCCGGATCCGAAATCGGGTGCGGGTGATCTGATCCTCATTACGCTGACCGCTTTGGTGCCCAACCAGACCACAGACATTGAGATTGACACTGTGAACAGCCTCTTAGTGGATTGGCCGGATGCCTTTGAGATTGCTTTTGAAGCTGTGGATGGTGTCATAACGACCGAATCCTGTCCGCCAACGGATCTTGAGCTGTCCAAAGCCTCCCTGCCGGAAAATGAACCCATCGGTACAGAGATCGGGATTTTCGCTTCGGAGGATCCTGATGCTGACGATACATTTACTTATACCCTGGAAGATAACGTGAGCTATCCAGACAACCTCGCCTTCACGATTGCTGGTGACCGGTTGTTATCGGGCAAAGTCTTTGATTATGAAACCCAATCAAGTTATACGATTCAGGTTCGGACCACGGATGCAGGGGGTCAATACTTTGAAAAGGTCTTCATCATTGATATTGAGGACCTGAACGAAGCACCGGTTGTTGGCGATGATGTGTACAGCACCCTCAGGAACGTGCCGCTGGTTGTTGATGTGCCTGGTGTTCTAACCAATGATTATGACCCGGAAGGGGAGTCACTGATTGCGATCAAGACAAGCGATCCACCAGCCGGCCAAGGCGTTGTCGTCCTGGGATGGGACGGAGATTTTTCTTATCACCCGCCAACAAACTGGACGGGGACAACCAGCTTCACCTATAAGGCGTATGACGGGGAATTCTATTCGAGCGAGGTGACCGTCACAATCCATGTCAACGAATCCAATGAACCGCCAACGGATCTCGCAATTTCAGGTAATTCGATTGATGAGAATGAACCGGCCGGGACGGTGATTGGCACTTTCGTAACTGTTGATCCCGATATTCCGTATGATACGTTTACTTATGAACTGGTGCCCTGCTCAGGCGTGAATAATAACGATTCATTTAAGATTGTTGGAGCTGTTCTCCAATCCAATGAAAGTTTCAACTATGAAGAAAAAAGCACCTATCGGATTTGTGTGCGAAGCACCGATCAGGGCGGAGAATCGGTGGAAAAAGCGTTTATGATCCTGGTACTGGATGTTAATGATCCGCCAGTGGCTCACGACCAGGAAGTTGTCACTGTAGAGAATACTGAGATTGAGATCACCCTGACTGCTTTTGATGAAGATGGCGACGATTTGACCTTTGAAATTGTAATTGGTCCTGTGGATGGAACGCTTTCGGGCGCTGCCCCTGACCTGGTCTATACTCCGGGGAAGGACTACACGGGTTCAGATATCTTCACCTTCAGGGCTTGGGACGGTGAGCTTTGGAGCGATCCAGCGACTGTGACGATCATAACCGAAGCGAAGGATACGGTGGATTATTACCTGCCGCTGTTTATGCATTCGGGTCCATAACAGTCTGGACTGTATGTTTGAGAGGTTGTCACTGAACATGACAACCTCTTTTTTATTGAGGAAACGATTGTGGGGTATCCGGAGAAAGCTACCGGATGATGGTAAAGCGCCTATTCCCTTTTCAAATCTGATATGCTATACTTATCCCGCTGTCAGAATGACCTGACAGAACTATTTCACACGCCTTTGGATTTGTCCTGCGTGCCCATACAATGGGTGAGGGACAAGCAAGAAAAAAGGCGGAGGCTAAAACGCAAAGGAGAATAACCGAAATGTCACCTGTTGTTACTATGAAAGCGCTCCTTGAGAGCGGCGTCCACTTTGGTCACCGCACCAATAAGTGGAACCCTAAAATGCGCCAGTATATCTTTACCGAGCGCAACGGCATCCATATCATTGACCTGCAGCAAACCGTGACCCTGCTTGATGAGGCTTATGCCTTCATCCGCGACCGGGTTGCCCAGGGCGGTACGGTTCTGTTTGTCGGCACCAAACGCCAGGCACAGGACCCCATCCGCGAGCAGGCAGAGCGCTGTGGGATGCCTTATGTGACCGAACGCTGGCTGGGCGGCACTATCACCAACTGGGCCACCATCCAGAAACGGATCTTCGAGCTGGAACGGCTGGAACGGATGCGCGACAGCGGCGAGATTGACCTTCTGACCAAAAAAGAAGGTCTGATGATCGAACGGGAGATCTCCCGCCTCGAACACCGACTCAGCGGTATCCGCACGATGAAACGTCTGCCTGATATCCTCTTTGTGATTGATGTGAACCGGGAAGACACCGCCGTTCACGAAGCGAACCTCAAAGAGATCCCTGTTGTGGCTGTGGTGGATACCAATTGTGACCCCAAGAATATCGATTATGTGATCCCCTCCAATGATGATGCTATCCGGGCCATCAAGCTGCTGGTCGGCAAGATCGCCGATGCTGTGATGGAAGGCAAGACCATCCGCGGCAAGGAACTTGAAGATGAAGAAATGATGGCCGAATCAATGCCGGCTGAGGTCTCCCGCTTCGTAGAAGATGATGATGAGCTGGAAGATGAGGCCTTGCTGGGTGAATCGACCCTCAAACATCTTGACTCCGCCCGCCCCAAGAAACGCGATCCTGAGGATGAGAATGAAGATGAAGATGTTGAGGACGAGCTCCCCGCTGAGGATGAAGCCGAACCAGAAGCTGAACCGGAACCAGAGGCGGAATCGAAATCAGAGCCTGAAGCTGAACCGGAGATGATTGAAGAAGAAGAACCTGAAGAGGTAGATGAGGCTGAAGCCGAGCTGGAAACTGAACCGGAACCAGAGGCGGAACCGGAATCGGAGCCTGAAACCGAAGCTGAACCAGAGACAGTTGAGGAAGAAGAATCTGAAGAGGTAGATGAGGCTGAGGAAGAATCCGAAGACACGGAAGAAGACTGAAAACAAAAGACCGGATACCTAAGATAGGAATAGATGGACGATGGAAATTACCACTGAAATGATCAAAGCACTCCGAGACGCCTCCGGATGCGGCGTCCTCGACTGCCGTGCAGCGCTGCGAGATGCGGACGGCGATTTTGAAAAAGCCAGCGATATCCTGCGTGAAAAAGGTCTTGCCAAAGCCGTCAAACGCGCTGACCGCGAAGCCTCTGAAGGCATCATTGAAGTCTACACCCACGGCGAAGGCCGCCTGGCTGTGATGGTTGAGGTGAACTGTGAGACGGATTTTGTGGGCCGCTCAGAGGATTTCCGCGAGCTGGCGCATGAACTGGCATTGCAGGTCGCGGCTGCCAATCCTCTCTACCTTACCGAGAACGATATTCCCCAGGAAGCCCTCGACCGTGAGGCGAAAATTGCCGAAGCACGGGCAAAGGAAGAAGGTAAACCGGACAATATCGTTCCCAAGATCGTCGAAGGGTATCTCAAGAAATACAAAGGAGAGACCGTTTTGATGAACCAGGCGTATATCCGGGATGGGGACCTGACGATAGAAGACCTGATCAATGATCAGGTTGTCAAGCTTGGCGAGAAGATCATCGTTCGGCGGTTTGTCCGCTGGGAGCTCGGTGCCCAGTCCGCCGAAGACGTGGACTCCGAGGAAGAAGCTGAATAAATTAGCAAGGCCAGCCACAAGGTTGGCCTTCTTTTTATCACCAGACACTCATTTATCCGGGAGAGACGATGACCTTGAAAAAAAATGGCTTGAAGTATGAACGGATCCTGCTGAAACTGAGCGGCGAAGCCCTGGCAGGCGAGGATGGGTTTGGGATTGATCCTGGCAAAGCGACTCATATCGCCGAACGAGTTAAGCTGGTGCATGAGATGGATGTGGATGTCGCAGTTGTGATCGGTGCGGGGAACCTTTGGCGCGGGCGGAGCGGCAAGCACGCCGGGATGGACCGGACGACCGCGGACTATATGGGCATGCTGGCCACTGTGATGAACGCGCTGGCACTGATGGACGCCTTTGAGCGGATTGACGTGCTCACCCGGGTCCAATCCGCGATTGAGATGCGCACCGTGGCTGAACCCTATATCCGGCGGCGCGCAATCCGTCACCTGGAAAAAGACCGCGTGGTTATCTTTGGGGGCGGCACGGGTAATCCCTACTTCTCGACTGACACGGCTGCGGCGCTCCGGGCGATGGAGATTGACGCCGATGTCCTGATCAAAGCCACCAAGGTGGACGGCGTCTATGATAAGGACCCCAACAAGTTCCCTGATGCGAAGAAGTTCGAGCACCTGAGCTATATTGACACCCTCAACCGACGCCTGGAAGTGATGGACAGCACAGCTGTCTCGCTCTGCATGGAAAACAAGCTCCCGATCCTGGTGCTGAACCTCTGGGACGAAGGCGCACTTCCCGCCGCGCTGCGCGGCGAGCAGGTGGGGACCCTGGTGAACGATGGATAAGT
>CAZXRL010000077.1:8453-11247 GCA_964643275.1 uncultured Candidatus Brevefilum sp.
AGCACAGAAATGCACCTGACATAAGCCCATCCGGCACAAGTCACTTGACCGGATGACCGGATTGGACTAGAATTTAACGCCGTAGGGAATGCCCTCGTAGCTTAATGGATAGAGCAACTGCTTGCGGAGCAGTAGGTTGTGCGTTCGAGTCGCACCGAGGGTATTTTGTCATTTAATGGGGGAAGTGCTTATTTAAGTGAGGATTCGATTATTGTTTTTCAGAAGAGATAACCCTGTATCCAGGATCAGGATTTAAGAATTCCGATAACGCCAAGACCATTTTGAGGTACCCATCTCTTAACACCCAGCCGGTGAGGTATCTTGCGACGCCTCACCGGCTTTGCCCCCTGCGAAAAATGTTCCTGCAGGCCCTATCCCCGTTCGACCTCAAGCACACCCACCGGGCATACGAAGACCCGGTCTTTTATTTCCACAGGCCCCTCGCCCGCAATCTCAAACTGACCGCGGGCGCGGATGTCAGCGGACGAACTGCCAACAAGTAATTCAACCTCTCCAGGTTCCAGCCGCAGCTTGAGGTCCCGGCCATAAAAAGCCAGCATGTTCACCGGCAGCCGGAAGCTCACGGTCTGTCCCTCGCCAGGCCTCAGGGTCAGGCGGTGGTAACCGCGCAACTCCAGCAGGGGGCGGGGAGTGGAGGCATAGGTCTGGTGCGTGTACAGCTGGACGACTTCGTCGCCCTTGATCTCTCCTGAGTTCGTAACACGCACGGATACCTGAACCTCACCCCCCGCCGAAACCCTATCTGGAGCTAACTGGAGGTCGGAATATTCAAATTTGGTATAACTCAATCCATGGCCGAAGGGATATAGCGGTGCCACCGGCCCATCCACGTAATCACCATACCAGTGGGACCGCATCCCTGATGGTTTCGCATTATAGCGCAACGGAAGCTGCCCTGCTGAGCGCGGGAAGGTGACCGGGAGTTTGCCACCGGGGTTGGCATCCCCAAAAAGCGCCGCCGCAACCGCCGAGCCGCCCTCTTCGCCTGGGAGCCAGGCTTCCAGGATGGCGTTAGCCTGCTCAGCCAGCTCAGGGATGGCGTACGGCCGCCCGCTGACCAGCACGACCGCCACCGGTTTCCCGGTCGCCAGGACGGCTTCCGCCAGCTCGGTCTGAACCCCCGGCAGGCGCAGGTCGGCGCAGTCCCGGGTCTCGCCCATGGAACATTCGGGCGTCAGGCCGGACTTGTCGCCCAGCACAAGCACGACCGCATCCGCCTGTTCCGCCAGCTTCACCGCTTCCGCGATACCGCTGGTGTCGTCCCCATGAACAGCACAGCCCTCAGCCGTGAGGATCTCTGTCTGCTCTGAGAGCGTCTCGCGGATACCCGCCAGCACGGTCCTCACATGCACCTCATGCGGTCCTGCGGCGGCCAGGTAAGCCGGCGTGAAGGAATGGTCCTCGGGCGCCTGATGCTGCACGAGCGTACTCATTGCGGCGTAGGAATAATCGCCGATCAGGTTCCGCCCACAGTCCGCGTTCGGGCCGATCACGGCCAGAGTGCGGATATCTTTGGAAAGCGGCAGCAGGCCGTCGTTTTTCAGTAGTACCAGGCTTTGGGTCGCTATCTCGCGTGCCAATGTCCGCTGGTAGGGAGTCTCAAAGACCTCCAGGACCCGCCCTTCATCTACAAAGGGGTTGTCAAACAATCCCAGCTCAAATTTTTTCAACAGGTGGCGCCGGACGGCCTTGTCAACTGTCTCCAGGTTCACCTTGCCAGCTTCAAGCGCTTCTCGCAGTGGATCTCCATAACAGACGGTGGTCGGCAGCTCGACCTCGATGCCTGCGTCCAGCGCCAGTGCAGCGGCTTTGACGGGTGTCTCCGCGACGAAGTGAAAATTATGCAGCATGATCACAGCCTCATAATCGGAGACCACCAGCCCATCAAACCCCAGCTCATCACGTAAAATCTCTGTCAGGATATAACGGGAAGCCGCCACAACCTCTCCATCCAGTTCGGGGTAGCTGTTCATGATGGAGGCGATCCCCGCGTCGCGGATGGCCGCCTGGAAGGGTGCCAGATAAGTCTGGTAAAGCTCCCGCATCCCGATCTGCACCGGGGCGCAGTTAAGGCCGCCCTGCGAGGCGCTGTGGCCGATAAAGTGCTTGCCGGTCGCCATCACGCCCTTTGCCAGGTCTTCTGATTGCAAGCCCCGGATATAGGCCGTCCCAAAGTGGCTGACAAGGGTAGGGTCTTCGCCAAAGGTCTCCTCGATCCTTCCCCAGCGGGGGTCAGCTGCCACATCCAGCACGGGAGCCAGGCCTTGCCGGGCGCCGATCGCCAGCATCTGTTTGCGGATCTCGGTCGTCATCTTCTCAGCCAGCTCAGGCTGGCCCACGAGGACAACGAACAGATGTCCATCACCACGGAGATCATTCGATATGACGAGAACATCGCCGTGGTTCGGGCCGTCACCACCACCTTGAAGGGATCTTTCCCCGGCATCGGTATGGCGAGCGCAGAGAGAGACCATGCCATCGCACCGGCCATACTGGAACTGGCAGAGACGAGGGCCATTGCAAGGTCTCTCCGTTTTGCCGGATACGGCGTTGAGTATTGCAGCGCCGAGGAAATCTCGCACCTGGAGAACGGAAACGGGAATATCCGTCAGCCTGTTCAGGGTATTACCGAGACTCCGCAGGAGGGACAGAGGGGAGGTGAAACCGGCAAGAATGAAGGTGGAGGTAACGGCGGTAACGGCGGCAATGGAGATGCCCGGATCACCAACAAACAGCTCAACTATATCGTCAACCTTGGACGGAATCTCACTCT
>CAZXRL010000078.1:0-11222 GCA_964643275.1 uncultured Candidatus Brevefilum sp.
AAAATTAAAATTGCAATTATAAAAGGAAATGATATGACAAAACTTTGGACAGAAGAAATATTTGGTACAAAAAAGCCCATTATAGCCATGTGCCATCTGAATCCGCTTCCAGGTGACCCGGGTTACGACCCGAAAACAGGTATGAAAGAAGTGATCGAGTGGGCGCGCAAGGATTTCCAGGCACTACAAAATGGGGGAGTCGATTCGGTGATGTTCTCAAATGAGTTCAGCCTGCCATATCTCACTGCTGTTGAGCCGGTCACTGTGGCTGCCATGGGAAGGGTTATAGGCGAGTTAATGACGGACATTCGAATACCCTTTGGGGTTAATGTGTTGTGGGACCCGAAGCGTTCTCTTGACCTTGCAGTTGCAACCGGTGCAAAGTTTGTCCGGGAAATTTTCTCAGGTGTCTATGCCTCCGACTTTGGTTTATGGAACACCAACACAGGCGAGTCGGTACGTCACCAGCATGCAATCCGGGCTGAAGATGTCAAGCTTCTTTTTAATATCGTTCCTGAAGCGGCTGTTTATCTTGGCGGGAGGGATATTATTCAAATTGCCAAATCCACTGTCTTCAATCATCGACCGGATGGGTTGTGTGTTTCCGGCCTGACAGCTGGTGTTGAGACTGATACCTCAGTTCTTAAGAAGGTTAAAAAGGCTGTTCCAGATACTGTCGTTTTTGCCAATACTGGTGTGAAGACTGATAATGTCAGCGAGCAATTGGCTCTGTCAGACGGCGCAATAGTTGGGACGACTTTTAAATTTGATGGTAAGTTCGAAAATCACGTAGATCAAGACCGCGTTACAGAATTTATGGATGAAGTAAAGAGGATACGATAAAAAGCAGAAAATTTGTTGGTAGCTGTATTTTTGTATGGAAAACGCCCCGGTTCAAGAGGTATTTTGAACCAGGGCGTTGAATTAAGTTTTCCCTTTGAGCCAGAGTTAGGTGGAGAGATTACTTTCGCAGACAAATGGTCAACAGATGATCCACGATCATGTGAAAATCTTCGACCATCTCGATGTTATCAGATGGGATCACCAGGGCGTGATTGACCTGGTCTTTGAGTGTTCCACCTGAAAACCCTGTCAACCCCAGGGTCGTCGCACCGATTTTGTTGGCAACGTCAACTGCCTCAAGCACATTTGGTGAATTTCCGCTGGCGCTGATCGCGATCAACACATCTCCGGGTTTCATCAGACTGAGCGCCGGCTCAGCAAAAACCCGCTCATACCCCTCATCATTGCCATAAGCCGTCAGGGAGGGGATGTTATCACCCAAACCTATAGCTTTCATCCTTTTACTGCCTGGCGTGCGCGTATTCTTGCCAAAATCGCAGACCATGTGTGCGGCAGTGGCCCAGCTTCCCCCGTTTCCGCAAACAAAAACAGCGGCTTCGCGTTCCCGGGCTTCTCGCAACACGGATAAGAATGTTTCCAGCCTTGCGGTTGGAAAATCGTCCATCACCTGTTTCATAGCTGTGAAATATTCTTCAATGGTCAATCTGTCGTCTGTCATAATTTTCCTGTTCCTTAACCAGTAATTTGTGTTTGATATTCAACGTGGCGCTGAAGGAGTCCTTGTCGGGTCGCGATGCCAGTGGTCCCGAGCTGTTGCACTATGATGGATCCGATCAGGTTGCCGATATAGGCGGCTTCTTTTGGAGATGCCCCTGCGTAAAGTGCCAGACCGATCCCTGCCAGTACGGAATCACCCGCACCTACGGTGTCAACAGACCCTTCAAATTCGAATCCAGGCCAGTGGAACATGCCATCCTTTGCTATTCCCACGATGCCCACATTACCCAAAGTGATAAAGACTGGTTTATTCATTGCGCAGTATAAACTCCTGGCACAGGCTTCAGCGATCTCAATTTTCTTTTGTGAATGAGGGATACTGTCTTTGAGACTGAGTGCTTTGACAGATGTAATAGCTTCCGCCAGGTTCATCTTCAGCGAGACTCCAGCGTACTTTGCCGCATGATGCCGTGAATCGACCACGATGGGCTTTTGGGGGTAGTTTTTCGAGATTCTTGCTAAGGTGTCTCTCAGCAGGGGGGACATTGTCCCAAAACCGTCGTCCTTTACCTGTTCTACAATAAGAATGCCATCAAATTCATCAATCGCTTGTTGGGTATTATCTGCTAACTGCTGGTTCAAACCTTTGGGATTGAGGCTGTGGTTGAGGATATCAATCCGGTTCAGTTCCACCGTTGGTCCATCAACTTCCCGCATCATGGGTTTCGTATAGGTAGCTGTTGGTCGGCCTTCGACTTCAACCAAATACCCGGTCTGGACACCCTGGGAAGTCAAAGCCTGCTGGAGGGTGAAACCATTCCCATCCTGGCCCACAACACCGATTGCGGCGGTCTGCGCACCCAGGGCAACCAGATTGGCGGTCACCACACCTGCTGCGCCCGGTTGTCCCCGCAGATTAACCGCCCGAAAGGCTTCTTTATTGGTTTCTAAAGATAACTCTGAAAGGCTGCGGTCAAGTTCAATATAAAGATCGAGGAAGAAATCGCCCAATACAGCCACCCGTACCTGCGAGAAGCGGCTTAGTATGGCTTCTAATTGTCCGGTTTCCATCTGTTAACCTCCCTGTGATCCAGCTTTTTCCATAATCAATCGGTGCAGGTTTGTCACCGTTGCCCGATGGACACCTCGAATATAGACACTTTCACCGCCGTCTGCAACTGTCCGGACCAGCACGGTTTTATAGGGGCGGAAATAGTAGACAGCATCCGTTTTGTTGGCTTCCGAATGAACATCGTCTCCCAGATCAATCATATCGAATACGGCGGTTGTGAAATGTTTGATCTCACGACCTTCCTGATGGGCAACGTTCCGTGCCATGGACAGAGCTTTCAAATACACTTCCGGCCCCATCACAGCGGTCCCGACATTCAGCATCACACCGCCTTCCAGGTTTTCCACAAAATGGGCCAGGGTCAGGAAATCCCGGTAACTTGTTTCGCCCACCGCTGCGCCATCAAAATTGGGGTGTTCGTGGACGATATCCTGCCCGATTCCCACATGGACCGTGATCGGGATTCCCAGTTGGTATCCGGCAGCGAACAAACTTGTTTTCCGGTAGGGGAATTCGAGGGGGTTTTCAAGGATCATTTTGCCAATGGCCTCTCCCAATCCGTAGCCGTGTTCTTTTGCATAAATCGCGGCCTCATTTACCCTGCCTGTCTCCTGCCAGAGGCCAAACTGTCCTTCCTGAATATAGCGGGCGACGCTCTCGGTTGTTTTGCCGATCATGGCAAATTCCATATCATGGATGGCGCAGGCACCATTGACACCGATCAGGGAGATATACCCCTTTTGCATCAGATCAATCAGGAACCGGTTGACGCCGCTGCGGATCACATGGGCGCCCATCATGATCATCACTGTTGCACCGCGTTCTTTGGCAGCAATGATCCGGTCTGCCAGAAACGCCAATTTGGGATTGTCATAGGCCGGGATCGGGTCATCAAGATTAAGAAAAACTTCCCGGGTCAGGTCGTGTTCACGTTCATCAAGCGGCTTCAAGTTCAGCCGGCTGCGGTCAAATGTGGGGTAGGGCATGGTTAATTCTCCATTATCAGATACTGCCACAGATCAGGAAAAGGTCGAAAATCAGGCAGGATGACATCTGCTCCGGAGGCGATCAGACGATCTCGTTTCCAGGCATCTATCCCAGCACGATTTGCCTCGTCTGTTGCCAGGCCAATGGCTATCCCGCCGACAGATTTCGTGTCCTCGATTTCAACATAACCATCGCCAAAAGCGATCAATTCCGGCCCTTTCAGGTTATTTTCTTGAATGATCTTCTGGATCACCATCCGTTTAGAAAAATTTTCGTAATCGTCCTGAGCCCCGTAGACGCTCTCAAAATAAGGTGTGACACCTAAGAGGTCAGCTTCATCCAAAACATACTTCTCGTCCGTTCCTGAGGCCAGAAAACAGGCCACACCAGCCTTTTTGATGAGTTTCAATGCCTCCAGGGAGCCGGGAACACTCATTTCTTTAGGCGTCAAATGTCCTTCACGTAATCCCTTCAGCCGATTCATAATCCGTTCCATCAGGAGGTCATGGTAGTGATTCTTATAATCCAATGGGTCAAGGGGTTTGCCTCCCCGTTTTGTAATCTCTTCTGCCAGCCGGATCATCTGGTAGATGGTCTGTTTTCCAGTTGTGTCCGTCACAAATTTACGGACAACCTGCTCGATCTCATCCTGGCTCTCATGTTTTGGAGTCTGCATCAAGCTCTGCACCATCATGGGGATCATGATCTGCTGCCATCCTTCCCGGATGAGAGAAATTGTGCCGTCAAAGTCGAATATGGCGAATTTAATTTTCCCACGGTCAATGCCGGGGTTGATAATTTCTATGTCTTTATGTAAGGGTGTTTTTGCTTGCGTCATTGGAAGTGGTTACCTGTTGATAATTGATGTTACTCTGCTGATGATTTCGTTTCAGCTTATTTTGATAGGAAAGGGGCTGTCGTTTTGGACAGCCCCATGCCGTTTCTTGGGGGTTACTCGATAATCTGCGAGACCCGTCCAGTTTCCTTGTGCTGGATGATGAATTTATGCTTCCCATCCGGCATAATCTCATCTTTGATGAGGATATGCTCCTTGTCATAATCCGTGGTCGTTTTGACCTTTTCATGGGTTCCGCCGCGCCAATCCTCAAGCTCAATGGGTTCCCACTCCCCGGTTTCACCGGATTTATAAATGGCATCTAGGATTGAGTTGACCACATAACCATCATAGAAATCTTCGGTGGGTTTTTCATCTTTGTCGAGCGAATCGAACATATCATTGAACATTTCGATGTAACCCAGGGCATCTTCCTCATTCCCAACCGGGAACAGCCAGCCTTTATCAGATTCCATTTTTTCGGCCACATAACCCTGTGTTCCGCCCGAGGTGAAGACTTCAAAGCCGGTACGAAGCCAGTGGTTCAGCCAGATCGTCCCTTCCGTGCCGGAGATCTCATCGCGCAGGTCCATCCCGCCGCGGAAGGTCCAGCTTGACTCAATTTGTCCGACAGCGCCGTTTTCAAACCTGACCAGGCCAATGGCAAAGTCCTCAGCCGCAATGGGATGGACGAGGGTGTCCAGATGTCCCAGGGCTTCCACCGGGCGGACGCCCTTGCCGATGAAGCTTCGGCAAATCTCAAGACAGTGGCAGCCCATGTCAACAAGCGCGCCGCCCCCGGCCAGTTCCTTATCAAAAAACCATGGTGCATGGGGGCCGGGGTGCGTTTCGCGAGAGCGGGCCCAAAGGATCCTTCCCAGCGCACCCTTGTGGACGTAATCCAGTGCTTTGAGCGTCTTGGGGGTATAAACCAGGTCCTCAAGATAGCCATGGAACACACCGGCCTTCTCGACAGCGTCCAGGATTTCTTTGGCTTCTTTACCCGTCCGCGCAAGCGGTTTGGTGCAGAGGACGGCTTTGCCAGCTTCCGCAGCTTTGATAATGGCTTCCTTGTGCTGGAAGTTGGGTAGGGCTACCACGACCACATCCGTCTCCGGGTCATTGATGGCTTCATCCATATCACCTGTCCAGCGCGGAACGTTGTAATCTTTTGAGAACTGTTCGGCGTTTTCCGGGGTGCGGTTATAGATGATTGAGACGGTGTCCTTTGAGCGGCTGCGCTGGATGGTTTTGGTGTAAAACATGCCGATAAATCCAGCACCAAGCATACTGATTTTGTGCATCTTTTCTCCTTTCGATGAGGGTGTTCAAAAACTGAGTGAAAAAACTTATTCTCGTAATCCCTTTTCACGTCCATAAATGACGAGGATGACCAACAATAACGAGCCAAAGATGATCTGCTGCAGTGCCTGTGGAAGCTGCATTGTGGTTAACAGACTTGTGATCAACTGGATCACAATCGCCCCTGCGATGGTGCCGAAATAGGAGCCCTTTCCACCTGACATTTGAGTCCCACCAATCGCAACAGCGATGATGGAAGGGAACAGATACTGGTTGCCAATGTTTGGCCCAGCATTCTGGGTATACCCGACCAGCAGAAATCCGGCAAAGGCTGCCATTGCGCCGGCAATCACATACGTCAGGACGACCATCCGGTTCACCCGGACGCCTGATAAACGGGCAGTCAACCGGTTGACGCCGATTGCGAAGAGCTGCTTGCCAAAACGTGTCCGCTCTAAAAGGATTGTCATCAGCACACCGATTAGGATCAGAACGAAGATCATCCCGGGAATGTTGAAAACCAGGTTCCGGGCGATGATCTGGGTCATGATCGGAGCAACCCGGCCATCGTAATAGCCTTTTGTGAGAAGGATCAGCGCGCCCTGTACCACGCCTGCAATACCCAGTGTCATTACGAAGGGTGAGATTTTGAGATACATGATCCCCAGGCCGTTTATCAGGCCGATCAACGCTCCCGTGACGATCACGAGCAGCAAGACGGGCAGGATCAGGCTGTTGTTCCCGTTGATGATGGTGTAAGTCAGCATTGCGCCAACCGTAACCACGGCTCCGGCTGAAAGATCGATACCTTCGCCCCCGCTGATGATGACGAGCGTTTGACCAGCGCCGATGATGGCGATGAAGGAGGCCAATCGGAGGATATTCAAGCCTTGCCGCATGGCTGTTTGCCAATCATTGAATCCGTTTGGCAATAGGCCGCTCAGTAAAAATAACGCCAATGCCACAATCAGAGCTGTTGCGGGCGGAGAGATGCGAAAAGTTTTCTTTTTCTTCTCAGGTGTTTGGGATTCGTTAATCTGGATGTCGTTCATGTTATTTCTTCCTGCGGATCAAATTGATTAGACCGGGGCCGGCAAGCACCAGAACGATCACCAGAGCATTCACCAGTGTCCGCCACCAGGAATCGAGTTTTGCACTGGAGATGATATTGCGGATATTCCCGAGGACGACTCCGCCGAATACTGCGCCAATAACCGAACCTGCGCCGCCGCTCATGGAGATTCCGCCCAGGACAGATCCCGTAATCGAGGCAAGGGTCATTTCATCACCGCTGCCGGAAAAACCTGACCCGGTCAGCAAGGTATAGCTGATGGCTGCGAGCGCAGCAAAAAAACCGGAAAGGATATAGGTGGAGATCTTCATCCAGGTGACCGGAACACCAGTGGTATAAGAGGCTTTGGGATTCCCACCTACAGCGAACAGAAACCGGCCATATTTCCGTTTGCGGAAGAAGCCCCAGATCAGGACAACGAGAACAATGATAATCAGCGCTAGGGGGATTCCAAGAATTTGTGTGTTCCGATAAAAGTTTGTGTATTCTCTGGGAATTGCGCCGCCCGGGGAGGGGAGGAGCACCAACGCCAGTCCGCTATAGATGAAACTTGATGCGAAGGTGATGATGACGGGCTGCAAGCCCAGGTAGACAGTGAAAAAACCATTCAGCAGGCCAGCTGCCAGTCCAAATCCGATCACTACCAGCACCATCAGGAGGTTCTTCATCGGTTCATCGGGCGAGGTCACTGTGAGGGCGAGAATCACGTTTCCAACGGAGACGATAGCGCCATTGGAGAGGTCCAATCCGCCACTCAGGATGACAATAGCCTGGCCAATCGTGACCAGGATGACGGGCAGCCAGGTCCTGAAATTGCTGGTTAATAACCGGCTGATGGTACCGCCGCTGAAGATGTTTGGTTGGAAAAGAAAATAAACGATGGTGGTTACGACTAACAAGACCAGCGGAAGCCCCAAAGCGTGCTTGACGTTGAGGTTCTTCCACCAGCGGGCGAATTTGGTTTTACTTGGTTCAGACATGCGTAGGTTCCTCATGAGAATTGGTGTTATTTGAAGCACCCATGCTGTGGTAAACCAGGTTTGCTTCTGTAAGCTTGTCACCCGACAGGTCAGCCTTGATACTACCATCCTGCATGACCAGGACCCGCTCACAAAGGTCCAGCAGTTCTTTTTCATCTGAACTGTAGAAGAGAATGGTGGTACCGCCCGTCTGGAGGGTTTTCAAGAGTTTGTAAAATTCTGCTTTGGTGCCGACGTCCACGCCTTTGGTGGGGTCGTCAAGCAGTAACAGTTTCGGTTCTCGGAGCAGCCATTTTCCAATGACAACTTTTTGAGCGTTTCCACCGGAGAGGCTGCTGACGGGTGATTCAAGGGATTCCATGACAAGGTTCAACTGGTCGCTAACCTTTTGTGCATCCTTCTGGGCTTTTTTCATCTGCAGGAATGGTCTGGCATAAGCCTGCCAGTTGGGCAGGTGAAAATTCTCAAAGATGGATCTCAGAAGCAACAGCCCTTCAACTGCCCGATCCCCGGGAATGAGTGCAACACCATATTTCATAGCCTCTTTTGGATGATTGAAGGTGTGCGTTTCTCCGAACAATGAGATGTTTCCGGTGTAATAGTCGTTGCCAAACAATGCATGAAGAAGTGCACTTTGTCCCTGTCCACGCAGGCCACCAATCCCAACGAGTTCACCGCGTTGGACTGTAAAATTGACATTATCCAGCCTTTCATTGGATACGTTTTCTGCATCCAGCACGGTCTCACCGCTGGGGACTACCGTATCAACAGCATAGGCCTTGGTCAACCCTTCTTCTGTCCCGACCATCATTTTTACAATTTCATCTTCGCTGGAATCTTTGACGAGAACGTCACCAACGGTTGACCCGTTCCGCAGGACGACTGCCCGGTCTGCAAAGCGGAATATTTCATCCATCCGATGTGAAACAAAGACCAACCCTTTATTTTCTACCTTCATGAGCTGGGTGAGATCATATAAGCGGTTAACCTGGTTGCTGTCAAGGCTCGCCGTGGCTTCGTCGAGGATCAGGACATCAGGATTCCGGCTGAAGGCTTTCAGGATCTCAATAATCTGTCTCTCATCAGGCGGTAGGTCTTTGACATAGGCTTCAGGGTGAAGGCTGGATTGAAAAGTGCCTTCGAATAATTGCAATAATTCTGAGGTTTTATCGTTCATGGTCTGGTCGTCAATGAACCCGAATTTTGTTCTTGTTTCATTAGCCAGCCAGATATTTTGTGAGACGGTCAGGGATGGGACCAGGCTTAATTCCTGATAAACCGCCATAATACCGGCTTTTTGGGCGGCCATTGGGTTGTGGTAATCAACCAGCTCATTCCTGTAAATGACATCCCCATCATCTTTGGGCAGCACGCCGGTGATAACCTTTGTCAGGGTGCTTTTGCCGCTTCCATTTGCGCCAACCAGTGCAAGGACCTCTCCTGATCTGATCTCAATGGAGCCATCCCGCAAAGCGTGGACGCCGCCAAAACGTTTTTTGATGTGATTTGTTTGCAGACAGATTGAATTCATATTGGACATATTCTTTTATTCAGCGCCGCTATTTGAGCGGATTGTCAGGGATCATGGTGTATTTGGTAAAGGGGAGGTTCCCCGGTCTTTTGGAGAACCTCCTGGTATTTACGTGTTACGAAATCTTATTTGAAGAACTGCTGGATTTCGTCGCGGGTCATGATGCCCGAGAGCAGATAGGAATCCGGATAGTTGCCCTCTTCAACATATTCTGCATAAACTGTATCAAAGTTTTCGGGGGTCACAACGATCGGGATCGGGATAACGATCTGGTAGCCAAACTGGCCGCCCAGCTTCGATTCGTCGAGTTCCTTGCCCTGGAGCAGTTCAACGGCAATCCGCAGAGCGGTTGAGTTGACGCCAGGAGCGTTTGCAACAGCAATGGTCTGGAATTCAGGATCGACAGCGAGCATTTCCTTCCAGAGTTTCAGGAATTTGACACGGCCTTCGCCAACTGCCACGGGGAGTTCATCCAGGTTGGCAGCGATAACAGCTTCGAGGGCGCCAATTGCCATACCGTCCTGAGTCCAGTAGCCATCCAGGTTCGGATAGGCAGCCAGGAAGTCAGACATCACCTGCTGGCCGGTTGCCTCGTCCCAGAAGCCGGATTCGCTGGCCAGAACGTTGATGCCAGGATAGGCTTCAAAAGCGTCATGTACGGCCTGCATACGCAGGTTGTTTGCGGGATGTCCGATGAAACCTTCGATCAGGACGACATCGCCTTCTTGCAGGGTCTCGGCGAACCATTCGGCGCTGATGCTGGCCCATTCGTACTGGTCATGGCCAACGTTGATCACGCCTTCAGCTTCGATTTCCTGGTCAATGGACATCACCAAAATACCTGCTTCGACAGCCTCTTCGAGGATCTGGTTCAGGGCGACAGCATCGCCGGGGTTAACCAGAATGGCGTCCACGCCCTGGTTCATCAGGCTTTCGATCTGTTCGATCTGACCGGCAACGTCCGTGTCATAGCTTTCGATGACCAGATCGGTGGTGAGGCCTTCAGCCATATATTCCGCATTGGTCGCGATCAGTTCGTCGATCATTTGGGTGCGGTATTCGCTGGTAACGAAGTTGTTTGAAATACCGATAGTAAAGGGTGCACCTTCTTCTGCTTCACCCGGCTGGCAGGCCGCCAGCATACCGGCAGTCAAAGCCACAAGGGCTAAAACCGCAAAAAACTTGATGGATTTCTTCATTCTTATCTCCTTTTGTTGAAATTGAAAGGTTTTGACGTCAGGTAGTTCTCAGTAATTGTATGGGTCAGCCGCTCACCTCCTTTTAAATTTTTCAAAGGTACATAACAAATTTTTTTTGTCCGGTAGACCGGATTCTGACAGATCGTCAGTAACCGGTTGTGCGCCAGACATTGGCCAAACTGAAGCCAAGGAATTATTATAGTCATCAAGTTCCGATAATGTTAATAATTGTTAAGTTAAGATAAACATTGTTTATAGGGCCCTTCTTCCTGATCATTGGATTGATGGTGAGGACCAGGCGTTGTTCGTGACTATTATGGTACCCGGAATCAAACAAAATGAATATTCACAACTCTTTCTAAGGTCTGATCCGGACGGTTTTATTTGTTTCTGCTGCCTTTTGGCAGGCGATAACTGCTTCCAGGGCCCGGTAGCCATCCTCGCCAGAGATCGGAACGGGGGTGTTGTTTACCAGTGCACCAACAAAGGCATCAATGATTCCGGATTTGACCTGTTCAACATTTGTTGATTTCCTGCCAAGTTTGAAAAATTCTGCGTGTTCAAGGTCATGATGAACGATCAGGGGGAAATCCGGGTTTTTGTAAATCTCAAGTACGCCATCTTCACAGTAGATTGTGGTACTGTTATCCTCTTTTTGATAGGACCAGCTGGCGATCACGGTGCCAAGGATTCCTTTGGCGGTCTTCAGCAGGCAGAGGGCGT
>CAZXRL010000079.1:0-11001 GCA_964643275.1 uncultured Candidatus Brevefilum sp.
GGCGATATTCATATCATAATCGTCCAAAAACGCCAGCCGTCCGCCAAATTGGGCATCCTTAACTGCGCGGTAGACACGCTGGATTAATTGTTTTCCGGGTTCGTCGGCGGGGTGCGCTTTCCCTGCAAAAATAAACTGGACGGGCATCCGTTCATTGGTGACAATCTTCAACAACCGTTCAAAATCACAGAGGATCAGGTCCGCGCGTTTATAAGTGGCAAACCGGCGGGCAAAGCCGATGGTCAGGGCATAGGGGTCCATAAGCACGCCGCTGGCAATCGTCTGGACGGGATGCTGCTGAGTGGACTGCCATTGTTTGCGCGCCCGGGTGATGATATAGGCCACCAATTTTCGCTTAAGGTGACGCCTGACACGCCAGAGTTCATCGTCGGGGATGTTCTCCACCTGTGCCCACATCCCGGGATCATCCAGATGGTCGGCCCAATCTGAGCCCAGATATCTTGAAAAAAGGACGCCCATCCGGCGAGCCAGCCAGGTCTCAGTATGGATCCCGTTGGTAATATGCGAGATTGGGACTTCTTCTGCGGGTTTGTCCGGCCAGAGGACCTGCCACATCTCACGCGCAACCTCACCATGCAGTTCGGAGACGCCGTTTCGCAGGTTCGAAAGCTTGAGGGCCAGGACCGGCATACTGAAGGCATCCCCGCCCCAGGACTGCTTGACCTTTGCGATCTCAATAAAATCGTCCCGGCTCAGACCCAGATCAGCCCAGACCTGGACAAAATACTTATCCATCAACCAGAGCGGAAACTCGTCATTCCCTGCCGGCACGGGCGTATGGGTGGTGAAGATGTTGGTTTTGGCGATCACGTCCTTCGCCTGGTCAAACGTCATCCCCTTATTGATATATTCCAGCGCGCGCTCAAGCGTAAGGAAGGCCGAATGGCCCTCGTTCATATGCCAGGCAGTCGGCTCATACCCAACAGCGCGTAACGCCCGCACACCGCCCATCCCCAGCAGGATCTCCTGCGAAATCCGCAGCTCAAGATCGCTGATGTAAAGCCGGTCGGTCAATTGCCGATCCTTGGGGTCATTTTCGAGGATATTGGTATGCAAAAGATAGAGTTTGACCCGCCCAATGTTCAGCTCATAGATCCTGGCGCAGACCTTGCGTTCCGGCAGGTCAATTGAAATCTTAACCGGTTTACCGTTTTTATCCATTAACCGGATCAGCGGCAACGAATCAAAATCGACCGGAACGTTCTCAGCCTGCTGCCAGCCATCTTCGCTGATCCGCTGGGAAAAATAGCCGTAAGTATAGACAAACCCCACACCAACCAGAGGTATCCCCAGATCACTGGATTCTTTCAAATGGTCCCCGGCAAGGATTCCCAATCCACCCGCATAGACCATCAAAGACTCATGCAGACCAAACTCAAATGAAAAATAGGCCAGCAATTCATCCCGCAAATCGGGGTGCGTCCTGGAAAACCAGGTATCCTTCTCATTCATGTACCGGTCAAACTCACGCAGTACCCGGTCATACCTGTCCAGGAAATAGCGGTCATTGGTCATCGCATTCAAACGGGAGCGGTCGGCATCACGCAAAAAAGAAACCGGGTTGTGATAGGTCGCTTCCCACAAAAGCTCATCAATCTCCTTGAAGAGCCGTTGGGCCTCCGGATTCCAGACCCACCAGAGGTTGAAAGCCAATTCTCCCAAACGTTTGATCCTGCGCGGCAGGTTGAATTTTGCAGGTTTTTCTCGTACAATCTCCGTCATAATCTCAATTCCTCTTAAAATAGAATACCTGCTGAAATAACCCGGTGTTATTTCGGCAGGAAACCGGTTTTTACCTCAAGTTCCACTTATGCAATTCAATAAGGGTCATTTTTCCAGCGATTAATCATACCACAAAGGCAAAGGGAGTATACCGCGTGCGTGCTTTAAAATCTTTAGCTGGTTCGAACAACAACAAGACCCACCACGAATCGGGGGCTTGTATGCAGTCCTTGTTACGTTCAGCCGCTCTACCACCCGGGTGGCGCCCAGCCGCCATCCACCAGCCGGATTTGTTTATCCAGCGTGTCCAGCGCCTTCATGTCAGCATCATCCAGCTTGAAGAAGATCTCCGAATTTTCCAGGATCCGCTCCTCATTGACGGATTTGGGAATCACGACCAGCCCATGGTTCACGCACCAGGCGAGCATCACCTGCGCCTCTGTTTTGCCGTGTTTCTGTGCAATTCTCCGGATCACAGGGTGATCAAAGAACTTTGCCCGGGCAATGGGGCTGTAGGCTTCGATTAGAATTTGGTTTTCCCGGCAGAACGCGAGCAGTTCCTTTTGATACAGGAAGGTGTGGAATTCGACCTGGTTGACGGCGGGGACGACTTCAATCCGCGCCATCAGATCCTTGATCAGGGAGATTGTGAAATTGCTCACGCCGATACTGCGGCACAGCCCCCCCTCCTGCAACTTAACCAGTGCCCGCCAGGTCTCAACAGTTCGGTCAAAATTGTGGACATCCGGCCAATGGATCAGCAGCAGGTCAACATAATCCGTTTGCAGGTCCTGAAGGCTCTTCTCAAAGGACTTTCGGCTGCTCTCATATCCCTGATTTGAGTTGTCAATTTTTGTCGTCAGGAAAACCTCGTCCCGGCGACGGCCACTGGCCACCCAGCCCTTGCCGACCTGACGTTCGTTATCATAAACCTGGGCCGTATCAATCAAATCATAACCATGGGTGAGGGCAAATTCGACGGCACGGGTGCAGTTCTTTCCCCGGGCCTGCCAGGTGCCAAGCCCCAGAAGGGGAATTTCAACGCCGTTGTTCAGCGTGGTCGTTGTTTTCAGATCTTCATTCATCGTGCTCCTTTCATCCCGGATTAAGGGCTGTTTACTTAATATTACCCGGCTCAGATTAATCAACAAAGTGCAGTGATATTTCCGGCGGTCTCGAACCGAAGTTAAGTTGATTGCCAGCTGCCGGGTGTAGAATGGGTATACTTAACCCATTCTATCGAAAAAGCGAATGATGAAACACTTTCCCCGCATCCTCCTACTCAACCTCCTGTTGGTTCTCCTGGCCGGTTGCCACCGGATGGCAAGCGTGCCGACAGCAGACCTCAGCCGGCTCACGCCTCAACCAGGCGAGGAGGGGGCACTGAATGGAGAAGCGCCGGGCACGTCCCCTGACCTTGACCCCGCCGTGCAGCAGGCTTTGAGGATCTACCCATTGGGGGTCGGGAGTTCCCGGGTCTACCATACGCTGGGGTTTGATCCGGATCAGGAAGTGCTCTGGCAGGTGGTGGAGACTGTGATCAATTCGAAAATTGAGGAAGGCCGGTATTTTGCTGAGGTGGAACGGGTGGCAACCCTTCTCGAAGGAGATCCTGGCGAGGATTTCCCGAGTGTTCCTGCTGAGGGCAGGGTCTGGTATCTCGTCGAAGGGGACAAGGTTTATCGCCTGGCGTCTGGCGAAGAGCCTGACCCTGCGGAAGCCTGGCTTGACCTGATCCTCCCTTTTCCTGACGCGGATGAGGTTTGGTTCCCTCACCCGGAGGCGCGCGTCCGGACAGATATTACATCCGACGTGATCCGAACAGTATCCAGTCCTTTTGAGCGGCAGTTGCCTTTCGGTGGAATGTACACCTGTTATCGCCTCACGACGCGTTATCCGCAGGGCGTGGAGGAGGCGGTGTTTTGTGAGGGGGTCGGCTATGTTTATCAACTCTTCAACCATAATGATGACGTCATCGGCTTACGTTCTGAGCTGGTCGGGTTTTCTTTGCAATGACCAAACTGAAGGCTTTCAGCCGTCGGGTCCGCTTCAACCTGCGTTATCTCGGGCAGCCACCCTGGGATACCGGGGTTTCACCGCCTGAGTTGATCGAATTTCTGGATAAAACATCTCCCGGACGGGCTTTGGATGCCGGCTGCGGCACAGGAACGAACCTGTTGACGATGCTGGAACAGGGCTGGGGGGTGGTCGGGGTGGATCTCGCCTGGTTATCGGTGCTGAGAGCCAGGGCAAAGATCAAACGACAGGGGTATCAGGCGCAGATTATCCCAGGGGACATCAGCAGTGATCTTCTGCCGGGGATGCGGTTTGATCTGGTGCTGGATATCGGTTGTTATCACGGCCTGTCATGTGAACAGCGGGCGGATTACCGCCGGAACCTCCTGCGCTGGCTGCGGCCCGGAGGGACGTATCTGCTTTATGCCCACCGCCGGAGGTCCCCAGACGCGGCCCATGGGGTTGACGACGCAGATTTACAGGCCTTTGGCGCTTTTCTAACCCCCGTATGGCAGGTGGATAACGATGAACAGCGGCCGGATGGGGGTGGGGGATTTCCTGCATCCTGGGTGAGATTTGACCTGGCCGATCAGACAGGTCAGGAACACACCACCTGACCAATGGCGTAATGCGCTAAAAGGGGGATAATTTCAGCAAGGTTAGACGGAATACCATCTGTCTGAGAAACTTGAATGGAAACAGACCGGGCTAAATTGGCGCATGAATTTGGGAAAACAGAACGACAATAAATGGAAAAAAGCCTTATTCGGCGCAGCCATGGGAACCTGTATCAGTGCGGTCCTTGCCATCTTTCTTTACTGGTTAACCGGGCAGGGACTTTATCTGGCGATCATGGGCATCGGTGCCGGAATCGGCTTTTCCATCGGCGGTGGATTGGACAACCCGATGGATTCTGATTAACCGCTTCATGAAAATGGACCAGGAGTAACCTGGGACAATTGTTTTCTCCTCAAACCAAACCGGAAGGCTCAGCAACTTCCGGTTTGGTGTTTAAGCGGTAACCCCGGTAAGGATTGGGAATTCACCGCTTTTTATAATAGAATAAGAGCCGAACAGCCTTTATTCAGGATTCACCCGGATGATCAGACATTGTAGAAAACTGATCCCTTTCCTCGCCCTCACAGGGATGATGCTAGGCCTCCTAAGTACCGATGGCCCTGTCCACGCGGCTCAAAGCGATGTCTCAACCTCGCTGCCGGGAACCCAAATGGGATCTGACCCGGCAGCATTTGGCGGAGGCACTATGCGCTTTGAACATCTGGGGGCCACGGAAGGGCTTTCAGACAGTGCGGTGACGGCGATCCTGCAGGACAGACAGGGTTTCCTGTGGTTTGGCACACAGGAAGGTCTCAATAAGTTTGACGGCTATGATTTCACCATCTTCAAAACAGACCCGCATAATCCGGGGGCGCTGACAGACACCTATATCACCTCCGCCGTTGAGACGCCGGATGGCGCAATCTGGCTGGGGACCTACTATGGCGGTTTGAACCGGTTTGATCGAAATACTGAAAGCTTTGTCCCTTACCTCCCGGACCCTGACGATCCTTTAACGCTGCCGGATAAACAAGTCACGGCGCTCATAGTCGACAGCGGCGGGTCGCTCTGGGTGGGTACGCGGGAGGGATTGAGCCGCTACGACCATAGTAGAGACGGATTCCTGAATTACCGCCATCAATCAGGGCATGCTTCGGGCGAACCCGGGGCGTTGAGCAGCAACAACATCAACACGATTTATGAGGATCAGAGCGGACGGCTCTGGGTGGGCACTCAGAACGGTCTGTCCCTGTTCGACCGCGAGACGGGAATCTTTGAAAGGTACCTGGTGGACTTGAGCGCCGGGCTTTCGCAGGTTATCTCCATTGTGGATGCGGGCTCCGGTGAGTTGTGGTTGGGCACCAGGGGCGGGCTGATCCGGTTTGATCCGGCCCGCAAGATTTATCGAATTTTCCGCCATTCACCCCGGGACACCCAATCTCTCAGCAGCAACCTGATCAATGTCTTATTCCTTGACCGGGCCGGCAACCTTTGGGTCGGTTTTGAGGATGCCGGTGTGAACCTTGTCACGGAAATTCAAAGCGACAGGATCAGGGTCATCCAATATACCTACCAGGACCATGACCGGAACAGCCTCGGCCATAACCGCGTCCATGCCATGTTTGAAGATCAGAGCGGGATACTGTGGGTTGGCACCCTGGGCGGCGGAATCAATAAGGCCAATCCGGCCACCCGGGCATTCGGGTATCACCAGCACGAACCCGGCAATCCCGACTCTCCAGCCGCTGACCAGATCACCGCTCTGGCGTTTGACCCAAAAACAAACGCTCTCTGGATTGGGACGGCGGATTCAGGCCTTGACCGGATGGCCCTTGCAACGGGTGAATTTGTTCACTATCGGCATGATCCCCAGGGCAACAGCAGTTTGGATAGCGACCATATAAAACTGCTGCATATCGGGCCGCAGGGCCGGATTTATGTCCTCACGGAGGAAGGGCTGCAAACGTACAACCGTGACAGCGATGGTTTTTCCTCGTTTTTGATCGACAAACCAAATGTGACCATCACAGCAATCACGCATGACAGCAAAGGTGCTCTGTGGTTCGGGTTATCTTCGGGTGAGTTGATCCGGGTTAGCCCGGAATCCGGCGAGCTTCTCCCCGTTGTTCTCGATACTGAGGATTATGCCGTGGCGCTGCCAGATCTGATTGCGGCGCTTCACATTGATGAGACTGGAACCGTCTGGGCGGCAACAGATTCTCGCGGTCTGGCGCGCTATGATCCGCAGACGGGGACGATAACTTTTTATGACAATGACGGCACGCTGAGCGGCCCCAGCCATAACAGCATCACCCAGGTCCACCAAGCCCAGGATGGGACCCTCTGGCTGGGGACAGCAGGGGGCGGGCTGAACCGGTTTGACCCTTCGACTGAATCGTTTGAGTACTTTACAACGCAGCAGGGACTGCCCTCCAACCGGGTTTTTGGGATCGTCCCGGATACTGCCGGATATCTCTGGGTGAGTACGGGGAATGGATTAGCCCGGCTTGACCCGGCGTCCGGCATCATCCGTGCCTATACCATCCAGGACGGGTTGCAGGGCAACACATTCAGTCAAAACGCTCAGACCCAAAGCGAGGATGGCGCGCTGTTCTTCGGGGGCGTCAATGGGTTCAACGCCTTTTATCCGGAGATGATCTCGGATAGTCAGCAAATTCCGCCGGTCGTGATCACGGCGGTGTCTCTCTTTGACCAGGTCCTGGCTAAAGATATCAGTGATTGTTCAGCGGCACTTTCCCTGAGCCATGATCAAAACTTCCTGACCTTTGAGTTCGCTGCTCTGGATTACACCAACCCTGAGAAAAACCAATATGCCTATACCCTTGAGGGGCTTAATGAGACTTATGTGAATGCCGGCGGGCGGCGTTATGCCGATTATCCCAACCTGGCCTGGGGGAAATATACCTTCCGGCTGCTGGGTTCAAACAGCGACGGGGTTTGGAATCCGGACGAGGCATGTCTGGCGATTGAAATCAAGCCGCCTTTCTGGGCCGCCTGGTGGTTCATCGCTTTGGTGGGTTTATTCCTGGCCTTCAGCGTTGTCATCGGTTACCGCTGGCGGGTTCAAAGCCTTGAGCGTAAACGTCAAAGGCTTGCCGTGCAGGTGTTCGAGCGGACGCAGGAAATCGAACGCAGGCGCCAGATGGCTTCAGGCCTGAGCGAGGTCATCCGATTGCTCAATACGAACCAGCCCCTGGATCGGAGCCTGGATTTTATCGTCCAGCAGGCTGTCGGTCTGACCTCTGCCAGCAAGGCTGCGATTTTCGAGCGCCAGGGAGATCTGGTCTTTGTCAGAGCCTGCTATCCGCAAGGTGAAACTCATGTATTGAACCTAACGGATCCGATATCCCCAAGCGCCCGTTGCCTGCTGGAAAGCACCTTCCTGAACCGTCCGTTGATCTATTCCAGAATAGAACCAAAAACGATGAAATCCGATTTGGGCTGGGAGATGGTGAGCGGAGCTTACCGGACGCTCCTCTGTACACCATTGCTGGTGGAAAAAGCAGTGTATGGCGGCCTTGCGCTGTATTATGGCGAAGACCGGGTCTTTTCACCGGAGGAAATCAGCTTTGCCCACACCCTCGCCGATCAGGCTTCCCTGGCGATAACCAACGATCAGCTTAAGGGTAAAGCCCAGGATGTGGCTGTGACCGCAGAACGCAATCGGCTGGCACGCGATCTCCATGACGCGGTCACCCAAACGCTTTTCTCCACCAGCCTGATTGCAGAGGTGCTTCCCAAAATTTGGGAGAAAGACCCCGATCAGGCCGTCAAGCGGCTGGATGAGCTCCGGCAGCTTACCCGGGGGGCATTGGGTGAAATGCGAACGTTATTGATGGAGCTGCGTCCTTCCGCACTCCGCGAGGCTGACCCGGCCGAGTTGTTTAAACACCTGACAGACGCTTTCACTGGACGCACAGGCGTCTCTGTTGATCTCAGGATCGATTCGGCGGAAGACTGGGAGCTGCCCGGCGAGGTTAAAAACGTCTTCTATCGGATTGCTCAGGAGGGATTGAACAATATCCTGAAGCATGCCGAGGCTTCGCACGTTTGGCTCCACTTTGAATGTAAGGATTCGGTTGTGATTCTGACAATCAGCGACAATGGTCTGGGGTTTGACCGGGCCGAGATCCCGGCTGGCCGGCTGGGAATGGGTATTATGGCTGAACGAGCCGCGTTGATTGGCGCTGATTTAACCTGGGTGAGCCAGCCCGGTGAGGGAACCACTTTGCGACTGGTGTGGAATTTCGATGAGAATACGATAAAATAGGGGAATATTGAGTTGGATCGGGATGGAAGGAAAACCTTATGAGCGATGAGAGACCTATTCGAGTGATGATTGTTGACGATCACAAAGTGGTTCGAAGCGGCCTTAGCGCTTTTCTGATGGCTTATGACGATCTGGAACTGGTGGCCGAAGCCGA
Organism: uncultured Candidatus Brevefilum sp.; assembly: GCA_964643275.1. Classification (GTDB taxonomy): domain Bacteria; phylum Chloroflexota; class Anaerolineae; order Anaerolineales; family Anaerolineaceae; genus Brevifilum. The sequence goes on from CAZXRL010000079.1 coordinate 8,763, forward strand.
TAGCGGTGAGAAAGCCCTGGCTTTACTAAGCAAACACACCCCGGACGTGATTTTGATGGACCTGGTGATGCCAAGGATGGATGGCGCTGAGACCACCGAGGCGATCTTGAGAAGTTATCCTGATATGAAAGTGATCGCACTGACCAGCTATAAGGAGAAGGAACTGGTGAGAAGCGCATTGGATGCCGGCGCGATCGGATATCTCCTCAAAAATGTTGAAGCGGATGATCTGGCGACCGCAATCCGGCAGGCGAATGCCGGCAGACCAACCCTGGCGCCTGAGGCTGCTCAGATCCTGATCCAGGCCTCCCGTCAGCCTTATAAGCCCGGCATTGATCTGACAGCACGGGAAAAAGAGGTCCTGGCCTTGCTGGTGGAGGGGCTAACCAACCCTGAAATTGCCAAAAAACTGGTGGTGAGTAAATCCACAGTTAAATTCCATGTCAGCAGCATCCTGAATAAGCTGCAGGTCTCCAGCCGCACGGAAGCTGTTGCCAAAGCCTTACAGGAACGCTTGCTGGCGGGTTGAAGAGAACCGCAATCTCCAGAACGAACAAATTACTGGATATCTACCGGTCTATCCCTGTCGCGCCTAACCAAATGCCTATAGGGAGTCAGCAGTCAGGATGGGCGATAATACAATGAATAATAAGGGCGAGGAGTGATGACCCGGATTAAGATTTATCTCTTTTGGGGACTGCTTGTATCAATTTTCCTGGGGGGCTGCGGAGCTCAAAGTAACAGTGGCCAGAATATGCCTCGCGACCTTCCTGACAATTCCTGGGAGTTGGAAGGGTTTTCAATTACCATTGACAGTGTGGAAGTTCAGACAGGCGAATTGATCGTGTTCCAGGGCGAGGCAACCCTGCCGGAAGACCAGTGCGTTTACACCCGGCTTTCGATGGATGATGCACCTGTGGATTGGTGGCCGGTCGGGAAGTGTTTCCCGGTCACCGGCCAAGCCTGGCGTTTCTCCGTATCGCTGGGTGATAATGGCGCACCTGAAGCCCTGGAGACCGGCGTTCAATATCAATTGAAAATCTGGTGGCCGGGCGCGCCTGAGCAGGTGGCGGATGAATTCCCTTTTGATCTCTCCCCGGTGCCGTATAAAGAATAGCATTGTGCAAAGAAAAGGATGGGTTGCAATGCACTTATATTTACAAGCTTATGATAAACTACTGAGCAATTTGCTGAAGCGGATGGAAGGAATCTGTTCTGAACTACCGGTGGAGGCATTGAGCTGGAAGCCGGCTCCCTCCATGAACTCTCTCGAGGTTTTAGTGGTTCATACAACAGGCGCTCTACGTTATTGGGTAGGTGAGCTCCTAGGCGCAGAACCCGCTCACCGGGACCGCGAGGCTGAGTTTGTAATACATGGGTTGTCCAAAGCAGAATTGCGGGCAGCGTTGAATGAGACCCAGGTTCAGCTATCCCGGGTCTTGGAGAAGCTCATGCCGGATGCCCTGAAAGCAAAGTGCTATTCCACCATTCATAAGGATTATTTTACCGGCGCTTTTGCAATGGCACACGCACTGGAACATACGGCGCTGCATGTTGGACACATGGAGATTACTAGAGATTTGTGGAAACGGAATGGTTAGTGGTGAAAGGATTCCACGAACATACAGACCGCGAAATTTGAATTGAGCGCCGGGTTTGTGCTAACATAAAGCAGAGGTTATTTTTAAGCGAGGTACTGGCGCGTATGGCATATGAACGACTTCTTGACCGGGAACAGACCCCCGATGAGGAACTGATCAGAAAAGCACTTGGACGGGAGGTCTTTCCGGTATGGGAAGACTCAATCCGTTTTCTTGGGGAGCATTTTCCCGATTATGAGTCCGAAACCGTCTATTACAATATTCAACATGGCTGGGCGCTGCGCTATCGTAAAGAAGCGCAGCAACTGGTGATGCTCTTCCCGGAACGGGGTGCTTTCACAGCGCTTATCACCCTGAACTCGGAGGAAAATGAACGGGTGATGGCGAGGATCAATTACTTCAACACACGGATCAGAGCGCTGCTCAGCGCTTCAACCTTGCCGCAAGGACGCTGGTTATGGGTCCGGATTGAAGACCATACGGATTTTGTTGGCCTAACGTGGCTGCTTGAGCAAAAAGACCTTATATAAACGTTAATCAATCAGGGATATAGCTGAGGAGTGAACAAATACAACACCGGGCAGGGAAGAGTCCCTGCCCGGTAAATTTTTAAAATAGGCCAACGAGGCTGTTAGAAC
>CAZXRL010000080.1:0-10889 GCA_964643275.1 uncultured Candidatus Brevefilum sp.
GTACTTTGCGGGTTTCAGTCTTTGGGCTCATCTTATCTAAAGTTCGAAAAGTGTTTCCGTTTTCGGTTTACTTGATGGGCAATACTGCACCTGAACCGCGGTCAGGCGCGCCGTGATAAAGATTAATTATTTAGGTTCAGGCTGATCTACTCCAGAAAGACCTCGATATGTTCTCCGTCTTCCTCATCGAAGATATCCACAATTTGACCCACCTCACCGGAGTTCATCCAGGCGTTCAGGTCTTCCATATTGAGTCCCTCGATCTCAGGCGCAAACCGAGCCCCCATCCGCACGCCGGAGTTGATCAGGGAAACAGGCAACCGAACGTTGACTCTGGCCTTACCGCTGTCGGTATCCGTGATCAGGACTCGTAAATAACGCGGTTTACGTCCGCCGGGCACGCCTGGCACGCTCGAAGGAGAAGGCGGTTTGGGTTTTCCCTGGACCTCTTCCAGCGCTTCGATCAATCGTGCCCCTTCAGCGGCAGAGATCTTCCCCTCCTGGATCATCATCAAGATACGCATTCGTTCTTCTGTTGAGGCCATAGCTATTCACCTTTCTTTGATTCCACTTCCAAACCTTGCAGAAGTTGTTGAGCTTGAAGTGGAGAGATCTTCCCTTGTTCAAGTTCATCCAGGATGCGGCGGCGATCTTCGGGTGACAGAGTGAGGTCTTCCTCCTTGCCGGGCTCATAACCCAGAGCCCGAATCACTTCGTAGAGACGATTGCGAAGTGTGGGATAGGAGAGATTGAGCTCCTCTTCCATTCGGTTAAACCTGCCCTCACAACGGACAAAGGTCAACACAAAATTGAGTTGATCATCATTTAATTCTGAAAAGGGTCCGGATTCTGGCTGGAAATGTCCTTCCACAGTCGAATCGCACCGGGGACAAAAGAACCGGGTGACCAGGATTTCAGCGTTGCATATGGGGCATTTTTCCGGTAATTTGTGCATGTCTGCCTCCTCAAGATGATCTTCATAATCATCGGATTCGCTTTATTTCATAACAACGAATATGTTATAATTATTTCAGATAAACCAATCCATCATTGAGTTTATCAAGTCGTTTATTACCACAGTTAAATATAATTAATTGCTCTGTGTCAATCCATTGTAACACAGGAATTGATATTGTCAATAGGAATATTGACTTTTTTTATTTAATTTCTTAAGAATATTGATAATATTAAGTACGTAATTATAAATGTTCAACCTATCCATAATTTAATTAATTTCAAAATGAGAATCTCAATATTGAGGTGCTTCACAACGGGTTTTTTTCCTTGAGATGTTGAAACAATGCCTTAAATGTCAGTATCAGACTATCCATTTGGATCAAGGGTAAGGTAAAATTATAAATAAGACAATTAAAGTCATATATATTTGACCGGCGATACGACAAGGAGCGAGATAAAATGGAAAAAACAGTCAGTGCAAAGGCAATCTGGAAAGGCGGGATGCAATTCTCCGCGCAATCCGGTCAGCATACCATTACAGTCGATCAACCCGCTCAAATGGGAGGGAATGATGAAGGCGCAAACCCCTTGGCGGTTCAGTTATTCGCTTTGGGGAGCTGCTTGGGAATGGTTGCTGCAATTATTGCCCGGCAAGAGCAGTTGGATTTAAAGGGTTTTTCAGCGGAACTCGAAGGGGATTATGACATGGATTTTGTCATGGGCCAGCCCACGGACAACCCGGGCGGGTTTCTTGAGATCCGGGTGACCGCGGCAATTGACGCCGCCATGACGGACGAGGAAAAGCAGGCCTTTTTGGAAAAAGTGCATTCGCGCTGCCCGGTCACAAACAGCCTGATCAAACCGACTTCCTTGAAAATTGAACTGGGGTGATTTCCAAATCTTTTAGAATAAAGACCGTCACAAGATGGTCTTTTTTCTTTAATTTGAGACTTAGCCCCTCATCAGTTCCCAGCTCACCCCCGGATTGTGGGTATAATGAAACCTGTCACGACTGAGGAGAAACTATGCCCAACCGGATTGTTGAATGTATCCCCAATTTTTCAGAAGCCAGACGCCCAGAGGTTGTTCAAGCGATCCTTGACGAGATCAAATCCGTTGACGGCGTCAGTGTTCTGGACCAACACTCGGACATGGACCACAACCGTACAGTGGTTACCTGTGTTGGCCCGCCTGAGGCCATTGAAGAGGCCGCTTTCAAAGCGATTGCAAAAGCAACCACCCTCATTGATCTTGATGCGCATCAGGGAGAACATCCCCGGATTGGCGCGACCGATGTCGTGCCTTTTGTGCCCATTTCCGGCGTTACGATGGTGGAATGTGTGGAGATAGCGCGCAGGCTTGGAAAGCGTGTCGGCGATGAACTTGGGATTCCAGTGTATTTATATGAAGAAGCAGCAACCCTGCCTGAACGCACCAACCTTGAAAATATTCGGCGTGGACAATATGAAGCCTTGAAGGAAGAGATCGGCGGCAACCCTGCCCGCGATCCGGATTTCGGCCCGGCAAAAATCACCGGTGCTGGGGCGACAGTGATCGGCGCCAGGGAGCCGTTAATTGCATTCAATGTCTACCTGTCCACAAATGATGTCGCGATTGCAAATAAGATTGCCCGCGTCATCCGGCAATCCTCTGGCGGGCTGCGGTTTGTGAAGGCTATGGGCGTGATGGTTGAAGGGCGCGCCCAGGTTTCGATGAACCTCACCAATTTCCGAAAGACCTCCATGGCGCGGGTGGTCGAGATGATTCGCCGTGAAGCCGCCCGGTATGGCGTACAGATTCACCACTCCGAGCTGGTGGGACTTATCCCCAATAAGGCCCTGACGGACGCGGCGATCTGGTACATGCAGATGGATCAATTTGAATCTGACCAGGTGTTGGAAACCCGGTTAATTGCCCAACCCGCCAGCTCAACTGGTGAAACTGCCCCGGCGAATTCTGAGACCTTCCTTGAAGCGCTTGCTTCCGGCGAACCCACCCCGGGCGGGGGATCAGCTTCGGCCTACAGCGGCGCTATGGCGGCGGCGCTGGTGGCCATGGTCGGGCGGGTAACCGTTGGGAAGAAAAAATATGCTGATAAGGAAGCCGAAATCTGGCCGCTGATTGAAGAAGCTTGTGAATTGCAGGAGGCTCTTCGAGATGCTGTTACAAAAGACGCTGAGGCATTTGAAGCCTATATGAATGCCCGGCGATTGCCGAGAGACACCGAACAGCAAAAATCCGACCGTATTCATGCCATCCAGAGAGCATCCATCAAAGCCGCAGAAGTGCCATTGAATGTCGCACAGAACGCCTTGAGGGTCATGCAGCTCGCGTTACAAGCGGCTGAAATCGGCAATGTCAATGCCATTTCTGATGCCGGCACTGCTGCCAACCTCTCACGGGCCGCGATCAACGGTGCAGGGTTGAATGTCAGGATCAACCTGCTTGGTCTTGAAAAAGAAGCGGACCCTGCCAGGATGTTGAATGAGTTAAAAAATATCGAAAAGCGGGCTGAGAAAATTGAGGCCGGATTAATTGGAATCCTCCGGGAGCGCGGCGGCCTGGACCTCTGATCCCTTCCCATGCGTAAATTCATTCCGGTACTTCTATTATTATGCCTGACGGCTGTGATGATTCTCGGTTGTCGTCCTGATGGTGATGAAGGTTTTCAATCCGCAGAACCAGAAGGAAGCATCACGCCATCTTCGACGGCAACGATAGCAGTTGGGGCTACCATACAGGTGGAGACACAACCACCACCGGAACCCACCCTGACAGCACCTGCAACGGTTGAACCGACCCAGGCCTTTCCTCCCGACCTCGATTGTAGAGAAATCTTTTGCCAGGAGATTTGGCAGGGGATTCTTGCGCGCCCGATCGGAGAAGGCGGGAATCAGACCATTGATCACGTATATCCTTACGCCAGCACTTACAACCGGACAATGGACCCACACTACGGCGTGGAATTTCCCAACAGGTATGGGACCCCGGTTCTGGCATCACAGGCCGGCGAGGTGGTCTATGCAGGCACCGACGATCTGACCCTCCTTGCTGTATACACCAGCTTTTACGGTAATGTTGTGATTGTGAAACATCCGAACCTGTTTCTAAACCAGGATTTATTCACTTTATATGCCCATCTTTCAGAAATCCATGTCGAAGTGGGAGAGACGGTCACTCTGGGGCAGGAAATTGGAAAAGTCGGCCTTAGCGGCGCGGCGCTTGGCGCGCATCTGCATTTTGAAGTCCGCCTTGGTGAAAATGCATACGCTGCGACAACGAACCCGGTCCTGTGGTTTTCACCACTGGACGATCCTCAGATCGGCCAGACCGGTTCTCTTGCCGGGATCATTCTGGATCAATATGGCGACCCTCTGACCGAGTTTGAATTGACCTTGCAAAAGCTGAATGCTGAAGGCGTGGTGGAGAGGACATACTATCCCAAAACGTATTATCCGGTTGGTGTGAACCCACATCCCATTTTAGGGGAAAACTTTACCCTGCCGGACCTGCCACCGGGGGATTACCGTCTGATGTTTATTGCAGACGGCCTGTACGAGATATCCTTTACACTTGAGCCCGGTACACTGGGATTTATTAAGCTTCAAGCGGATTGATCCGGTTATTATTGAGGTGAGACATTATCGCAAAGGAGATAACTGACCATGACCATCAAAGCAGATCATTGGATTCGAACAATGGCGCTGGACCACAAAATGATTGAACCTTATGAGGAAGGGCAGGTGCGTGACGGGGTGATTTCATTTGGGACCTCCTCCTATGGTTATGACATTCGGGTCGCTGACGAATACAAGATCTTCACAAATGTCTTTTCGGCTGTTGTGGACCCCAAAAACTTTGACCCAAAATCAATGGTGGATTTTAAGGGCGAGGTCTGCATTATCCCGCCCAATTCCTTTGCGCTGGCCCGCACAGTTGAATATTTCCGCATCCCGCGCAACGTTCTGACGATTTGTGTGGGGAAGAGCACCTATGCCCGATGCGGCATCATTGTCAACGTTACGCCATTTGAGCCGGAATGGGAGGGGTTTGTTACGCTGGAGATCTCCAATACAACACCTTTGCCGGCGAAAATCTATTCCTTTGAGGGAATTGCCCAGGTGTTGTTCTTCGAGGCGGATGAAGCGTGCGATATTTCCTATGCGGACAAGCAGGGCAAATACCAGTATCAGAAATCAATCGAACTCCCCAGGTTATAAACTCGACTAAGATGAAGACGATCGTTGTTGCCTCGCTCAATCCCGTCAAAGCGGAAGCTGTCCTGGGTGGATTCCAACGGGCTTTTCCTGAAAAAACCTTTGTTGTGGAACCCGTGGCCGTCAATTCAGGCGTGGATGACCAGCCCATGACGGACGCTCAGACCTGCACCGGCGCACGCAACCGCGCTGAGCGCGCCAGAATGCGCCTGACTGAGGCCGACTATTGGGTCGGTGTGGAAGGCGGATGCGATTATCTGGAGGGTGAGATGGTGGCCTTTGCCTGGGTTCAGGTATTGGCGGCGGATGGATGCTCGGGACGGGCAAGATCAGCAATGTTCCGTCTGCCCGGAGAGGTGCAGCGATTAATTGAAAACGGCATGGAACTGGGGGAAGCAGATGATGTGGTCTTTGGGAAGGAGAACTCAAAGCAGAAGTCCGGTGCGGTGGGTTTGCTGACCGGGGACGCCGTGACCCGGAAAACATTGTATGAGCAGGCAGTTATCCTTGCACTGGCACCCTTTAAGAATCCAGACCTGTACGCATAATCAAATGAGATGGAGCGACTCACTGCTCGCATAACATCTCGGTATTGAGTGGGGTGATATTTTCAAAGATCTCATCCAAAACAAGACCCCCGGATGATGGCAGAAAGTCTTTGCGTGGTGTTTACCTCAATCAGAGCGGCGGAGAAGCAGAATGATCAGGCCGATGATGAACCCCGCAAAGATAATCAGAAACGCATCAGCACGTTCGTTACGGTCTTCAAGGAAGACAAAGGCTTCTGTGTGACCCAGTTTGGTGATGGGTTTTTCTTTTGAAGGCTTCTCGTCAACCGTTTTCTTCCGGAAAGCGCTGACCTGTAAAAAAGGCAGCAATGTTTCCAGTTTCTTTTCGCTTATGCCAGAAACATCCGTCAGATCACTTACTATTGAATAGGGCCGGTGATCGACAATCCCTTGGGCCAGGCTGCTGCCGATTCCAGGGATACCCATCAACTCAGTTTCAGAAGCATGGTTGATGTCAATTAGCTTTTTTTGTTTTGGTGGCATATAATGACTCCTGGTTTATTTCTTGAATAACGACCCGTACATCTTTATTTAATGGTGCGTCAGTCCATAGTATAACTGTAATCGACAATAAAGACAATTGACCACCGTCATCAAACACAATCGAGATTCTATGACCAGTAAACTACCCTTTTGGAAAACCAAATCCCTTGATGAAATGACCGCTGAAGAGTGGGAAGCCCTCTGTGACGGCTGCGGTAAATGCTGTTTGCATAAGATTGAAGATATCGAAAGCGGCAAGGTTTATTTTACCAACGTGGCCTGCCGGCTTCTGGATTTGCAATCCTGCCGATGCAGAGATTACGAAAGCCGATCAGATCAGGTGAAGGATTGCTTCCCCCTAACCGTTGAGCTTATAAAAAAAGCAAACTGGCTGCCGAAATCCTGCGCGTACCGAAGACTGACTGAGGAACGAGAACTTGCCTGGTGGCACCCGTTGGTATCCGGAAATCCAAACACCGTCCGCCAGATGGGGATCTCAGTTTGTGGCAAAGCTGTGAGCGAGCTGGATGTTGACCTCGAAGATCTTGAGGATATGGTGGTGGATTGGTTTGATGATTGAGCCTTGCTTTCTCTGGTTTGGTAAAATTTCCTGCAAAAATTAATAATGCAGAGATAAAAATGCGCTGATTGACAGGTGTCAATGTACGGCGGCGCTACTTGACTTTCAACCTTTTAATGTTATGATGCCTTTGGAGTAAAGTTATGTCCAAAGATAAAAATCCCTCCGAAAATAATGAGGCGGTTATCCTCTCAGAGGAAGAATCATCTGAAGGAGAGACCTCCCTTTCTTCTGAGAACACCCCCAAAGAATCCCCCGTTTCAAGACTTCTCAACAATCCTGTTGTGCTGAAATGGGGCGTCTACGCGGTTTCGTTCATCGTTATGGTCCTGATCGTTTGGGGCGTGGGGTCATTGATTGTTAACGGCCAACAGGCCTCAGCGCAATCAAACGCAACCCCCTCGGCGACATCTTACACCCTGCCGGAAAACCTTTCCACGCCGATGTTCTCCACTGAGAACAAAGCCGGCGGCTTATACAGGTTACCTGAGGTTTGGACAACCTTCAGTGAGGAAATCGCTGAGCGCGATGAAATCATCACGTATATCGTTGAAGAAGGGGACACCATCTTTGGCATCGCCGATAAATTCGGGCTCAAACCAGAGACAGTCCTTTGGGCAAACCGCTATACGCTCGGTGATACACCCGATGGTTTGAGCATTGGGGTTGAACTGCTCATCCTCCCCATTGAAGGTCTCATTCATCAATGGTATGAAGAAGATGGCCTCAATGGCGTGGCAAGTTATTACGGCGTTGATCCTGATGAGATCATTAACTACCCGGGCAATAACCTGGATCCTGAGACAATCGGGGATTATGCCCACCCAAACATTGAACCGGGCACATTCGTTGTTGTCCCTGGGGGCACACGCCCCACAGTCTCATGGGTTATAGCCCGCGATAACCCTGCCGAAGGCAACAAGTATCTGGGGCCTGGCGCATGCAGCGGCATCCTTTATGGCGGTGTCGGCACCGGTACTTTTGTCTATCCTACCGATGCCACCTGGCTTTCCGGCTACGATTACACCCCGCCGGTTCATAACGGGCTTGATTTCGATGGCGATTTTGGCAGCAATATCTACGCAGCGGATACCGGTGTGATCGTTTTCTCCGGCTGGTCCGACCGGGGTTATGGCAACTTGATCGTTATTGATCATGACCGCGGCTGGCAGACTTATTACGCCCACCTGATGGATGGAACTTTCTTAGGCTGCGGCACAACTGTGCAGAAAGGGCAATTGATCGCCGCGATGGGCAGCACCGGCAATTCCTCAGGCCCTCACCTTCATTTTGAGATGCGCCAGAATGGCAACCCGGTCAACCCCTGGCAGTTCCTGCAATAAGACCTTTTTCCTAGAACCAAACTTTAATCCAACGAGATCGCGCTCCGATTGTCTGGATTCGTATTGGCGATCACAATCTCACCCTCCCGAACCAGATACCCTTGATAGGGGGCATCTCCCCGAACCGGCTCCCAGCCGGATAATACAAATGGGAGCACGCCATCTGCGGTCATCCATTCGCCGTTGTATTTCCTGGCGATATGGACGTGAGTACCGCTTGAGCGGCCGCCTTCGCAGGAAGGGAAACCGATGGGATCGCCCGCACTGACCGTGGTCCCGACTGCCGCCCGGCCTTCCTCGGCAACATGTAAATAGAACACCACCCAGCCCGTCCGCTCATCGCCATCTCCGTCAAGGTCAAGCACCAGGATCCCCTCCCCGTCCCGTACCACCAAACCATCAGATACCGCGGTGGCCTGTACCGCAGATGGGACACATCCCTGCATCTCTGAAGGCGGCGCAAAATCGAGCGCGCTCCAGGGATGCAGACTACCCCAGCCCGAATGCGGCCCACCGGTAAACGACCAGGAATCATTATTTTCAAAAGGCAGCTGCATCTGTGGCTGGCGCAAGGACCCGGCAATATGCGGTTCCACAGTCCACGGATCGCCAAACAAGCGCTGGTAGGTTTGGGCAAAACCCTCTGACCCAACAGCGAGATGATAAGCAGGCGCATCCAGCGTTTGAGAGAAGAAATATTGGAGTGCAACAGACGCGGCGTTCTGCCAGGGATCCGGCCGCACAATAGAGCCGTCTTTCAACTCAAATTCGATTAAAGTGCCTTCCCGCCAGCGATAATACCCATCATTTAATACGTTGGCTGCAAAGGAAAGCTGGAGGTAAACACCGGTCCAGTAATTTGATTCCAATCCGAGCAGGTTTCGTTCCTCTTCCTCACTGAAGGTCATTCTGGAAAAAGCGCCGGACTGATATTCCAGCAATGCGATCAGAATTTTCGGGCTGATGGAATAATTCACCGCCACGTAATCAATGATCTCCGATACACTCCGGGTTCCTTTGAAGGCCCAGGCCTTATAGGTTTGCAACCAGCCAGGGTGCTGGGCAATAAACAATTCGGTGTTGAAGGCAGCGGCATCCGGCCCATTCACAAAAACGGCGTCCGGGATGATTTGATGAGGATTTCCCCAAAGAGCACGGTAATAGATCGGGATCGCCATCGGCATCCCCGGCGGCATGGTTGTCGCATCTTGGGGGATAATGGGGTTCGCATCTCTGATCTCTTTTTCCGTGGTGTTGAACCGTGCTGCCAGCGCCGGGAGCGTGTCGCCTGTTTGGGCGACATAATCCACCAGCTGTCCGGGCTGGTAGGCGGGACGGGTTGGGAAGGGTGTCACAGCCGGCAATTCCTCTTCCAGATCTTCCGACTCCTCGGTCGGGAGGATGAAGAAAGGCTGCGTGTCAGGCGAGCAGGCCGCGAGAAACAGTAAAAGTATCAAAAAGAAAACGAATTTGTGAAATTTCATTGGGAAAGCTTCCAAAACGAAGAAATCTGGTGTCAGTGAACAAGAACCTTCAGATGTCCGACACAACAAGGGTCCAATTTGTTGTCTGGATCAATAATTACTGTCTGAAAGGTCCGGTTCATCCTCAATATGACGCAAATTATCATACCATCTTTGCGGGAATGAGGTAAGTTCACTCTGCCCTGACAATTTGGGATTGCTGGCCACCGGAAATATTGGCGTATACAATCTCATTTCCCCGGATTAACCAGCCTTTATAAGGATCATTCCCTGCTTTCGCCTCCCAGCCGCTGAGCGTAAAGGGCAAAGGACCGTCCGCTGGAACCCATTCCCCGTTATAACGCCGGGCAATGTGGACATGGGTCCCGGTTGATCGCCCGCCCTCGCAAGATGGATGCCCAATCCGATCTCCCACCTCAACCCATTCACCCTCTTCAACCCTGTCTTTTGTGGCGATATGCAGATACAGCAAGGTCCAGCCGGTCTGTTCATACCCGTCCCCATCCATGTCGATAACGACCACGCCATTGCCCGATCGCACGACCAGACCCGGCATCGCTGCCACCACCCAGGCGTTCGATTCCTCGCAGCCGGGTGCGGAAGTTCCAGGTGCAAAATCAATTGCAGCCCAAACATCTGTTGCGCTCCAGGCGGCATGCGGGCCGCCTGTGAGTGTCCAGCGGCGGTTTAATTCAAAGGGCAGGATCATCTCCGGTTGGACCGTATCCGCAGGGATCAATGGCTCAACGTCCTGCGCCCGGATCCATGGATCGCCAAACATGGAATCAAATAAGACGAACAAACTCTGATCTCCATAAAGGGATTGTCCCCAGGCCTCAATTTCGTAAAGTTGTGTGAATGCATGCATCAACCCGACCGTGCCTGCGTTCAATTGAGGCGCCAGCCGCAGGGACTGCCCATCCATAAAGTCAATCGCCAGCATACGCCCTTCGCGCCAGCCATAATAGCCATCCATGACCGCGCTGGCAAACCAGGCACTTTGTTTATAAAGCCCCTTGCTGTTATCGTTGACATACCCCATGGGATAGCTCGTGTCAGTTTCAGGGGCCAGAGAGCCATACACCCAGCCTGATTGGAATTCCAAAAACGCCAGTAATAACCTTGGGTTAATGGAATACTCCATGGCTATCCGGTCAATGATATCTGCTCCGGTCGTCCAGCCCGTCGAGGCGAGGTATTGCGTGTATTCCGCGAGGTAACCGCCTGCCCCCTCAAGGTAGGCCTGTGTGTCAAAT
>CAZXRL010000081.1:0-10817 GCA_964643275.1 uncultured Candidatus Brevefilum sp.
ATGTGTTCTATTTTACCAGAAAAACCCAATGGGTTTTAAGCGGGTCAATTGCCGCGAAGCACTATTAACAAATACGAAACCTCATCCCATTAATTCCACAAACCAAACATATATTACTCAGCCTTCCCCACAAGGGGAAGGTGGCACGAAGTGACGGATGAGGTGCTCTTGATTGAGTCTTTTCTTACCTCATCAATCTGCTTCGCAGACAGCTTCCCCTGGCACCCTGCCCCTCTTTTCCCCCCTTGCCCATCTGCGGTAAAATTCAGTTAACTTATAAGGAGTAACATCATGGACTTCATCCAAAAAATGCAGGGCATCATCACACTGATCCAACAGCACGAGACCTCCAACATCCTCACCGCGGCAATAGTCTGCGCCAATAGCATCGAAGCGGGCCGGGCTGTCCTGATGTTCGGCGCCGGGCACAGCGCCCTGCCCCCGCAGGAAGCCTTCCCCCGCATCGGTTCCATCGTTGGCTTTGTCCAGATCACCGAACCTGAGTTGGGCTTCAACGGCTTCGTGACCGGCAAGGGCGGCCAGCGCCAGATGTCTTTCCTCGAACAGACCCCCGGCTTTGCCCAGATCATCCTCTCCAACTATGCCCTCACGCCCGAGGACACTCTGATCGTCTTTTCTCATTCCGGCATCAACGCCCTGCCCGTCGAAATCTGCGACCTGGCCAACCAGCAGGGCCTGACCACGATCAGTGTCAGCTCCACCGCTCATTCCCGTGCCAACACACCCAAAAACTCCCTCGGCAAACGTCTGATGGAAGTCGCCGACCTCCACATCAACACCCACGTCCCGGAAGGGGACGCTCTCGTGACGCTGCCGGGCGAGGTCAAAGCCGGTGGGGGATCAACCATCGCCTCCATGGTGATCATGAATGCCATTATTGTAGAAACCATCCGTATATTAAACGAGAATGGCACCCCCTTCCAGATCTACCCCAGCCACAACGTTTCGGAAGGCGTGGACGGGGTGATCGCCAAAGAGGAAGCCCTCTTTGAAGCCCATAAAAAACTGATTGCGAAACTATAGGAGTCAATGATGAAATTCTGGCTGGCAACCGCCAATCCCGCAAGAACCGAACAATGCCTGGCGTATGGCGTTTTTGAAGGCGTGATCACCAATCCCCATGTCGTCGCCCAGGAAGGCCGCAGCGCCAAAGCCGTCTTCACCGATCTCTGCAAGCTTGCTCCGGCGGCCTATTACCAGCTCCATGCGGGCGAAGTGGCGGATATGCTCAGGGAAGCGGACGAGATGTTGTCCATTGACCCTGAGGTGATGCGGATTAAAGTCCCTGCCACCCGCAACGGTCTGGCCGTTATCCGCCGCCTGAGCGCGCGGGGCCTGCCCGTGATGGCTACCGCCGTCCCGACCAGCACCTGGATGGTCTTTGCGGTCGCCGCCGGCGCGGTTGCGGTCGCCCCCTACAGCGGGATGCTCCAGAAGCGCAATATCCTCTCCAAAATGGAAGGCGTTTTCGCCATGCAGGAGATCATTGACATCCAGGGGTACGATGTCGAGATCTGCACCGGGATTTACGATGCCACGGAAATTGCGGTCTACGCCGCACACGGGATCAAATCCGCTTTCATCTGGGACAAGGACGTCGAGAGCTACCTCACCCAGGGCCTGGTTGATGAAGCAGCGGCGAACTTTGAGGGCGATTGGACTCAGATCGACTCGTATTAAAGAACTGCCTCACGCTTCCAGCTTCCGAAGCTGTTTATGCAGCCAGGTGACGGTGCCGGGCTGGTAGTGGCGGACAATCATCATGGGGGATTTGACCGACTCAATCAGAGCATCATTCAGCGCGCCGAAGATATATCTCGGGGAGAAGACATCCCCGCCCGCGCCCAGGATCACCAGGTCATAGCGATCAACCCCAATCTCACCCAGAAGTCCTTCTAGGACCGTATCAGAAGCGGCGACCTTAACCGTCAACCAACTGGGGATTTCCCCCAATTCTGTTTCAACAATCTCATGAATCGCCATGGTGGCATCATCCAGTCCTTCCTCATCCAGACCGGCAGGAGCGGCGTGGAATACAACGACTGAGACCTCCGGCTGCTGGGCGAGTGCTTTTGCCATATGCAGGGCGAATTTTGAATTCGGTCCCCCTGCCAGCGGCACCAGAATCCTCCTAAACTGCCGAACACCATTTCTGCGGAAGACCACCACATCCTTACGGGCGTTCACCATGACCTCTTTGATAATATTATGCGGGAGCCGCAGTTTTTTCTCGGCTTTCGGCCATCCCAGCATAACCATGCGAACCGGGTTTGGCGATTGAATTTCCCGGTATATGGCTGATTCTACATTTGAATCAACTTTGGTTTTAGTCGAATAAGCCACATTCCTCGCCATGGCAATCGGCGCGGTGAGCTTCAGCAGGTCCGCACGCTCTGCTTTGCTTTTTTGGATGAAGGCCTCGATTTCACCTGGGGCCAGCCTCGGTGGGATTTTGACCACCGACAAAAGGCTGATGCTCGTATCCTCCTGATAGGCCGCAAGCTGGGCAGCGATGTCCACCAGCCCTTCTGCCGTATCGGGGTTAACAGCGGACACCAGGATCCTGCCGCCGCCCAGTTGTTCCTCGAGTTGAGTCCGCAGAACGGTTTTCTGCTTGAAATATTTGGAGATGTAGTATACACCTGTGAGAAGGACAATCACCACCCCAAGGAATAACAAGGCCTGGGGGTTGGCAAACAGGACGATCAGGACCCCGCTGCCCGCTGCGATGTAGGCAGTCAGAGGGAAGAAGGGCGTCTTGAAGGGGCGCTCAATATTGGGGTGTTTCTTGTGCAGGCGGATCATGGCCAGCGAGGCCCAGAACAGCACAAACATATACCCGGCGCTGGAAATGAAACTGAGGAAATCCACCAGACCGATAATCGTCACCAGACCGCTGATGATCACAACCATAATGATCGAGACATAAGGCGTCCGCCACCGGCTAAGTCGTGACAAGGCCCGCGGCCAGATCTGGTCACGGCTCAGGGTGAAGGCTTCCCGGGTCGCGGATAGCATCGCTGAATTGATGGAAGTGAGGGTTGCCACAATCCCGGCCGCGCCCATGATGGGCACCCCAACCCTTGGCCAAAACACCCGGGCAGCATCCGTCAATGCGGTTTCCGACCCAGCCAGGTCGGTATAGGGGATCACGCCGATCGTAACATAGGTAACCAAAGTGTATATCAGCATGGTCACACCAAGGCTGACCAGAATCGCTATCGGGATGTTCCGGTTTGGGCGTTTGATCTCCTCTGCATCATCAGCAATCACTTCGAAACCCACATAAGCGTTATAAATCAGCGCAACCGTGGTCATCATCCGCCCTAAATTCGCCGCTAAGGAGCGGTTTTCAAACAAGACCCGCCCGGACTGGAACGTTTCCGGGTTGAAACCTTCGGGACGGATCAGGCCCAGAAGGACATACAAACCAAAAACAACGAGCAGAAAAGCGCCTAAAACGATCTGCAGGTTGCCCACCTGGGAAATCCCGCGGATATGGAGGATCCCAACAACGACGATCACCACCAGAGCAACCGGGATGACCGGGATGATCGGGAAAAAGACTTTGAGGGAATAGGCAAACCCGACTGCGGACAGCGCTGCATAAAAGGTGCTGGAGAGTCCATCCAGAGACCCCACCAGGAACATGGGAAGATTGCTGCCAAAAGCCTCTTTCACATACGTCATCGCCCCGCCCGTGACCGGGTAGGTCGTCGCCAGTTCGCAGTAATTCAACGCAATGCTCAGGGTCAACACCCCGCCGATCAGGATCGCCAGCACAGCATCTGGCCCGGCAATTCCGGCGGCATGTCCGGTGAGCACGAATATTTCCGCCGCAATCGTGCCAGCGGTCCCCAGCATGATGACCTGCAGCAGGCTTAATTGTCTCTTTAATTTTCTTCCAGCCATGATAATGACCCGTCCTCGTGACTTCCTGTTTCAGATTCACATAAGAAAGAATTTCCTGTTATCGCATTTCAGTAAGGCTGTGGAAAAGATCCTGAAGCTATTCATTGATCGGCATGATTCCTGAACACGACGGGCAATTATAGTCCTTTTATTTCAAAGCGCAATGGGAATTTTAATCTTTCTGAAGCAGCCATCTTATTTCAGGTGTAAATGAAATCCTTAATATTATCCAGATCCATCATCAGCAACGAGAGCATGATCAATCCCCATCGATCAATGCCAGAAAGACCCGCACAATCTCAGGATCCAATTCCTTTCCCGCCTGGTCCCTGAGGTATTGACGGGTTTTCTCCTGGGACCATGCCCCGCGGTAAGGCCGGTCGGAGGTCAGCGCATCCCAGATATCCACCACGGCGAAGATCCGGGCAACCAGCGGAATCTCCTCGCCCTTAAGACCTTCAGGGTAACCTGAACCATCCCAGCGTTCATGGTGGAAATGCGGGATATCAAGCGCGGGCTTAAGGTAATCAATTTCCTTCAACATCTCATAGGCAAAGACCGGGTGCTGACGCATCACCGTCCATTCGTCTTCTGTCAGAGGGCCGGGCTTGTGCAGGATCTTATCCGGGATAGCCATCTTCCCGATATCATGAAGCAGTATCCCGCGCCGCAGGTGGGCCAGTTCCTGATCGTCAAATCCAAATTCCTTCGCTAATAGAAGACTTAGTCCGACCACCCGCTGGCTGTGACCTTCGGTTTCCTGATCCCGAAGCTCCAGGGCATGGGCCCAGCCTTCAATCGTTGCATCATATGCTTTCAGCAGACCTTCATTGGCTTCTTCCAGTTCAACGAACAACATAATATTATCGACCGAGACTGCGCCCTGTCCGGCCAACGCTTCAGCAAAATCAAACCAGTCCTGATCAGGCTCCAACTTACCACGGGAATAAAGCTGTAAAACACCTTCAAGTTTTCCTTTGGCGAGGAGGGGCAAAGCATAAAAGGACACGATGCCCTCCGCTTCCAGATCAACCGGATAGGAATGGCCATCATCTGTGTACTCAATATGTTGAATGAACAACGGTTTCCGCGTTTCCGCCACCTGGCCCGAAAATCCCTGTCCCAGGTTGATCGTCAGTTCTGGCCGGATTTCACTCTGAAATCCAACCCCCTGCTCCATGCCGAGTGTCCGGGTTTCAGCATCATAGAGCAGCACGGAAGCCGCATCAACATTCAGACCCTGGATGATGTGGGTCAGGACGACCAGCAAGGTCTCATTAAGATCCAGACTGCCGGTGATCGCGGCATCGATTTCTCTGAGGATTTCCAGCTTCCTGAGCTGGGAAAGAGTCCGCTCGTAAAGCTGGGCGTTGGTGATGGCGACCGCCGCCCGATTGGCAAATTGCGTTGCGATGTCAATATCATTCTCTGTGAATTCTTCTTCAGTACGACGATCAACAGTGAACATCCCAATGGCACGGTCCCGGTCCACCAGCGGGATACCCAGCCAGGCATTAATTCTTCCTACTAACCCAGAATTGACCGGCTGGTGGAAGAGAGGATAAGCTTCAGAAACATTTTTAAGACTCAAAGGTTTCTGACTGACCAACACATCGTAATTCGGGTACTTCGGTTTGGACGGGAAGCTGAGTCCGATAATCTTGTCCGGTTCAGCGAACCCCTGGCAGGCAATGACTTCCAGCTCGTCTCCATTGATCAGCAAAACCGCCATCGAATCGAATGCGATCAGGTCGCCCAATCCGGACGTGATCAACTCCAGGACTTCATCAAGATCCAGTGTTGATCCGATAGCCTGGTCAATTTCCTGAAGCCCCTTGATCCGGTTGTAGTACTGCTCCTCTTCAGTGACATCCCGCGCAATGGTGATGGCCGTCTTCCGCCCGTCGGGGGTCGTGCCAAGCGGTGCAGAAGTAAAGACCCAGCTGCGGATTTCGCCAGATTTTGTGCGGATTTTTGATTGCTGTTCACTCACACCGGTGTCTGGTTCATATTGCGTTTGAATTATCTCGATTACAGCTTCCTGACCATCGCCATAGGCCAGCCCGAGCCAGGTTGAAATATCGGGGATGTCTTCCTGAGAATATCCGGATTCCTCAACCCAGGCTCTATTGAGGGTCAATACCTCGCCGTCTTCCGCGTGGATCATGACCGGATACGGGTCGTACAGAATGGCATTTCGGAACTGCTGTTCCGATTCCTCCAACCGCGTCAAAGCCTGCCGCCGCTCATACCAGAGCGCCAGGCGTTCCGCAACATGATCAAGCATCTCCTGTTTTTCGGGAAGAATAAAAGCGCGGTCCTCAACATAACAAACGTAAATTTTCCCAAATGTCTCGTCATGACTCTTTATCTCGGCGGCCAGCTGCCGAACGCCCTCTCCAGCAGAAGCATTTTCAACGTATTCTTGGCCTGCGAGTTCGACCACGCCTACCGCAACGCCGGGGTGTTGCACGGCATTAACGATTTCTTTCGCAGTGAATTCACACATCGCCGTGACGGAAGGGTCTTTCTGGAGTAGGCTGCCAATATTTGATAAGCAGCGCATTTCCTTCAGACGCTCCTGAAGAACCTGTTGAACCCGGATCTGATCCGTGATATCCAGAAAAGTCGTGAAGACCTGATAGGGTTCTTCTTCGCCTTCCCGGAAAAGCGGTACAGTACTCGAATTAAGCCAGACAATATTCTTTCGATAGGGGGTATGAAGCCCATAAACAAAATCCTTGATGGGCCGCCCGGTGCGCAAGGCAACCATTGGGGGGCTCATTCCCCCTGGAATCATTTCACCGTTCTGGCGGATAGCATACCAACTTAAATCCTTAATGGTCTTACCCACCATCATTTGAGCGCTTAGACCAAGGATTTTCTCCGCGGCCGGGTTAATCGAGATAGCCTTGCCATCCTTGTCCCGGATGATCACGCCTTGGGTCATCGTTTCAAACAGGGTCCTGAATTCCGCTTCGCTCTTTTGGGTTTCCTTTTCTGCTTTTATCCTCTCAGTTATGTCGCTCACCAGGGACGCCAGCTGCCCTTTTTGGGGTGAATAGGCTGAGATCTGAAAATACCGTCCGAGATCGGGAGAATAGTATTCAATTTGATTGGACTGGCGAGTTTCCGTGATCTGAGCGTAAGTCTCAATCAGACCGGTTTCCCTGGCATGCGGAAGACATTCTGTCATCGTTTTCCCAATAATCTCCTCAGGATCGAGACCTGTCTGGACGCCAAAGGCTTCATTGACCTCAAGATAAACGAAATCAACCGGTTCTCCATCCCCATTAAGAACCGCTTCATGCAGCGCAAATCCAAAGATGGCGTTTGTAAATAATTCTCTGAAACGCCGCTCACTTTGCCGCAATGCCTTTTCAGCCCGAACCTGTTCTGTCACATCATTGAAAACCGTGACAACCTGGTTTTCAATTGAAAAATAGGCCAGAATTCGGAAATATTTATCATAGATATCCGAATAAAACGCCAGATACTGAGGTTCTCCGGTTTCAACAACTTTGGTGAAAGTTTCCCAAAGCGGTGTGTTGTCAATCCCTGGCACAACAGCGCCGGCAGAAGCGCCAACGGCTTTCTCTTTGGGAATACCCAATAGCTCTGTAAATGCTTTATTGATGTCAAGAATAAGGGCATCAATGACGGTTCCCGCATCATCAACCACAATTTCAGTTAAGGCAAAGCCGTCAAGCGAGTTATCAAACAATCTTCGATAACGCTGCTCACTTCTTTGAAACTGCAGAAGCGTTTTCTTGTTTTCGGTGATATCCTGGAACGTACCCCAGGCCCGGACGCATTTCCCGCCATCAAACTCAGCATTTCCCAGCGTATGCACCCACAAGCTATTTCCCATGGCTGTCACCAATGGTAATTCGAGATCATAAGGCTCGCCAGCGGTCATCAGTTTCTCGACAGCCTGCCTGATCCTGTCATGGGCATCCTCCGGATAAAAGCTCAATGCATCTTCCAGGCTGGGCACAAAATCGGCCTCAACCTCGTGGATCTCCCGGGTGACCTCGGACCACCAGACCGTCCTATTGGTCAAATCAATTTCCCATCCACCGACCCGAGCCATCTTCCCGGTGGCTTCCAGCAACCGTTCTTGATTTATCAAATGGTCTTCAAGTTGTTTCTGTTCAGATATATCATGAAGGAACACGAGATAAGCAATTTTTCCGTGATACCTGATCTCGCTCACCTGCATATCGAGGGTGCATGGCGTATCCTTTATCAGATTAATCTCAGCCCGCTCATCACTGACCGGGATCCCAAATTCAAACCCCACCAGTTCCTCAACCCGAGGGGAGAGGATTTCTCGGGCTGTTGAGTTGGCAAACCGGACAATGCCGTCGCGATCAATAACCAGGATACCATCCCGGATCCCAAGAGCCAGGGATTCCAGAACCCGATCGGGGTTGGATGAGGGAATTGATGTTTCTGCCGTGGTCATAATAATTCAATACTCATCTGAGTCAATCCCATTAAAAATCAGGGTTCAGGCGTCCTGTCCAACACCTAGAACATCCAATAGCGTATCGGCTTCAGAAAAATCGCCAAAAAACTGATGTATGGATTCCTGGTTTTCACATACCAGAAACGGTGTGACGATAATGTTTTCAGCCTGTGCTTTCGTAAGATCACCTTGAAGATCAATGACTTCAATCTCAGATTTCCCGGGGAAATTTTGATCAGCCAGCCTTCGGAGGTTTTCCAGGGCAGCTTCAGAAGCGCTTGTTTGTCCGGAGATATAAAGTTTAAACGTCCAGAAGCTTTTTTTCCGCGTTTTACCCATAAATCGCCCCCTTGCCAGAACCATCAGGAAAAAACCGCGCGTCAAATAGGAAATTATTGGGTCGTAGTGATTGTTTTTGAAACTTATAATTGTTCAATCCGGCTCCAATCAGATCACGAATAAATACAAAGATCGGAGTGCATAAATCGATCCAGACATTAAAGATTTGTAATACTAATAATACCTTAACAGTATCTCAAAACAGGGATTTAATTCGAATTTCATAACTGTTTTTAATAAAATCAAAATATGGCAGGTTGCCCCTCCACCCCCCTCTGCCACTCCCCCAACACCTTTAACCCATAATAGCTGATCTCAATCCCAAAAAAACCTCCCCCTGAAACCCAATAATATTTATCCGCCTTCCAAATGGACCTCATCAATTCGGTCGTACTTTTGGATCACTTCCCGGGCGGCCCCCAGCACCCGCTCAACCAGCTCGGGCGGCGCCAGGGCTCTGGCAAGCTTCCCCCAACTCAACACCCAGCCGGTCGCCCAGTTCAGGTTATCAACGTCAAACCGCACGATCACCGACCCATCCTGCCTGTTCTCCACCTTCATCCAGTCCCCCTCCCGTTCATTCATCTCCGCCGCCACCTCTTCCGACATCCAAACCTCGACCTGATACTGGTTCTCCCACCGCATGGAATCTTCCAGATAGGTCTTTGCGTCAAAATCTCTGGGGAGTTCAAAGGTCTCCGGCAAAACCTCCAAGTGCCCAATCCGGTCAATCCGGAAAGTGCGCAGATCCTTCCGCAGGTGGCAGTATCCGATCAGATACCAGTTCCCCCAGCGGTAACTGAGGGCGTAAGGGTCCACGGCCCGCGCGGTCTCCACCCGGGAGAAGCTGAGATAGTTGAAAACCACCCGCTTACCTGCGGCCATGCAGTCCCGCAGGGCAGCCATCAGGTCGTGGTAGGGGGTGTAATCCCGCGCCGTTCCGGTCAGGACGACCAGGCTGCGCTGGGCGCGCTGGACCTCCTCGCGGATGTCGTTGGGCAGGACATTGTCGAGCTTGGCTGTGACCCCCGTGACCGCGTCCGAAAAGGTACTCCCCCAGATGTCACTCACCAGCCTCGCGCCCATATAGAGTACGGTCGCTTCCTCCGGGGTGAAGATCAGCGGGGGGAGTTTATAGGAGCGCAGCAGCGAAAAGCCGCCATAAGGACCCCGCTCGGAATACAACGGGATGCCCAGCTCCTCCAACATCCCGATATAGCGGTGGACGGTCCGGTCGGAGACATCCAGTTCGTCTGACAGTTCAGCCACCGTCCAGTGCCGGCGGGACTGGAATAAGAACAGCATCGAGAGCAGGCGAGTCGCAACATTGGTCATGCGGTCATTATACTGGATATATATGACATGATCTGACATATACCCACGCTATACTGTCTTATGCCGGATGGGACCGGGAAACCAATTCAGAGAGAAAATGGAGGGTACCATGGATAAATTGATCGCATTTTGCGGCCTGGACTGCGCGGGGTGCGAAGCCTATCTGGCAACGCAGGCCGGGGATGAAGCTGCCAAGCTGACGCTGCTGGAAAAGTGGCGGGTGGAATTTGATTCACCGGACATGCCCCTGGCCGCAGTAACCTGCGATGGGTGCACCAGCACCGGACGGCTGGGCGGGTATTGCAATGACTGCCCAGTGCGGGCCTGTGCGGTGGAGAAGGGCTTCGAGAATTGTGCCCACTGCGCGGACTATGGGACCTGTGAGACCCTGAACGGGTTTATCGCGGAGATCCCAATCGCCAAACAGACGCTGGACGCGATCCGGGCGGCGTTATAATAGAAGAAAGTGAGGTGTGCGTTGTTCCCGAGCCAGGCGTGAAAGTACGCCTGGTTTTTTGTGTAGGGTGGACTCTCCCCCTCATCCGGCGCTGCCGTTCACCACTATCGCCTCCGGCCAGCGCTGGAGGGCGTTGGGCAGCAGGGCGGAACGGGTGACCACGCAGGCAACTCTGTCGTCCCCGGCATCCAGCTGCGCCAGACCGGCCGTGGGCCCTTTCCCCGGGATGAATTTCAGCGGCACCAGTTCGACAGTCAGAAGCCGGTCTCTCACTGCTGAGTC
>CAZXRL010000082.1:0-10814 GCA_964643275.1 uncultured Candidatus Brevefilum sp.
TCATCTCCACACTCCAGCTTCCTGTCCGTATAATGGCGGAAATACGGACTGGGCTGGTTCATAAAAGCCGCAGCATCATTATAGTAATTCAGGAAAAAGACCAGTGTGATGAACAGGATTATCACTTTGGGGAACACCAGCGGAATGCGCCAGTAGTCGCTGAGCAGTTTAGCGAGAAGGATAATGACCGTCAACAATACCGGAATCATATAGCGGGTCAGTCCTGACAAGGTTTGATTGGGGGTGAAGAGTACCGTATTAAGCACAATCACGGCAAGGTAAATTGGGATAGATAGTAATAGCAGAATACAGATCCATTGACCATTCTGCTGGCTGGACAAGCGTTTGCGGAAAATCAGCCAGGCAATTATGAGGAGCAGGATCACGCCCAATCCAGCAAACATTGCATTGAAACGTTGATGGGTAAAAGTGAAATATTCCTTCCATTTGAACCAGGAAACCACTTCTTCGCCGATGATTTCCCAGTATTCCAAGGGGAATGTCGCCTGTGTTAGCCCCCGTGATTCGGAGACTCTCTCTGCGATAAACATATTCCGAATGAAAAAGGCGGCTGGTTGAATCAGAGCTGCAGATCCAAACAGGATCGCATCGCGCAAGCGGATCTTGAATTTGGTCTGTTGATAAATCAGGATGCCCAGCGCCAGAACGGGGATATAAGCGATGGCCGCCAGACGCGTGTTGAGCATGATCCCTGAGATTGCACCTAGCAACAGCACTTTCCAGAGATTGGGCTTCCTGACCTGCCAAAACCAGAGCAGGAGAATGAAAATAAACAGAACAAGGAAAAGGGGCTCACTCATGACCCAGGCAAAAACCCAGAATATTGAATAAGACAACAGGGTGAAGGTGGCAGCCAGGAACGCGGGCAGAGCTTTTGACGTAATTTTAAATACGATCCAGCCGGTGAGGATCAACGTCAGAATATACAAGACGGTATTCAAATATCGAGCGAACAACTCGATGCCGATGCCAAGCCAGATGCCCGGGACGAGTGCGGCAGGGTATACAGGTGGAAACCCTGTCATAACCACAGGGTCGCCTTCTGCGATGTGGCGGACATAACCTTCCCCTGAGGCCAAATGCAGGGCGCCATCCATGTAGTGCACGGAGTCACCGGATACGCCCATACCCGGCGCTGTGATTTGGAGATGTGCAGCAGCCCCCAGAACTGCGACAATCGCGATTAAGATCCAGAAGGTCATGCGGTTTTGATTGATTCTGCTGGAGGCTTTATCAATCCTCGACACCAGCGACTTGAGATTATTAAAATGATCGCAGCTCAACATGTCCAGGTCGATTAAAAAATCCACCTGTCGATAAGCCAGATATCCCATTGCCGGCAGGAAGAAGAGTAAGAACCAGTTGGGCATAAGCTCGGGAAACCCGACCTTGATCAGGAGCATTGCCAGGCCCATGCAGATCAACGCGTCAAGCCAGATTTTGATCCAGGCCCCATTGAATTTCGGTTGAGTAATAGTTTCCCGCTGTTTACCAATGAGCCAGGCAAGGGCTGCAAAAACAGAGGAGAGTGTTATGAAATCCGCCACCGGCAGGAGTGCACCCAGCACTGCCCAGAACAGATCGGGTTCACCCCAGGTGGTGCCGGGGAGGGTGACCATCGTCCGGCCGGTGTCTTTATCAAGATAAACCGACCAGCCGTTGATCCGATCCTTTTCATCAAGTTGTAAGGTTCCCGGACTCAAGATGTGCGTCTCCCCATCCCAGGTCAGGGCGACGTCTCCGGAATCCTCTGTGAAGGCGAGGGTCAGCCCGCCGGTTTGACTTCGGCGGTAATTGATGCTGCTTCCCGGTGACAGGCGGTAGCCCATCACGTCAAAGTTCTGGACGCCTTCACCGGGTTGAAATTCTTCCCGTGGGACAAGATTATCATCCGGAGATAATACAGCCACGAGTTTAACCTCGGACTCACCGGCCGTGATCTGCATGGTGTGGGTTGTCCGAAAGGGGACCGATCGGTATGGCGCAAGGATAAAGACAAGGGTTGTCAATCCCAGAGCAATTGCGATCAGCCAGATCTTTTTCTTGTCCGCCGCCTTCCAGCTGATGAATTTATGGATGAAATAATGTGCTAATAAACCGAAATTAATGCCCAATCCTGCCAGAATGGTGACCTTCAACCAGAGCGGTGCAATGAAAAACAACCCGATCCGAGTCGAAAAGCTGTAAGCCCATAGCCCACCCAGCAGGAGTGTCAACGCGAGACAAAGTATTTTGTGAATCTTTTTCATAAAACCCTTTTTTTCTGCATGTTTGAAGGATAAATTATACTGCAAGGGAGATTTTATCATGAGAGAATACTTAGATTAGACTACCTTGACTGTCAATATTTGGGGGTGTTATTATTTAAGCATGTATTTACGTGGTAGTAAGCTGTCGATGAATAAGCGACGCAGGCGATCAAACCCGTGGTTGATCGCTTTTCTTCTCATAACCGTTGGCTTTTTTATCTACCTGAACCTTTATGTCATACCGACGATCCCGCCGCTCTTTGTACCCACGCCAACCGCTACCCGGAATCCACTGTCTTATGCTCAGGAAGCGGACGCGTATCTGGCTGAGGGGCGGGTCAACCTGGCGATGGAGTCGTATGCTGCGGCCATCAAAGCGGATCCGCAGGAAGTCACTAACTATCTCAGTTTGGCGAAGCTCCAGCTTTATGCAGGCGACTATGAAGCAGCTCGAGTGAATGCTGAGAACGCGCTTCTGCTTGATAAATCCAGACCCTATGCTTTTTCCTTGCTGGCCTGGGCCAAAGGGTATCTGGGTGAGTATTTGGAAGCTGAAACGGATATCAAAGCGGCTTTGGATCTTGATCCGAACAATGCCTTTGCGCACGCAATCTACGCGAGCATCCTTTCCTTTAGGCTGGAGAATAATGTTGGCGGCCTGGATACCCTGGATTTGGCGATTGAGGAATCTCAGAAAGCGATGAGTCTTGATCCGAATCTTTTGGAAGCGTTATGGGCGCGTGGGTATGTGCTTGAGATCACTGGTAATTACGAAGAATCCATTGACCATTTGCTTCGGGCGGTAGAAATCAATGACACTATTGCCGACCTCCACCTTGCCCTAGGCCGCAATTATCTCGCCGTTGAGGAATACGACAAAGCGGTGTTCGAGTTTACCAAGGCCTACTCCCTCAACCCAACGAACTCTCAGCCTAACTGGTATATTTCCAGGGTCTATGCCCGAATTGGTGAGTTCGCAAAGGCCGTCCAGTATGCAGAGCAGGCGGTTGCTGACGACCCATCAAACCCCTACATGCACGGCAACCTTGGTTCCATGTACTATCGCAATCTTCAGTACAATCGGGCGATTGATTCTCTTGAACTGGCTGTTCGGGGAGGTCTTGCCGGTGATGGGATTGTTGTGGAAGGATTGCCCCTTGACTATTCGATGACGATCATGGAATATTACAGTCGGTATGGACTCGCCTTGGCCAGGGTAAATCGCTGCGGCGATGCGGTGCAGGTCGCACAGGCAATGCTCCAAACGGTTCCTGATGACGCTACGGCTGTTTATAACGCTGAGGAGATCATCCGGATTTGTCAGGAGTTTCAGGCGAACCCACCCACGCCGACTTTTACCCCTGAGGCCGGCGAACAGACTGCAACACCAACGTCAACAACAACCCAGGATTAGCTGTTTTAGAACGGGTACCCCCCGCTGGATGTCACGATTATGTATCTTCAAGGAAAAGAACCCACTTTTCGCAAGATAAAGAAGGAATCCAACCTCTACAGGATCCTTGTTTTGGTGATCCTGATCGTCTTTTTCATGACGGTATTGACCGGGATTGTGAACGGAGAGGTTGAACCGCTCTTTATGCCGACACCAACGCCCACCCGTACGACCAATTCTTACGTTGTCGAGGCCAATACGCATTTTGCTGCC
This sequence comes from uncultured Candidatus Brevefilum sp., assembly GCA_964643275.1. Taxonomy (GTDB): domain Bacteria; phylum Chloroflexota; class Anaerolineae; order Anaerolineales; family Anaerolineaceae; genus Brevifilum. The sequence continues at coordinate 3,937 of CAZXRL010000082.1, forward strand.
GGGAATCTTAACGCTGCAATTGAAGCTTATCAGAGAGCGACCCGTCTCGACCCAACCGACCCGAGTTTATATGCTGAACTGGCCCGCATTCGGGTTTATTCTTCCAGTCTCATGACTACGGATGCGGAACGTATGCAGCGACTGGATGAAGCGCTGGAAGCTATTGACAAGGCTAAGGAGCTGGCTTCGAATGACAGCATGGTGCTGGCAGTCCGGGCTTTGGTGCTGAATTGGAAATCCAATCCCCTTCTGGTTGATGCAGAGACCTCTCAGGCCTTGCTGAATGAAGCCGAAGCCGAAGCTGTCCTCGCCATGCAGCTCGATAACACGAATACACTGGCACTGGCGTATTATGCTGAGATTCTGGTCGATCAGAAAAAGTGGAATCAGGCGCAGCAGTACATTCAACAGGCTGTTGAGCGCGATCCTGGTCTGATGGATGTCCACTTCATCCAGGCCTATACCTATGAAACCCTTGGGGATTACAACATGGCGATCCAGGAATACAAGAAAGCCATAGAGATCATGCCCAACTATACCTACCTTTATATTGCGGTTGGGCGGGTTTACCGGCATTTGAAACTTTATGACCAGGCGCTGGAAAATTTTGCCACAGCAGTCAAACTGAATGAACAGCTTGGGATCAAAGACCCCATTCCTTATCTTGCAATTGCCAATACTTATGCTCAGGACGGTGAATTCTTTGTTGCGGCTTTGAATGTCAGACAGGCCATGAGCTTTACGCCTGCCAATCCGGATGTCTACGGACAATTGGGTGTGATTTATCATAAATCGCGCAATTACGAGGGTGCGATCCCAGCGTTTGAGTGCGCGATTGATGGATGCAATGCCGAACAGAGTTGTGAAGTTCGTCAGTGCAACCCCGATGTTGACCCAATGGTCGCAATAGAGGGGTTACCCCTTTCGGGAAGCACAGCGGTCTATTACTTTACCTATGGTTCAGTTCTTTCCGGCCTGCATCGGACAGGGGATGACAAATGTGAACGCGCACTGGTTGTCTTTGCCCAACTGCGGTCTCGCTATCCTGATGATCCCACGATTATGAGCATCGTCCAGGCCGGAGAGGACATTTGCTCATATTCCGATTAAACCGCGCAGCAAAACGAAGACTTGGGTGACTGGGGAATGTAAACATTTTATAAGAAATGATCAAAATTCCCTTGACGGGGTTTTTAAAGACAGGTAAGATTCAATTGTTAGCACTCTTGTCACTAGAGTGCTAAAATGGTGACATAAAATCTGACTGAAATTCACTAATTCAAATGGAGGAACGAATGGCAATCTCAATTAAACCTTTGGGTAACCGGCTTGTGGTTGAACCCATTGAGGAGGAAGAAATTACTTCTGGAGGCATCGTGCTTCCTGAAACCGCCAAAGAAAAACCACAAAAAGGCACCGTCCTGGCAGTGGGTCCCGGCGAACGCAATGAAAAAGGTGACTATATGGCTCTGGAAGTTGAAGCGGGTGATACGGTCCTGTTTGCGAAATATTCAGGGACAGAGATCAAGTACGATGGCAAGAAACTGATGATCATGCGGGAAAGCGACATTCTCGCAAAATTGAGCAAGTAATTATTTGAAATCCAAGGAGTAATTGACAATGGCTAAACAACTCAAGTTTTCTGAAGACGCACGACGTGCATTAAAAAAAGGTATTGATGTCGTCGTGAAATCCGTTGCCACCACACTTGGCCCGAAAGGCCGCAATGTGGCAATTGACCGGAAATTCGGCTCACCGACGATCACCCATGATGGTGTGACCGTTGCAAAGGAAATTGAACTGGAAGACCCCTTTGAGAATATGGGCGCTCAGCTCTTAAAAGAGGCCGCCACCAAAACCAATGACATTGCTGGTGATGGCACCACAACTTCGACTGTCCTTGCGCATGCAATTGTGACAGAAGGCCTGAAGAACCTGGCTGCTGGCGCAAACCCCATGCTGCTCAAGCGCGGCATTGAAACCGCTTCGAAGGCTGTCTCGGATGAAATAATTTCCCAGGCAATTGACATCACCACCAAGGAAGAGATCGCCAATGTGGCATCAATTTCCGCCCAGGATCGTGAAATTGGTGAATTGATTGCTGAAGTGATGGACAAAGTTGGCAAAGATGGCGTCATCACTGTTGAAGAATCAAAAGGTCTCGAATTTGAAACTGAATATGTTGAAGGTATGCAGTTCGACCGTGGTTATATTTCACCCTATTTTGTGACGAATCCCGAGCACATGCAGGCAGAGATTGAAGAACCCTATGTCCTCGTCCACGACAAGAAAATCTCCGCCGCAAGCGATATTGTTCCCCTGCTTGAAAAACTCGTGCAGGTTGGAAAGCGCGAACTTCTGATCATTGCGGAAGATATTGACGGTGAGGCGTTGGCAACACTTGTCCTCAACAAACTCCGCGGGATGCTCAATGTGCTGGCTGTCAAAGCCCCAGGTTTTGGCGATCGCCGCAAAGCGATGCTCCAGGATATTGCCATTCTGACAGGTGCCACGGTTATCTCCGAAGAGACCGGGCGCAAGCTTGAGACTGTGACGATTGAAGATCTGGGCCGTGCGGAGAAGGTCATCTGCGACAAAGATGACACAACCGTTATCGGCGGACAGGGCGACACCAGCGCGATCAAAGGCCGGATTGAGCAGATCCGTGTTGAAATTGAAAATACCACCAGCGATTATGACCGCGAGAAACTGCAGGAACGGCTGGCCAAACTTTCCGGTGGTGTAGCCATCATTCGGGTTGGCGCAGCGACCGAAACCGAACTCAAAGAGAAGAAACACCGGGTGGAAGACGCCCTCTCAGCAACCCGTGCGGCTGTTGAGGAAGGGATAGTCCCTGGCGGTGGTGTGGCGTTGATCAACGCAATGAGTTCGCTTGATGGTATTAAGATGGAAAACAGCGACGCTCAGATTGGCGTCAAGATTGTCCGCAATGCTCTCGAGATCCCGATGCGCAAGATTGCTGAAAACGCTGGCCAGGATGGTTCTGTGGTGGTCTCGAACGTCCGCCAGGCCCAGGCCAAAGAGAAGAATCTCAAGATCGGTTTTAACGTGTTAACCGAAGAGTATGTCGATATGGTCGAAGGCGGCGTGATTGATCCCGCAAAGGTGACGCGCGGCGCTCTGGAGAATGCGGCATCCATTGCTGCCATGATCCTGACCACTGAGGCGCTGATCACAGATATTCCTGAAGATGAACCCAGCATGCCCCCCGGAGGCGCAGGTGGCATGGGCGGTATGGGCGGTTTCTAAACCCTTACCTGAGAAACTAAAACGCAAAGGCTGTTCCCACGGGAGCAGCCTTTTTGGTTTTGAGGCGGTTTGGCTGCAAATGGCTTGATATTTTCCTGTCGCTGGTATAATGGATGACATGCTTACGACCCGAAGCCGGCTTCGCATCCTGCCCCTCTTGTTGGTTTTATTTGTCCTTATTCTTACTTCCTGCTCCAATGGGGCTACGCCGACAAATGAGTTGGAACCTCAGGCAGCAGAAGCGACAACGACACCAACACCTGATGAACCCACCCCTGCGCCCATCCCGGCAGCGGCCATCGTCAACGATGAACGGCTCCCCCTGGCTTGGTTTGAAAACGAATTGGCCCGTTATCTGCTGGCGCAGGAATCCCTGGGCACGCCTGTGGAAGATCAGGCAGAAGCCCGTACGCTTATCCTGGATGACCTGATCGACCAGATGCTTTTGGCACAGGGGGCCATTGAATCAGGTTTTGCAGTAACGGATGAAGACGTGCAGTCCCGGATTGACTTACTTGCTGCTGAGGTGGACCTCTCTGCCTGGATGGCTGCGTGGCGTTATTCGGAGGATGACCTGTTTCAGATGTTGAGACTTCAGATGCTTGCCGCAGTCAAACGGGACCAAATCATTGAATCGGTTCCCAAAGTTCAGGAACAGGTGGAAATCCGTCAGGTGCTGACCCGGACGAGCGCAGGCGCGTCTGAAGCAAGAACGAAGTTGAATTCAGGGGTGGACTTTGAAGAAGTGGCCCTGATCTATCAAGCGGAGACCGGGGGTTATCTGGGCTGGGTGCCGCGTGGATATTTATTGATCCCCGAGGTGGAAGAAGCCGCTTTTAATCTTCCGGTGGGTGTCTTTTCAGAAACGATTGAATCAGAGATCGGATATCATATCGTTCTGGTGCTGGATCGTGCGGAGCGGCCTCTGAGCCAGGATGCCCTCTTAACGCTTCAACGCCAGGCAATTTATCGCTGGGTGGAAGAGACGCGCGAAACCAGCAAGATTGAGGTCTTGATCGATTAATATGAGCCAGCCTTCTCCCTCACGGAAACCTAATTCTCCGAACCATTACGGTTCGCAAAAGTCGCTGCCAACTATGGCGACACCTCGGAAACCCCCGCCTGAGAAAAAGCTGGGGCCGGGTGGATTTATTTTTTTTCTTTTAATTATGGGCGGCGGAATTTGGCTGGCGATGTTGATATTTGGCTGGGGCCCCTATGCACAGGTTGGGGAGGTGACGGCCACTGCAACAAACACGCTCACAACAAATATCCCGGCTGGGCCCACCGCCACGGCGATCCTCACGCCAACACCTGAACCAAGCCTGACCTACGTTCCGACTATCACCCTGACACCGACTTTGGAGACTTTGCCTTTTGTAAAAAGGGGCGATATCGAGACTTTTAACAGCGATCTGCTCCGTCCACAGCTCAGTTGCGACTGGCTGGTGATTGCAGGGCAGGTATGGGATTTGAAAGACGAACCGATCCCTGGGCTGCAGTTGCATCTTTTTGGCGAATTGGGGGAGTATACCATTGACCTTTACCGCCTGTCGGGCAGCGCAAAAGTCTATGGCGATTCAGGGTATGAATTCCTGTTGGAGAATCTGGTTGTTGAAAGCGAGAATTCGTTGTTCATTCAATTGATGGAGACCAACGGTATTCCGCTTTCGCATCCGATTGCAATCCAGACTTTCAATGACTGCCAGCAAAACCTGATCCTGGTCAATTTCAAGCAGGTCCAGTAAGTTTGTAAATTGCCCAATTAACGAAAACTACATCATTAGGACGACTCAGCTCTTAAATCGCGTGGAGATTTCTATCTTTTCATTGCCGGCCAGCAGCCCTGTCAGGGGTTTGGCAGGCACTTCGAGCACCCGGCTGTTGGCAAAGTATTCGAAATTGAATCCAGTCGGGTCACCAGCTGCTTTGCCAGGGATTGGCATCAGACGGGCGGTTAAAGGTTTATCCAGTCTTAGAGATAAAGATGCCAGGTCCAGGAGCACAGCCTGGATTTGCTCGACTGTCGTATCCCCTGGCAGGGGGAGGGTGTCCAGACCCGTCCCACAGACCGCTGAATAAAGCAAGAGGTCCGTGACCGAGAGCACGCCCTGAGCACCGCGTTCGGCAAGGGTCGAATCCTCCAGCAGCGGCATCATCAATCCGTTGAAGCCGGTGCGGGTGAAGTCGGCGCGGTCGAGTGTATCCGTCAGGAAGGCTGCGGCAGCGAGGCTTCCTGACAGCCCCACGGCGGGTACACCGAGCAGTTCCAGAGCATGCCCCAGGGATTTTTCAGGGCCTGGAAACGGCGCGAGGGTGAAATCAAGTCCTTTGAATTCAAACTGATACGTGCTGGCGAGCTGCCTGCCCGTCTCTTCGAGGATCCGGGCATGGCTCTCAATTGATTCAATGAGTGTCCTGCGCGCTAGTGCCAGGGAGGTTGCATTTTCGAAAGCAGATACTGCAAGGTCAGCGGCTTCCAGGGCAAGCGCGAAGGCAGGTGCTTTCCCCTGATGATAAGCAGCCGGGAAAAACGGCGCCCAGGGCTTGACATTGGCAAGGGCGGCGAACCGTAAATTGGCAAAGCCGTTTTTCTCAATTGACGCTGCCTGATGCATGACTCCCGCGCAGGCGTGTACAGCAGGAAGGCTGATTTCACCCTCCGGGGTGGTTAGATGGCCGGAGAAGAAAAGGCCGCCGGAATTCGCCAGCAGTTGAGGAATCGCGGTATAAGCCGGCAGGTTTTCAGGGGAGGCTGGCCCAAGGGATGTATATTCAAACCCCTCGCTGTGGGCGAGGAATTCGATCCTGGCAGCCGCTTGAACATAATTCTCAGCGAAGAGATACTCCGGGAAGGGAAGTGTTGCCAGACGCACGGTCTGAACGTCAATCCCAGCGGAGGAATACACCTCTCTGGCTTGCTGGGCAAAGATTCCCGCTTTTTGCAGGAGGAGTTCGCTGACCGGCCAGCGCGGGTGGATGAAGATTGTGATGGATCGGATTCGCATGTTATTCCTTCTTTGTCTGGTATCGTTGACGCAAGACCTCAGCGATCAGGATCCCGGCTGCAATGGCGGCGTTGAGGGATTCAGCCCGGCCTTGCATGGGGATCGTTACCCGGTGGGTTGCTTTTTCCTCTCCCATGGGTGATGCGCCGAAAGCCTCGCCGCCGATCAGCAGAGCGCAAGGCTGTGTGAAATCAGCTTCCCAGAGCAGCGTGCCGTTTTCGGCTGTGGCGAGATAGACAGGCAGCCCCTGGAGAATGTCATTGAGGGTTTCCCAGGGCAGATGCTGGATGGGAAGGTGGAAGTGCGCCCCCATGCCGGCCCGCAGCACTTTGGGTGAAAAGGCGTCCACAGTTCCCGGAGAGAGCAGAACGGCATCCGCAGCGGCTGCTTCCGCCGTTCTGAGCAGTGTACCCAGGTTGCCCGGGTCCCGGATCTGATCGGCAAGGATGATGAAATCCGGGTCATCCGGGAGAGGCAAGGGTTGACGTTTGAGCACCCCCAAAATACCCTGAGGCGTTTCTGTGTCACTGATGTCGGTCATGAGCTGGGGCGTTATCTCTATGATCTCAGCATCTGGTAAGGAACGAAATTGATCAAGCA
>CAZXRL010000083.1:0-10708 GCA_964643275.1 uncultured Candidatus Brevefilum sp.
ACAAGTGCTTATCAACTCAACAGTGATTTTAGCACAAATTAAACAGAGGTGCAAGGGATTTTTAGATGAAGGAGACCAATAGCCCTAGGTAAAGCTCTAAAATCAGCGTTGTTCAATCCAAAACACAAAACATACTATGATTCAGCCATAATTGACAATGAATGCCCCATTGCAGTTGCGTGTAATCAATACCGTAAGGAAACAACTGAAATATGCCTTATGTGAAAGTGGATTGGAAAATTACGCTCGAGGATGACAAATCCGCAGATTTTTTGGTGGAGGAAGGTGATGAGATCCGAAGAAAAACCTGGGAAGCCATGCTATGGGTGGGTAAACGCGCCAATTTGGAATTAATAGCGGGATATATGGCATAAATCATCTGGGAGCTTTGCGCTATTTAACCTAAAACCACGCTGAGAATAGCCAATGATTTTCTAAATAATGAAAAGGTTATGGTATTCTTAGGAAGAGTAAAACGATTCCAGGTAAATACATTCACAAGCAAAAGGGAAACAACATGAAAAAGGATTTTCTATGGTGGCGCGATGGGATCATCTATCAAATCTATCCACGTTCCTTTGCTGATTCTAACAATGACGGCATCGGCGACCTGCAGGGAATCATCAGCAAACTGGATTACCTGCAGGGCCTGGGGATAGATGCAATCTGGCTTTCGCCCATCTATCCCTCGCCGGATGTGGATTACGGTTACGATGTCGCCGACTATACGGACATTGATCCAAAGTTCGGCACCATGAAAGATTTCGAAATGCTGGTCAAAGAAGCCAAAAAACGGGATATCCACCTAATCCTTGACCTGGTTCTTAACCATACTTCCGACCAGCACCCGTGGTTCCTCGAATCAAAGAAATCCAAAGACAACCCCTACCATGATTGGTATCTGTGGCACGATCCCAAACCAGACGGCAGCCCGCCCAACAACTGGACCGCGGTTTTTGGCGGCTCAGCCTGGGAATATGACCCCAACCTTAACCAGTATTACTATCACATGTTCTATAAGGAGCAGCCCGATCTAAACTGGCGAAATCCTGACGTCCGCAAAGAGATGCTGGATGTGTTTCGTTTCTGGCTCAAAAAAGGTGTTGACGGCTTTCGTCTGGATGTGTTCAATGCTTACTTCAAAGACCCCCAATTCAAGGATAACCCTCCCAAACTCGGGATCCGTGCCTTCGACCGCCAGAAACACATCAACGATGTTTCCCAGCCCGACATGTTTCCGCTCCTGAAAGAGATCAGAGAGATCCTCGACAAACACAAAGATGCCTATGTTGTCGGTGAAACATTCCTTGCGGATACGACCCAAACCGCCAGCTATTGCGGCGAGGATAAACTGCATGCCGCATTCAACTTTGAATTCGCAGAAAACCAATGGCATCCGAAACGGTTTCTCAAATCCGCCCAAAAATGGTATGCGGAACTTGAAGAAAGTGCCTGGCCGAATAATTTCCTCAGCAACCACGACATGATCCGCGCCGCCTCCCGCTATTGTTTTGGAGAAGATGACCGCCGTGCAAAGGTCGCTGCGGCAATGCTGCTGACCCTCAACGGCACGCCCTTCATTTATTACGGTGAAGAAATAGGTCTGAGGGACATCCCGATCCGCAGGAAAAAGGACGTCAAAGACCCGATCGGCAAGACCTTCTGGCCGTTCTTCAAAGGTCGGGATGGGTGCCGTGCGCCAATGCAGTGGCAGGATGAGGTCAACACAGGTTTTTCAGAGGCTGAACCCTGGCTTCCAGTCAACGAGAATTATCCTGAGCGTAATGTTGACAGCCAGTCGCAGGATCCGGAATCGCTTTTGAACTTCATCAGACGGCTCATAGAAATCCGGAAGGCCGAACCTGCTTTGCAGCAGGGTGACTTTAAGCCCCTCAACGATGATCCCCGCCATATCCTGGCATTCGAACGCACCTGGGATCGGGACCGAATCCTGATCCTTCTGAATTTCAGCAGCCGCGACCTTGTTTTTGACCTGCCGGAGGGTGAATGGCAATCGCTGTTTTCCGAAAATCACACCCTGCAAGGATCATTGGCATTAACATCTTATCAGGTTGAATTATTGAAATGTAAAGGATGAGTTTCGAAGCCTTCTTCACTTCATGAAACATCATCCCAGTTGACATTTCGAGTGTAACATCATACTTCCGCATCGAACACTCGCATGAAAAAGGATGGGTTCGATGAATGTGCCGTATGTTTCCGGAACGGATTCCCCACCGGCCTTGCCGCTGGGACGTTTCCTTCCGCCCATCCCCAAAGGGATGGTCAGGAATTGGGCGGCTGCGAACCTCCCTATGGGAACCTTAATCCTCGATCCCTTTGGCTTTAACCCCCTGATCGCCATCGAACTGGTCGAATCCGGATACCCCGTCCTGGTCGCCGCCAATAACCCCATCCATGCCTTTCTCCTGAGAACCCTGGCAAGCGCACCCCGGGAAAGTGAATTTGTCGCCACCTTACAGGACCTTGCCATTGCTTCCAAAGGCGAAACACGGATGGAACCCTACATCCGGAGCCTGTACCAGATTAACTGTGCTGACTGCAAGCGCCAGATTGAAGCAGAGGTTTTTCTTTGGCAAAAAGGCGGGGACCGGCCTTATGCCGCTATTGTCACCTGCCCGCATTGCGGCGCACAGGGTGAACAGGCATTGGGTGCAGAGTCAGGGGACCCCTTGTCCGAATTGCCCCCACTCCGCCTTCACCAGGCCCGGGCACTCAACCGGATCACGGGCGAGAATGACCCCCTTCGGACACAGGTAAGCAATGCTTTAAATGCCTATCCTGCCCGTCCATTGATTATCCTGCAGACGATCATTAATAAACTCGAAAGCCTTGAGCAATCACCCCGGAGGCGTGAATTATTGATTGCATTAATTCTCAGCGCTGCGGATCAGGGAAATACGCTCTGGCCTCACCCTACCCCGCGCGAACGTCCTCGCCAGATTGTGGTCCCATCAGTCTACCGGGAGAGGAATCTTTGGAAAGCCCTTGAGGAGGCGGTCAAGACCTGGCAGACTGTTAAAAGCCTGGTTCCAGTCATGAATTGGGAAGGCAGTATTCCCCCTGAGCCTGCCATCACTCTATACGAAGGGCGGCTTAAGGAACTATTACCTTTGCTGGGAGATACCCCCATTCCGGCGGTTATCACAGCCATCCCCAGGCCCAATCAAGCCTTCTGGACGTTCTCAGCCCTATGGACCGGATGGATCTGGGGCCGCGATGCCATCACGCCGATCCGCCAGGTCCTCTCCCGCCAGCGGTACGACTGGAACTGGCACACCAACGCATTAAAAAGCCTTTTCGCAACAATCCACGCCATCAGCGATCCTGCCTGCAGGTTCTGGGGGCTGGTCGCGGAGGATGAACCGATGCTGCTCCTGTCAGCATCGCTGGCTGCAAATGCGGCAGGCTGGCAGCTGGCTTCATTTGCCCAATCCGTTGATGATGAAATTGCCCAATGCAGTTACGAACGTCGTACCGACGTGCCAGTCGTCATTCAGCCCACAGCCACCCTCAATATTGCTCGCGAGAAAATTTCAGCCTACCTCCGTGAAAAAGGAGAACCCGCTGAATATGAGCAGGTTCACGCAGCTGTGGTGACCGGTCTTGCTCATCAGAATGCTCTAGCCATTGACATCTTCATGCAGAATGAGAACCAGTTTGCGTCTGAAACTCAAAAGCTGCTGGAATCGTTGTTCGAGGAACCCGGATTTCTGAAACGTGTGGGTGACGATACTGCCACGCTTGAAACTGGAATATGGTGGCTGGAAAGACCTGATGATCCCGAGGTGTCATTGATTGACCGTTTGGAAGAGATCATTCTCCAGCGCTTGATCGATACAGACGAAATTTCTGCTGATGATTTAAAAGATGCCGTCTATCAGGAACTGCCCGGGATTTTCACGCCATCGCATGAAGATATCCTCAACTGCCTGGAGTCCTATGCTGAATTGGTTATGCCAGATGCAGCACTTTGGAAACTCCGGGAATCTGACCAGCCAGTAATTAGACAAAAAGATATTCAAGACATTTGGGAAGCCCTCACCGGCATTGCCCAACGACTGGGTTTTGCAGCGGAAGGGGAACAACCGCTCATCTGGCGTGACCCCGCCCATGAGGATGAACCGGTATTCAGCTTTCAGATCCTGACCACTGCCCTCGTCCGGAACGCCATGCAGACTCAATCCATTCAAGCACAGAGAAAAATCCTGCTCATTCCGGGGAGCAGGGAGAACCTGCTTGCCTATAAAAAACAACGCGACCCGGTGCTCAAAGAAGCACTGGATCGCGAGTTCATTATCGTAAAGTTCCGCCTTATCCGCGATCTGGAAGCCAATTCGCTGTTGTCGCTGGATTTATTTCTTGAACAAATCCAGGTTGACCCGCCGGAATATCAATCCTCACAACTGGCTCTGTTCTAGCCTTTCACGATCAAGTCGGCGTAACCGTCACCGTCGACGTTGGCGTCAGCGAAGAAGTCGGTGTCTGTGTTGGTGTAGGTGTGTTTGTCGGTGATGGGGTGGGGGTCATTGTCTCGGTAGGCGTGATGGTTGGGACCATTGTCTCAGTCGAGGTGGGCGTTAACGTCGGGGTGGCTGTCGGGATCTGAATATTCAAAACGATGGTCCGCTCCGCGTAGGTATCTTCGGTGCTTTCCATATAAATCTTCAATGTGATCATCCCGGGTTCGACATCATCCAGATCCCATTCATACAGGACATCGGGGGATTTCTGCTGGGTTTTGACGTTATCAACGAGGACCTTCCAGGAAACTGGATCCGATCCGCGTCCCCATTCAATGCGGTATGACTCAAAATTTTCGGTTGCGTAAACAGAGCCGCGGATCTCCAATGGGCTGGCAGAAATCGTATCGCCATCACCAATACCCACAAAGCCGATCACCGGACGGGGATCGGCCCCTCGACATTCTCTTTCCGGCACGAAGGAGATGGGGTCAGAGAAATCCATGCTTTCAGCCCAGGCCCGTCCATTGGAATTTTCCTTTAACCATTTCTGTGCCCAGGGATCATCCACATTAACCGCGAACACCTCCTCAGTATATTCCTTACAGGCCTCTGAGGCGCCCAGCCCTGTCCAGGTATCAATAGTGATCTTTTTCCAAAGATCTTCCGATTTTGGCGCGGGCAGCTGGTCTGCAGCAAAAATTTCACTCGTCTGGCGAGGGCACCATTCTGATGGCTCAGTCCCTGAAACTTCGCAGATCACACGATCGAGAATACCCGGCGGCCGTACAAAGGATGAAGGGGTGCCACCGGTGAGTTGCTGGATTGCCTCGGTCATGAACTGCGCCCAAATCGGCCCGGCTCCTGTCAGCCCGGTGGTATTGACCATGGGTGTATAATCGGCATTCCCAACCCAAACGCCGACCGCAAGATCGGGCGTGTAACCCATCGTCCAGTTGTCCCTAAAGTCATTGGTGGTGCCCGTCTTCACAGCGGCTGTGAAATCAAGGTTGATCACCGGATTGGTGCCGAACATGGGTACCCGGGCGGTTTTATCCGCCAGGATCGAAGAAATCAGGTAAGCGTGTTCAACTCTGACGACCTGCTCGCCTGGAGGCGTCTCATATTCATAGATCAGATTTCCTGAATGGTCAACAATCTTCGAGATGGCAACCATCGGCATTTTACGGCCTTCGTTTGCGAAGGTCGCAAATGCACCTGTCAATTCCATCAGGCTGACCTCCCCGCCGCCCAGGGTCAGGGACAGGCCGTAATCCTGTCGGGTCAGGCTGGTGATCCCCAAACGCTCAGCAAAAGCGATCAATCCTTCTCTGCCCGGTGTATCCGGATCATCATTAATCCCAACGAACTCAAGGGCTTTGACAGCCGGGATATTATACGAGTTTGCCAGGGCAGACCGCACCGTAACCGGACCATGGAATTTACCGTCATAATTGACAGGGATATAGGGGGGATTTGTATCGAAGGGATCACCGGAGGGTGGAAATTCCGAGGGAACATCCCAGATCAGCGTGGAGGGCGTCCAGCCTTTCTCAAATGCGGCGACATAGGTCAGCGGCTTGATGGCCGAACCCGGCTGCCGGGTTTTTGAGAGCGCCATGTTCACCTGGCCGTCAATGGCCTCGTTATAGAAATCTTCAGAACCGACCATCGCCAGGATCTCACCCGTATTCGGGTCCATCGCCACCAGAGCGCCATTGGTTGCGTTATGGCCTTCCAGTGCGGCAACCTGTTGGGAGACAATCCTTTCGGCTGTGTCCTGCAGGTCAGGGTCCAGGGTTGTGTGGACTGTGAAACCACTGCGGTAAATCGTTTGCGGATCGAATTGCTCCTCCAGCAGGGTCCTGACATAGACCACCCAGTGGGGATACGTCATGTTGATGGTGGGATCCGGGAATTCGTACGCCTCCAGATCAATCCCGGCTTGCGTGGCCTCCTCATAAGAGACACAAACGGGAGGTCTGCCCAGGCCAACTTCAATGCAGTTCCGTTCAAGGCTCAATTCATACATCAACACCAGAACCGTTCGCTGGCGATAAAGCGTCGCATCCCTGTTATTATAAATATCATAGACCGCTGGCGCCTGCGGAAGTCCCGCCAGGAAGGACGATTGCCAGAGATTAAGGGCATCCGCCGAGGTCCTGAAATAGGTCTCGGATGCTGCCTGAACCCCATAGGCCAAATTCCCGTAATAATTCTCATTCAGATAGAGCTCAAGGATTTCTTCTTTGGAATATTGGCGGGTGATCTCATATGCCAGAACAATCTCGCGCGCCTTACGCTCATACGACTGCTCATAGCGTTCAGAAGGATCAAGGAGCAATGCCCGCGCAAGCTGCTGGGTGATCGTTGAAGCACCGGATTCGATTTCGCCCGCGGTGTAATTTTGATACAGGGCCCGCATCATCGCCCACATATCAAAGCCAGGATGCGTATAGTAGTCCTTGTCCTCCGTGGCAAGTGTTGCGGCAATTAAGTAAGGAGATATATCCTCCAGGGAGACATAGGTCCGCCGGCCAGCGTTGGGATCCAGAATCTCGTAAAGGACATTTCCGTCCCGATCAAGAATTCGCGTGGTTTCAAATTGGGCAGCGCGTTCACGCAAATCGGAAACATCGGGCAGCGTTGACCTGATTCGGAAATACTGATAGATCCCGATTGAACCCAGAATCAGAACCGCAAGCACAATCAGGAATCCCAAGACCAGTGCCACGCGCACGAGACATCCCTGTCGCCTTTTCTTTTCCATGGGCTTTTCCGGACGGGTCAGCTCAGAAGGCCGACGGCCTTTTTGCTGTTCAGGACGTGCGGCAGAGGTCTCCGCACGTGTGCTTTTTTCCGTTGTCCGCTGTGACGCACTGTATGCCGATGGGGTCACGCGAGTTGCCTGTCCATCCACTTCGCTGACGGATTTGGGCAGGTTGGGTTTGGTCGGCGTCCACCCCTGGGGAGCATTGGGCGGGGGAATTGTGGGCATATCATCAGAAGGTTGCTGAGTGTCAGTCCCCGTCGCCGTGATCCGTGTCTCAGCGTTCGGATCAGCCTGGTCTTTCAGTGGCGTAACTCGTGTTTCCTCGTCAGATGACAAGAGCGGCCGGATGGGTTGAGTCTCTTCATCATCCGCTGACTCGATCGGTGTGAAGGGAATTTCTCCCCACCATCCCGCCGTGGCTTCCAGATCGCCGGTTTCCTCTTCTGCAGGGTCCTGCCCGCCTTCATCCGGATCTGGATACACATCCGCCTCATTGACCCAGCCGTTCTCATCCTGAGGGTGATCCGACTGACCCGCGCGAGACCCTTCCTCGCCGGAAGGATCCAAACCGGATGGTGTCACTTTGTTCTCTCTGGTATCTTCATTTTCTGAAGGACGGGAGGGTTCAACTGCGTTTTCTGCATCCTCACGGGCTTCATTACTGTCTTTTTCGCTCATGGCATAATTCTAGCATAAATCACTTTTAATCCATAGATGTGGAAAAATGCATGTGGAAAAGGCATTCTTGTCAGATAAATATCAAAAGTATTTCAATCTATTGTATGATTCTGGATAGCCCATCACAAAGTCAATCGTTGTGAGCCTTTCAAAATTCTACTCTCTGGAATCCCAACCTGGGGATGTGATTGGATGATTCACAATCAATATTAATTACAGCTCTTCTTTTATTTTTGCGATTTCCAGGACAATGGTTCGTTCTTATTTTAAGAGGTGGGATGATGGGCTTTTTATGTCACTCCTCAGTTGAAGTGAAATACTTATTATGAAGTGGGGTCAGGTCCACATCGGTGTGCTCCCGCAGGGTCCCCCAGAAATCATCTGCTGTGACAATTTCATAGCGATGCCTTTGGACGTAATCCTTCAGGAAGCTGAAAAAGGCCTCTTCACCGATGGTCTCGCGTAATTCATGTAGAAAAAGCGCGCCATTACGATAAACAATAGTTCGGTATTCAAAGAGGGTCCCACCAAAATAGATCGAAATATCGATCTCGCCAGAGGGATTATGCGCGAGGATGTATGAATCCCAGTGCCAGTCCAGGTCATCTGGATAATGGCGTTCGTAGAACAATCTCTCAGAATAAGTCGCAAAAGCCTCGTCAAGCCAGGGCTCCAGGGCTTGATTGTTGCCGACCAGGCTGAAGAACCATTGGTGGGCGATTTCGTGGGCAGTGTAGACATGAATATTCGATCTTGAGTTGCCGGGATACAGGTTATAGAAGGCAGGGCTTAGGAAAATCAGCCCGTCAAACTCCATCCCGATATCCGAATTAAATTCCACAATGGACAACACATCACGTTCGTAATCCCCATATAGCTCTGAGAAGAGCGTCAGCGCCTGGACGGCGATATCAGCGACATCCTTGCCGACCGGGGCGTGCGCATTGAAGGTGAAGGCCTGGATTTTCGTGCCGTTGACGTCCCTTTCTTCAAGTGAGAATATATCGCTGATGGAAAGGATGAAGGTCCTTGCCAGGTCAAGCTGATAACGGATAACGCCGTTTTCTTCCTGAGGAAGCACCCCAGCGGCGATCTTAAAATTTTCCCGCCTGTCCGTGAACTGAAGGATAACATCATAATCCGAGGGTTCAAATGTGAGATGTTCTCCGACAAAATAGCTGTTGACGGTTTGATACTCGTGGGTGACCCAGCCCTCGGTTTCATCATATGGCGGGATCATGGGGAACCAGTAAGAAAGATTGAGTTGTTCATCGGTCTGGCTGAACACACCGCCCATCCCATCGCGATCAGGCATATACAGTTCAAAATCATGTTCAATCTCGATCACGTCTCCGGGCATCAGCGGCGTCTGAAGCGGGATCACCATCCGGTGGCTCTCCCAAACGTAATCCGCCTGTTGGAGGCTGTCGCCAACCCTGACTGATCTGATGAAGATAGCATTGCCGAATATGGCTGGATAAACCACGAAAACCATTTCATTGATGGGGACGGATGTCCTGTTGGTGAAAAAGGACCGGCTGGATGCCTGGATATAACGGTTATAATAATTGACTGTTAATTCAATCTCATAACGTGTCTGCTGTCCACCAAGCGGCAGGGGTGTCGGCGTAGGTGTTGGAAAAGCGGTTGGCGATGGGAGGGCTGTCGCTGTGGCCGGTGGCTCAAGACTCTCGGTTGGCATAGGGGGCTGGGTCGCTTCCGGGCTGCAGGCTGCGAGCAAAGCGGTGATGATGAGCAGGAGGACAAGGATTTTTCGTGTAGGTATCATATATTCAATATCCATTCGTTTGTTCTCTCCTCCGATTTTACCAGAGATAGCCTGAATGGATGATGTGTAAGTGAACCAGGAATTGTCATGGTCAACAGTGATGACCAAAATAGTCGCAGAGGAATGTGATTAATGACTTCAAAACCAACGGGAATGAAAGCCTTTCTTCTGGTCTGGGTGGGTCAGGTCATTTCGATGATTGGCTCTCAAATGACCCATTTTGCCATGGGGATTTGGGCATGGGAAAAGACCGGCCAGGCGACACCTCTGGTGATGATAGGGTTTTTCTCTTTCACCCCGCTGATTGTTTTTTCTCCGATTGCTGGGGTCCTTGTTGATCGCTGGAACCGGAAATGGGTGATGGCCCTCAGTGATATCGGTGCAGGTTTGGTCACCCTGACGATCTTAATCCTGATGCTGGTGGGACAATTGGAGATCTGGCATCTCTACATCACAGGGGCTGTTGGCGGAATCTTTGGTGCCTTTCAGTGGCCGGCTTATTCCGCAGCCATCACATTGATGGTGAAGAAGAAACATTACGCCAGGACAAGCGGCATGATCTCAATGGCTGAATCCGGGGTGGGGATTGTTGCCCCGATCATGGCAGGGCTTCTTATTGGCATGATCGGCGTGGCAGGCATCATTGCCATTGACCTGGCGACCCTGGTGATCGCGTTGGTTTGCCTTGCGGTTGTGGTCATCCCGGAGCCGAAAAGAAAGCCCAGGGATACCCGTTCAGGCGCTTTTTTTCGGGAGCTGGCGTACGGTTTTCGCTATGTTTTTACGAGAAAAGGTCTGCTCTATCTTCAGCTGGTCTTCTTTTTTGGCAATCTCTTTTTCACGGTCGCGTATACTTTATTGAACCCCATGATCCTTGCTTCGACCAATGGGGATTCGACGATCCTGGCTGCGGTTCAGTCTGCCGGGGCCATTGGCGGTCTGCTCGGCGGGATTATATTAACTGTCTGGGGAGGTCCGAAAAAG